>NZ_JADGHZ010000159.1 GCF_019683595.1 Sphaerobacter sp. | reverse complement strand
GGTCACCCCTTCACCGCCTACGCCCTCCTCTACCCCGACGGCACCCCCCGCCCCGCCTACGAGGCGATCAAGGCGATGCCGAAGGAGTGAGGGCGAGGGGATTGAACCTTCCCCTGTCTGGTGTCAAGGATCTTGTGCAGCGGCGCGTGCCCGGGCGGGTGAAGGGAGGATCCCCGCGCTGTGGTTTGGGCCCGGGGGTTTACCCCCGGGCTGACACAGCGAAGTCCACTGAAGGGACTAGGACTCGGTGCCCACGAGCCTGCCGGCTTGAATGCGCCTGCATGTTGCCATCACAGCCCCTTCAGTGGGCTTTCCCCTATTCAGCCCGGGGGTTTACCCCCCGGGCACGTGCCGCAGTACGGGAACCTTTGCACCACCCGTCCCGGGCACAGACCACCGCCGGAGACCCACCGCATCCGTCGAGGGCCATAACCTCCAGCACTTACCAGACGGCACACACCACCGCCCGGCTCCCCTACGCCCGCCCGGCGGCCTGGCGGCTGCGGCGGGCGAGGGCGTCGATGGTGACGGCCAGCAGCAGGACGCCGCCGGTGATCATGAACTTGATCGCGGCGGAGAGCGCCAGCAGGTCCATGCCGTTGGAGATGGCCCCGATTACCAGCGCGCCGAGCAGCGCGGACCAGACGGTGCCTCGCCCGCCGAAGAGGCTCGTGCCGCCGATGACGGCGGCCGCGATGCTGTTCAGCAGCACGTCGCCGGAGCCGGAGGCCTGGTTGACGGCGTAGAGGCGGGAGGCGGCCAGGATGCCGCCGCAGGCCGCCAGCGTCGAGCCGAGCATGAAGACCGTGATCCGGACGCGATCGACGTTGATGCCCGCCCGCCGCGCCGCCTCGGCGTTGCCGCCGACGGCGTAGATGTGGCGGCCGAAGCGCGTGCGCCGGGTGATCAGGTCGAAGACCACCACGAAGATCAGGAAGATCAGCACACCGGAGGGGACGCCCGCGATCTGCACCCGGGGGTTGGGGCTGCGGTCCACGCTCATCAGGGCGACCGCCGCCAGCACGCCGAGGGAGACGACCGCGATGCGCAGGATCACACCACCCGCCGCCGGCACCGGAAGGCCGGCCTGCAGCCGCTGGCGGCGGCTCCAGAGGGCCGTCCCGGCATAGACGAGGACGAAGGCGATGCCGGCGGCCCAGCCGAGCCAGAGCGGCAGGAGACGATTGGCGATCCCGGTGATGAACGGGTCGTTCAGGTTGATCGTCCCGGTCGTCCCGAGCACACGCAGCAGCGCCCCCTGCCAGCCGAGCAGGCCGGCCAGGGTCACGATGAAGGACGGCACCCCCAGCTTGAAGCTCCAGGCGCCCTGGAGGAAGCCGATCGCCGTCCCCACCAGGATCGCGGCGGCCACCGCAGCCAGCGCGGGCCAGCCCTGCTTGACCGACAGCACCGCCATCACCCCGGCGGCCAGGCCGCTCACCGCGCCGACCGAGAGGTCGATCTCGCCGAGCAGGAGCACCAGCGTCACGCCGACCGCGATAGTGCCGACGGCGGCGATCTGGATCATGAGGTTGGTCAGGTTGAGCGCCGTCAGGAAGTTGTGGTTGGCGATCTGGAAGATGACGGCGATGACGGCGAGCCCGAGGAGGACCGGCAGGGCGCCGATGTTGCTCCGGGTCGCGCGCTCCCCGACCCCGCGCAGCCAGCCGCGGAGCCCGGGCGCGGCTGCCGGGACATGGGCCTCCTCCGCCGCGGGCTTCGTGCCCGTGCTCATGGTGTCGCCTCCCCGTCCGGCCCCGTGACCACCTCGTCGGGCGGCAGCGGCCCGTTGGGCTGCTGCCCGATCCCGGCACCGGTAATCGCGGCCACTACCTGCTCGGGGGTCACGTCGCGCCGGGCGAAGGTGGCGACCCGGCGTCCCAGGCGCAGCACGATGATGCGGTCGGCGACCTCGAAGACGTCGGCCAGGTTGTGGCTGACGACGACCACGCCCAGCCCCCGATCGCGCAGGCGCCGGATCAGGTTGAGCACCTGCCGCGTCTGGGCGACGCCCAGCGCGGCCGTCGGCTCGTCAAGGACCACGACCGCCGAGTTCCACATCACCGCCCGGGCGATGGCGACCGACTGCCGCTGCCCCCCAGAGAGGGTCGCGACGGGACTGCGAACCGAGGGGATGCGCACATTCAGGCTGGCCAGGACCTCGACAGCTTGGCGCTCCATCTCCACCTCGTCGAGCGGTCGGATGACCGGCGGCACGAGCGAGTCGACCCGCTCCCGGCCCAGGAAGAGGTTGGCGACGACGTCGAGGTTGTCACAGAGGGCCAGATCCTGATAGACCGTCTCGATCCCCAGCCGCGTGGCCTCGCCGGGGTGCGTCACCACGACCGTCTCCCCGGCGAAGCGGTAGTCCCCGGCGTCGGCCCGGTGGGTGCCGGCGATGACCTTGATGAGGGTCGACTTCCCGGCGCCGTTGTCGCCGACCAGGGCGACGACTTCGCCGGGGTAGACTTCGAAGTCGACCTCATGCAGCGCCTGCACCGCACCGAAGCGCTTCGAGATCCCGCGGAGTTCGAGGATCGGTGTCCGTTCGGCAGTCGTCATCGGCGGTGTCCATCGTGCACCGGCCCTCACCCCCTAGCCCCTCTCCCCACGTGGGGAGAGGGGAGGCGTAAA
The DNA here is from genome assembly GCF_019683595.1 of Sphaerobacter sp. Classification (GTDB taxonomy): domain Bacteria; phylum Chloroflexota; class Chloroflexia; order Thermomicrobiales; family Thermomicrobiaceae; genus Sphaerobacter. The sequence continues at coordinate 5,089 of NZ_JADGHZ010000159.1, read as the reverse complement.
GAACACGACGTACGCAATACACACTACGGCTCATGTCCCTCGTTCCCCCCTCTCCCAGAGTTGGGAGAGGGGCCGGGGGTGAGGGCCATCTCCTACGCAACACGCAACGCGACTCACTCCAGCCCGGCGTCCGCGCAGGCGTCGGCGTATTCCGCCGTGCAGATCTCTTCGACGGTCCAGAAGTCGTCCGCGACCACGGTGTCGGCGATGTTGTCCTGGGTCACGGCGACCGGCGTGAGCAGGATCGCGGGGACGTCGGTCGCGCCGTTATTGGCGGTCTGCCCACCGGTGACACTCTCCGGGACGTCCTGCCCGGTCAGCAGCGCGAAGGCCAGTTCCGCGGCGATCTCCGCCTCCGGCTGGATCGCCTTGTAGACGGTCATGTACTGCTCGCCGATCAGGATGCGCTGGATACCGGCCAGCTCCGCGTCCTGGCCGGTGACGGGCGGCAGCGGGCTGATTCCGGCCGCCTTCATCGCCGCGATCGCACCGCTGGCGGTCCCGTCGTTGGCGGCGTAGACCCCGTCCACCTGATTGCCGAGCGCGGTCAGCGCCTGCTGCATCTCGTTCTGCGCCTGGTCCGGGCTCCAGTCAGGGGTGTCGTACTCCATGGCGATGGTCAGCTCGCCCGCGTCCACCAGTGGGTCGAAGACGCTGTGCGCGCCCTTCTTGAATTCGCCGGCGTTGTTGTCGGTCGGGGAGCCGTTGATCATGACGATCTGGGGGTTGTCCACCCCCGCCAGCGCGTCGACCAGCGTCTGGGCCTGTAACCGGCCGACCTCCACGTTGTCGAAGGAGATGTAATAGCTGACGCCGTCCGAGTTGAGGATCGCCCGGTCATAGGCAATAACCGGCACGCCCTGGGCCTTTGCCATTTCGGCGATCGCAGCCGCCGCGGCGGAGTCGACCGGGTCGAGCACAAGCACCTGGGCACCGTTGGTCAACGCAGCCTCAGCCTGCTGTTGCTGCGTCGCCGCGTCCTGGTTGGCGTTGTTGTAGATGATCTGGCAGTTCGGGCAGAGCTCCTGGAAGTGTGCCTCGAAGAACGGCCGGTCGGCGCTCTCGTAGCGGGCCGTCTTGGTCTCGGGCAGGAGGAGCGCGATCGTGCCGTTCTCGGTGTCGGACGGCGTGGCCCACCCGGTCAGATCCTCGGTACCGCCGGTCGGGGTTCCACCTGGCGTCCCGGCGGGGCTGGCGGTCGGGCTCGCGCCCGGGCTGGCGGCGGGCGAGCTGCTGGGCATCGCGGCGGTTGCGGTCATCAGCGCCCCGCCGACGGTGGGGCTGGCCTCCTGCGCCGCACCCCCGCCGCAAGCCACGACGACCAGCGCGGTGATAACCAGGACGACCAGCGCGACGAAGCGAGTAGGCGCGGGCTGGAGGTGCATGGCCTGACCTCTCTCCCCATCGGCCTCGCGGCCGCGGCACAGCGGCGCATGCACCAGAAGGCGCACTGCGCCGGCATCACAACATGAAGCGAAGATGCCGACGCAAATTGCATTCCTCCGCGGATAATGTTGCGCTAAGAGCGGAGTGCGCCTGTCTCATCCGGCGCACTCCGTGACGACTACTCCGGCTCTTCGCGCCATGTGCGCCGGGCAGTCCAGGTGGCAATCGGCGGGTAGGCTTGCCGCACGGCCAACACCAGGGGGATGGCAACGACCGCACCGGTGAGGGCCTGCAGGGTGTTGAAGCCGGCATCGGTCACGGCCACGCCGAGGCCGACACGGACGACGGCCAGGTCGTACAGGAAGTAGCCGCCGACGATGATGGCGCCCCCGGCGATCACCGCCAGGATCATGCGCGGCACGCCCGCGCGCCAGCCGATCATGCCGGCAACGAGCCCCTGTAGACCGTGGATGACAAAGGTACCCGGCGCGTAGCTCGGGTACGACAGGAGGTCCGACAGAGTCGGGCCGATCGCCCCGGCGAGCACGCCGACGATGGGACCGAAGATGAACGACGCGAAGTAGATGGCGATATCGCCGAAGTGGATGTAGCCGCCGGGGATCGGGATCTTCACGCTGAACGTCGCGACGAAGACGACGGCGATCATCACGCCGATGATCGCAACGAGCCGTGCGCTCAACTCGAAGCGCGGTCGATCGCGGGTTGGCTCCATCAGGCCCCTCCAGGCTGCTGCCCCATGTCCCCTCTCGTGAGGTACACCTTCGGAAACTCATCTTGGCGCACCGGCTGGAGAGTGCAAGGGCCAATTGGCACCATCCAATTGCCCGCATCGCGTCGCACGCGCCGCCAGAGGTCGGAGCCAGGAGCAGCACTGACGACCTCTCCCCCCTCACCCCTGGTGGGCTCCGTCCGAGAGGGGGCTGGGAGTGAAGACACCCCGACCGCGCCCAAGCCGGCTCAAACGAAACGGCGCCGGAGAATACTCCGGCGCCGTCGTCCGTCGTCATTCATGACGGGCGAGGGTGGCTAATGCCGTTCCTCTTCATCGTCGCCCATGTCGCTCAGGCGATCGCGAGCCTCGCCCAGTTTCTCACGGGCCTTGCCCTTGAGCTCCTCGCCCTTACCTTCGGCCTCGGTCTGGGTGTCATCAGTCATGTCGCCCCAGGCCTGCTTGGCCTTGCCCTTGAGCTCCTCGCCCTTGCCCTTCAACTGGTCACGGTCGTCACTCATGGCACGTACTCCCTTGCCGTGTTCGCCATATCCGCCGCGCCGTGGTGGGACGGGCAGACACCAATGGGTGGGGCCCCACCACCAGGGGCGCAAGCAACGTGCCGCCAGGGACGACCGCCGCGAAGCCGAGGGGGCTAGAGTCCGTGCGCCTTGATGTAGACCAGGCCGAACAGGAGAGCCACGAAGCCGACCGCGCAGAGGACGCCGAGGAGCACCTGGAGCCACGACGCGACGGCCTGGTTCTCCGCCTCCGGCTGCTCACCCTGTTGCCCCTGCTGGTCCCATTCGGCCATCGTGTCCCCCTCTCCGTCACCCCACGGGGCCAGGCGCTAGGCGCGCGACTCGTAGAGCTGGCGAGTCAGCAGGGCCTGGCCAAGGTGCTCACGGCTGTGCTCGACGGCGTGCAGCAGCCACCAGGTTCCGGGGTGGCGGCGATTCAGCCGATCCCCCGCCGGCTGGCGGATCGCCGAGAGATCCTCCGGTGTCACGCGATCGAGGAGCGCGGCAGTGCGGGCACTCGACTCGTCGATCAGGCGCAGCAGCGCCGCGGCATCGGGCGCCTCGGCCCGAAACTCGGCGTCCCGGTCCCGCTCGACCGACTCACCGACCGCGGTGGCGATCAGGAACTCCTCCGCCCCGATCGCGTGCGTCACCAGCACCGCGATCGAGTTCATCTCCGAGCCGGGGCTCCAGTTGAGCGCCTCAGGGCTCAGGCCCTCGAGCACCTTCCGCCAGGCATCGTGCTGCTCGGCGAGGACCTGCTTGAAGCCATCGCGCAGGCTCTGGATCGCGGTATCCATGGGCAGTCTCCTCTCTGCTCCCGGCACACCTGCTGGCGGCTCGACCGGCTAGCGATCGTCGCCGGTCCCCGCGCGCAGCGCCCGGTAGCTCTCATACCGATCGAGATCGATCGACCCGGCTTCCACAGCGGCCAGGACGGCGCAGCCCGGCTCGGTCAGATGGGTGCAGTCGGCATAGTAGCACTGGTCGAGGTAGGGGCGAAACTCCGGGAAGTAGCGATCGAGGTGCTCGAAGTCGATGCCCCAGAACCCGAGCTGGCGGATGCCCGGCGTGTCGGCGATGTAGGTCTCGTCGTCGAGGAGGATCAGAGTGGTGGCTGTGGTCGTGTGCCGGCCTTTTCCGGTCACGGCGCTGATTTCCCCCACGCGCAGGTCCAACTCGGGGTGCAACGCGTTGATCAGGCTCGACTTGCCCACGCCGGAGGGGCCGGAGAGCGCCGAGACCTTGCCGCGCAAGATGGCACGCAGCTCGTCGATCCCGACGCCGGTGGTGGCGCTGGTCTCGATGACCGGGTAACCGGCCGCGCGGTAGGGGTCGAAGATGCGGCGCAGCTCCCCGGTCGGGTCGAGGTCGATCTTGTTGACACAGACCGCCGCCCCCAGCCCGCGCGCCTCGGCGATGATGAGGAAGCGGTCGAGCATCCGCGGGTGCGGCTCGGGCTCGGCCACGGCGAACACGGCGACCAACTGATCCGGGTTGGCCAGGATGACCTGTTCAACGTCCTCGGTGCCGCGCGCGCGCCGCGAGAGGGTCCGCAGCCGCGGCGCGACGGCTTCGATCACCCCCTCGCCCGGCCCGGTTAGCGTGATCTCGACCCGATCCCCGACGGCCACCGGGTCGGTCTTTCGCCGCGCACGCTTGAGCACTCCGCGAACGGTGCAGCGCACGATGCCCTCGGGTGTGCGGACATCGTAGTACTGGCCGTAGCCGCGGATGACGATGTTTGGTGGGCGGGAATTGGCGTCTGGCTCGAGTGGCGTCTGGGCGATCGGATCCGCCTCCATAGGCTCCAACGCGACCGATACGGCCAACCGGCGGCCGTCCGCGGCCCCGGCGTGCCCGGACATCGCTGCCAGTCTAGCACGGCGGATCGGGGTGGCTCCAAGCGTTTGCCGTAGTGATCGTGCACACCGCCGGGATGCGGGCTCGTGGAGTGGTGGAGTGTGACGCGTGCGGTGGGTCTTCCGCGGTGGTAGAGCCGGGGATGGGTGGTGGAAAGGTTCCCGCGCCGTGGTAGGTGCCCGTGCGGGTGGCGCGAGGATCCCCGCGCCGTGGCGCGTGCCCGGGGGTGATGGAGTTTGACGAATTAACCTGGTCTACCCGCCCGCCATCCGCTCCCGCGCGCCTGTCATCCTGAGCGCAGCGAAGGATCTCGCGCGGGACCGGCCACGCATCATGGCGCGGGCTGGTGACGCCTGGTAGAGATGAGTGGTGCGTGGGCCCCGCCACTCGGCATGTGCCCGGGGCTGAAGCCGCCGGGCTGACAACACAAAGCCCGCTGAAGCGGGCTGGGGAGAGGCAGCGCTCACACCCGGTGATAGGGCCCCCGCCGCCCGGCATGTGCCCGGGGCTCAAGCCGCCGGGCTGCCACGGCGTGTGATCCTTCACGCCACCCGCCCCCGGCACGAGCCAAGCACGGACACCCAAATAA
>NZ_JADGHZ010000029.1 GCF_019683595.1 Sphaerobacter sp. | reverse complement strand
GCCTTGCATGTATGACCGCGGCGGCCGGGGGCAGGTCGCGGCGGGCTACCTGGAGATGTCGAACGTCGACCTGGCCGAGGAGTTCACCAACATGATCCTGGCCGAGCGCGGCTTCCAGGCGAACTCCCGCGTCGTCACCACCTCCGACGAGGTCCTGCAGGATCTGGTCAACCTCAAGCGGTAATCGCCGCGCACCGCACGCGCACGAGCGCCGGTGGCCGGGGCACCTCGCCCCGGCCACTCAAGTATCGTCCGGCGTTCCACTGGGTCCCGCCGCCCGGCAGATGCCCATGGCAAGCGAGGAGAGGATTCCAACGGGGGCAAGCCCGTTCCGGGCGGGTGGTGAGGAGGTTCCCGCACCCCGGCGTGCACCCACGTAATTCGTCACACTCCAATAGCCCCGCGCACGTGAAACCTTCGGAGATCCTCCCACTACCGCCCGGTTCCCGCCCGACACCGTGGTGAAGCCGTGTCCTATCATTAGGGCCGCGGGGCGGGCGGGGACCCGCCCGGGACTGAGGAGGAGCCACGGTGTCGAACCGGACCGCATCGAGCCGCGGTCGTGTCACGCTAATGATCGTCGCCGCGGCTGTGCTGGTGTTCGCCGTTGGGGTTGCCTGGATGAGCCTGGGCCATGCCAACGACCCGGCCTACCAGCAGCGCGCCACCCTTCCCGGCATGGCCGGTCAGCAGGAGTACCTGATCAACCTCTGGACCGACCCACACCCGGCGGAGCAGGGACGCACCCGCGTCACGGTCCAGCTCACCAGCACCATCGGCACGCCGGTCCAACTGAACGACGTGCGCTTCACACCGGTGCGCCCGGACGGCACGACCCTGGATCCCGTGCCTGCCTCACCCCTGCCGGACGGGAACGAGCCGGAGGCCGGGCTGACCGCGGTCGTCGAGTTCGATCAACCCGGCTCCTGGACGCTCATCACCACGCTCAACACCGGCGGCATCGAGCGCGAGGCTCGGTTTACCATCCCGGTCAGCTAGGGACGACGCAACCTCATCCGCTCCGCGGCCGGAACTTCGGGAGCGTCACCTCATCGCTCACGTCGTCGTAGACCACCTCGACCGGCATCCCGACCCGCACGGCCGCCGGGTCGGGTGGCACGTCGACGAGGTTGGTCATCATCCGCACGCCCTCGTCCAGCTCGACGAGCGCCACGACGTACGGGATCTCGGCGGCAAAGGCCGGGTTCGGATGCCGGTGCACGATCGCGAAGGCGTGGACCACACCGGTTCCCGCAACCGGTCGCCAGGTGAGCGCGCGCGAGCCGCAGTGGGGACACACGACGCGCGGGTAAAAGACGAAGCGCTCGCAGGCGTCGCACTGCTGGATCTGCATCGCGTGCGCGCGGACGCTCTCCCAGAACGGCGCCGTCACCGGGTCGGCGACGGGTAGCGGCTTGCTCGGGGCACTCACGGTCACACCCTCCCCAGAATGGCAGTCCCGGCCGACGAGAGGACGCCGCCGGTTCCATGCACAATCGCCAGCTCGCAGTTCGGCACCTGCCGGATGCCCTGGTCCGCGTAGTCGTGGCGGAGCTGACGGACGGCTTCGATGATGGCGAACATCCCGTACATACCGGGGTGCGTGTACGACAGGCCCCCGCCGTTGGTGTTCATCGGGAAGTCGCCACCCGGCGCGGTGCGCTGGCCGCTGACGAACGCGCCCCCCTCGCCCTTCGCGCAGAAGCCGAGGTCCTCCAGCGACAGGAGCACCGTGTAGGTGAAGGAGTCGTAGATCATCGCCAGGTCGATATCGTCGTGCGTGACGCCAGCCATCTTGAACGCGGCCTGCCCGGAGCGCCGCGCGGCGAACGACGTGAGGCTCGGCATCTGGGAGATCATCGAGTGATCGTGGCTCTCCCCGACACCCAGGATCGCGACCGGACGCTGTCGCAGGTCGCGCGCCCGCTCGATCGAGGTCACGACGCAGGCCCCGCCCGCGTCGGTCACCAGGCAGCAGTCGAGCAGGTTGAACGGCCAGACGATGGGCCGGGAGTTCAGCACGTCCTCGATCGTGATCGGGTCGCGCATGTACGCCTTGGGATTGAGCATGGCCCACTTGCGCGTCGCGACCGCGATCTCGGCGAGCTGCTCCTTCGTCGTCCCGTACTCCGCCATGTGCCGCGAACACGCCAGCGCGTAGGCGCCCACCGGCGTCGGCAGGCCGTAGGGATCTTCGAACTGCCCACGCAGCGAGTCCGGTGCCGGGGCGCGCGGCGGCATCCCGACCCGCGAGCGCCCGCTCTCCCCGTGCGTGATCAGCGCCACCGAGCAGCGGCCGGTGACGATGGCCGCGGCGGCATGCGCAAGGTGGATGACGAACGACGACCCGCCGACCGACGTCCCGTCCGTGTACGACGGCTCGATGCCGAGGTACTCACCGAGCTCGAGCGGGCTGATTCCGGCCGTCAACAGCCCGTCCACGTCGCGCAGCGTCAGCCCGGCCTCCTCCAGCGCGTTCAGCGCTGCCTCGGCATGGAGGGCGATCGCCGGCTTGTTCGGCACCTTCCCGATCTGATCCGACTCCGCCACCCCCACGATGGCGGTTTTCCCCGAGAGTGCGATCACGTTGGGTGATCCTTTCACGTGATCCGGCGGCCCTCACCCCCTAGCCCCCTCTCCCAACTCTGGGAGAGGGGGAACGCAGTGCGGTGCCAGAACCCCGTACTGCGTGCTTCGTGCTCCGTCCTCCGCCCCTCTCCCAAGGTTGGGAGAGGGGTCGGGGGTGAGGGCCAACGCCTCACCACACAAACTCCATGTGCGGCTCAATCTTGGTCCCAAAGAAGCGCAGGCCGGGACCGATCTCGACCCACTTGCCCTCCGGGATCGCCTCGATCGCTGCCGAGACCCGCGGGTCGTTGACCACCTCCTGGAAGTCAGACCCGAACGCCTGCGGGATGTGCTGCGCCAGCTCCTCGACGGTCCAGCGGTGGTCTGCGCGTAGCGTCTTGATGATCTTGGGCTGGGAGAAGAGGACCACGTTGTAGCCGAACGAGCCGAAGAGGTGCCCGCTGATGTGCTGGGCCGCATCGCTGGCCAGGTAGGTCACCAGCGGCGCCACGTTGTCGGGATCCTTCTCCGTCCCGGCGGCCAGCTCGCTCGGCAGCTTGCCGGTGTGAGCCACCGCCTCACGGGCGCTGGGGATCGAGTCGATCATCCGGGTGGCACCGCTCGGCACCACCGCGTTGGCGGTCACGTTGTAGCGGGCGAGCCCATTGGCGCAGGAGAGCGTCAGGCCGATGATGCCCGCCTTGGCGGCGGCGTAGTTCGGCTGCCCCGGCGCGCCAAACGCCGAGTTGGACGTCATGTTGATCAGCCGCCCGCTCTTCTGCTCGCGGAAGCGCACGGACGCCCACTTGCACAGGTTGAACGTCCCCTTGAGGTGGACGTCGAGCACCGCCTGCCACTCTTCGGGCGTCATGTTGAAGATCATCCGGTCGCGGAGGATCCCGGCGCAGTTGACCACGATGTCCAGCCGCCCGAAGGCGTCGATCGCCTGCTGCACCATCGCCTCGGCTGCCCGGTAGTCCGCGACCGAGTCGGTGTTGGCCACGGCACTCCCGCCTTCGGCGCGGATCTCATCGACCACCTGCTGCGCCACCGAAACGTCCACGCCCTCGCCCGAGAGCGCCGTCCCGAGGTCGTTGACCACGACCGCCGCACCTTCGGCGGCCATCTGCCGGGCGATTCCCCGGCCGATTCCCCGGCCGGCACCGGTCACGATCGCGACCTTGCCGTCGAGCATTCCCATCGTAAACCTCCCATGTCGCCTACGCGCCCACCGGCGGGCGACGCTCGAAGAGGTAGAAGAGGACATCGAGGTCGCCGGGCGAGTGCCCGAACTGGGTCAACATGGCCGCCACCTCGCTGCGGTGCTGCGTGTTGTGGTTCGCCACGTGAACCAGGATCTCCCATCGTGGGGCGGTCCAGACGCCTCCCCGCGGCGTGGGCGAGCTGAGCTCCTCGGCCAGCAGCTCCTCCGTGGCTCGCTCCAGGAAGGCCCGTGTCTGCTGCTGCACCTGCTCCCACCGCTCGCGCAGCGCCGCCAAGTCGGGCACCGACTCCGGGTCGATGTTGAGCCGCATCGCCTCCTGCGGCGGGACCGAGCCGTCGAGCCAGGAGATCCAACGCCGGTGCGCCGCGATCGCGTGGACGAGCGTGTCGCGGATCGAGCCGCGCCCGGCGTTGCCGGGTGCCAGCCACTGTTCCTGCGTGAGCCCTTCGGCAGCCGCGAAGATCCGCGCATCAGCCCAGGCACTGTAGTCGAAGAGCAGCCGAATCATCGGTACGTACATCTGTACTCTCTGCTCCCTTCGTCGCGAACGCCGACCACGTCAGGATCGAGCAGCCGCCTTCGCCGCGTAGTAGCCGGTACGCACCCACTGCTGGATCCCCGGCGCGAACTCCTCCCATGCTGATGAATCATGTTGGAGCGCGGCGGTACCGCGCAGCGGCCGCTCCTGGCCCGGCACCTCCACCGTCGGCACGTCCTCCAGCAGCGGGTCGATACAGGTGGGGAAGAACTCGGCCAGTTCCTGCGGCGTCCAACGGCGGTCGGCACCCAGAACCGCGGCGATCTCCCAGGAGGAGTAGAGCTGGATCGTGTACCCGCGCACGCCGAAGAAGCGGCCGTTGATGCCCGCCGCCGCGTCGCTGGCGAGGTACGCCACCATCGGCGCGACGTTGGCCGGGTCGCCCTCCGTCCCCGCCGCCATCTCGCTCGGCGGCTTGCCGTGCTGGCGGGCAAACTCCTGCCCGCGCGGCGTCGAGTCGATCATGCGCGTGGCGGCATACGGCAGGATGGCGTTCGCGGTCACCCCATACCGGCTCATGCTGTTGGCCAGCACCGCGGTGAAGCCGAGGATGCCGTACTTGGCCGCCCCGTAATTCGGCTGGCCGGGGCTGCCCCAGGCCGAGACACTGGAGAAGTTGATGATCCGCCCGCCCGTCTTCCGCTCGCGGAAGAGCGCACAGGCATGGCGGGACGTGTTGAAAGTGCCGTTCAGGTGCACGGCGATGACAGCGTCCCACTCCTCCTCGGTCATGTTGAAGATCATCCGGTCGCGCAGGATCCCGGCGACGTTCACCACAATGTCGAGGCGGCCGAACTCATCCAGCGCCTGCTCGACCATGCGCCCCGCCGCGGCGTAGTCGGCGACCGACTCGGTGTTGGCCACCGCCCGCCCACCGGCGGCGCGAATTGCGTCCACCACCTGCTGGGCCACGGAGATATCGGCTCCCTCGCCGGAAAGGGCCGTGCCCAAGTCGTTGACGACCACCGCGGCCCCTTCCTCCGCCAGCAACTCCGCCACCGCGCGGCCGATCCCTCGCCCCGCGCCGGTGACGAGCGCGACTTTGCCGTCGAGTGTGTTCATGGTGCCTCCTTTACCGCACGTCATGCGTCATACGTCATGCGTCATGGTCCTGTTGGCTAACTCAGCCGTCGACATCGTAGAGCACAGGTTCCTCTCGGATACTACTGCCACGCTGGTCGGGAATGGCTACCAGCAAGAGTTGGATAATCCGCGTCAACAGCGCCAAGCGATGTTCCGTAACCTCGGGGCCAAGCGCATGACGTACCTTGTAGTACCAGTCGCGACTCTCACGCGCGGAACCCAACGCATATTCATAGAAGCGTGCCCGCTCTCGGCCTGTAGAACGGCTGTACCCTTCTGCAATGTTGGCGCTGACCGATCCGAGGGATCGGTAGAGTTGATCGGTCAAGGCCCGGACACGGCGATCCTGACCCATCCGGACGACGTCGTTCCATCCGATGTCGGCTGCGTACAGCGCCAGGCGGTATACACGGAGCCGCCACAACACATCACTCGTGATCGCCGTCGGCACCGTACGTTCCCATTCCCCGTAGTCCACTCCCCGCCTCCCCTACGCGTGACGCATGACGCATGACGTATGACGAATGCCGCCTCACCCCTTCAAGTCACAAAACTTGACTTCGCTGCCCTCCCGATCCCAGATAGCGAACTGGCCATTAACCAGTGCTCCAGGATTGATCAGATACCGGCGATACGGGACAAGCGTCACGCTTCCTCGGCCGATGTCGAGCGGGCCGCGCTCGTCGCGGGCATGGCGGACGTGAGTATGACCGGCGAAGGTGATCCAGGCGGGGTAGTGGCGGGTGGACAGCCAACCGGAGCCGCCGAACAGGGTGGCGACCGGGTCATGCCGGCCCCAGCCATCCTCTTCGTGGACCAGACACACGTCGTCGAGGATCACGCGGTCCTGCAAGCTGCACAGGAGAGCAGCGGTAGCTGGTCGGATGTCACGCTGTTCGCCCGAGGTTGCCAGCAGCGCCTCGCGCTCGTGGTTGCCGCGCACGCCGACGATGTGCCAGCCGTCGAGCGCCCGGGCCACGGCGTCGGCCTGCTCCAGGCGGTCGAAGAGGTCGCCGAGCAACGCGACCGTCTCGACCCCCGCCGCCCGGCAGGCGGCCAGCGCACGGGTGAGCAATCCATCCGCTCCGTGCACATCGCCGATGATGCCGACTCGACGACCGAACCGCATCGCACCTCCGTCAGGCGTCATGTCGGGGGACGATCAGACAATCGACCACCCGTGCCCCCTGGCCCGGGCCGAAGGCCACGAGCGGGTTGATGTCGATCTCGGCCACGTCATCCCGCAAGTCCCGGCAGAGGGAGGAGAAACGGACGAGGATGTCGGCCACGGCGTCGAGATCGGCTGCGCCCTGGCCCCGTGCGCCGTGGCCGGTCAGGATCGGCGCCGCGCGCAGCCGCGACAGCATGCGGTGCGCCTCGCGCTCGGAGATGGGCGGGACGGCCAGCGCCACGTCCTTCAGCGTCTCGACAAAGATGCCCCCGAGCCCGACCGCGACCGCGGGACCGAACGAGGCGTCTTGCGTCATTCCCAGGATCAACTCGTGGCCGCCGGCCGGGACCATCTCCTGCACGAGCACGCCACGGATCTCCGCCCACGGAGCATAGGCGCGGGCGCTCGCCGTGACCCGTGCGAAGCCCTCCCGGACCGCCTCGGCATCGCGCAGCCCCAGCAGTACGCCGCCGGCTTCTGTCTTATGGAGGATGTCCGGCGACTCCACCTTGAGCACGACCGGGTAGCCGATCGCTTCCGCAGCGGCGACCGCCGCATCCGGCGTCGTCGCCAGCTCTTCGCGCGTGACCGGGATACCGTAGCGCGCAAGGATCGCCTTCGCCTCCCGCTCAACAAGAGCCCGGCCACCGGCCGCGCGCACTACCTCGCGCGCCCATGCCGCGTGCTCGGCGGCGTCTGGATCGGACGCATTGGACGGGGCCGCTGCCGCCCGCTCCCGCAGGAATGCCGCATAGCGGACGAGCGAGGCGATGGCGCGCAGGCCGTTCTCGGCGCCCTGAAGGAAGGGGATGCCGTCGATCGACCCAACCGGCTCGACCGCCGGCTGGTCGATCATGCGATGCTTGAGCTCACCCGCGACGAGCGACAGGACGACGAACACCTTGTCGGGGTAACGCTCGGGCAGGCCGCGCAGCACCTGACCGGTCGGCTGGTCGAGATCGATCAGCGCCGGGTAGGCCTGCCCGTAGACCACGACGTGGATGTTGGGGTCCTCGGCCATCGCCGCCAGACACCCGTCGAGGATCTCCGGCTGCTGCGCCGCCTGTCCGGTGTAGTCCAGCGGGTTGCCGACGGTCCCGTACTCCGGGATCACCGCGTTCATCTTCTCGACGGTCTCCGGCGCAAGTGAAGGAAACTCGACACCGACATCCGCGCCGAGGTCGGCGATCAGGCCGGCCGCCCCGCCGGAGACGACCGCGATGCCGACGCCGCTCCCCGCGGGCCGCCGCCGGGCGTGGAAGAGCGCGAGCGTCTCGATCATTTCGTCAAGACTGTAGACCCGAATGATGCCGTACTGCCGCATCACCGCGTCGACGATCTCGTCCGAGCCGACGAGCGACCCGGTGTGCGCCAGCGCCGCGCGACGCCCGGCCTCCGAGCGCCCGACCTTGAGCACGACGATCGGCTTGCCAAGGTCCGCGGCACGCTCCGCCATCTCCAGCAACCGCTCCGGCCGCCGGAACTGCTCGACGAAGCAGCCGATCACCCGCGTCTCCTCATCGTCGAGGTAGTAGCGGATCATGTCGACGACGTCGATGTCGGCCTCGTTGCCCAGCGTTACCACATACGTGAAGCCGATGCCGCGGTCGTGCGCCGGCAGGATGAGGCTGTACGCCAGCAGGCCGCTCTGCAGCGCGAGCGCGATCGGGCCGCGGTTGAGCCGTGGGTAGGCGCCGGAGCTGGCCACCATGCGGTTGGGCACGCTGATATTGCCCAGGCAGTTCGGCCCGACCACGCGGATGCCGGTGCGACGCGCGAAGTCGCGGATGGCCCGCTGTCGCTCGGGTCCGGTCTCGTCTTCCTGTTTTTCGGCAAACCCGCTGGTGATGATGTTGACCGCGCCGACGCCCGCGCGCTCACACGACTCCAGAACGCCAGGGATCAGCCGGCTGGGGACGACCACCACCGCCAGATCGGCCCCGCCGGGGATCGCCTCCAGCGACGGGTAGCACGGCAGCCCCAGGATCTCGTCGTAGTTCGGGTTGACCGGGAAGATCTCGCCCTCGTACCCGCAGTCCACGAGGCGCCGCTGGATGGTATTGGCAAAGCCCCGCTTGGGCGACGCGCCGACGATGGCGATGCGCCTCGGGTGCAGGAGGGCGCGCATCGCGCCCGCGAAGGCCGCATCGTCCTGTTGCTCATCGAAACCGCGGTCCGACCGCACACCGGGCGTCTGCATCGGCATCCCTCCGGGCGTGGTACGTCATGCATCATCCGTCATCAGGGTTGCCCCCCTCTCCCCTTGTGGGAGAGGGGGTAGGGGGTGAGGGGGACGCATGACGCATGACGCATCAGAAGTAGATCCGGCTCAGCGTCTCGGCGACGCAGGCAGGCTTCGCTTCACCCTCGACCTCGACGGTCTGGCGCTGGGTGATCTGCACCGCCTGCTCGCCGACCTCCTCGACCGCGAGCAGCGTGGTGCGTAGCCGCACTCGCTTGCCGACCCGCACCGGCGCCGGGAAACGCACGCGGTTCAGGCCGTAGTTGACTGTCATCCTGCCGCCGAGATCGATCTTGACCCCGTCGCGCCCTTGGGACAGGAAGGGGATCAGCGAGAGTGTCAGGTAGCCGTGCGCGATCGTCCCGCCGAAGAAGGTCTGTTTCGCGCGCTCGGGGTCGACGTGGATGTACTGGTGGTCGCCGGTCGCGTCGGCAAACTGGTTGACCCGCTCCTGCGTGATCTCCACCCAGGGGCCGACGCCGATCTCCTGGCCCACCAGATCCCGCAGCTCCGCTACCGTCCGCACCACGCGCGGCGCGGAACCGCTCCCGCCCGTGCCGGGCTGCTGGGACGACATACCGTGCACCTCCCGCCTACCGAGCTGCGCCGGCCACCCGACCGGCCAGCACCTCGTCCAGCACTCGCTCGCGGTGCCACGCCGTGTCACCCCAGAGGGGCTCCAGGTACTTGGCCCGCTTGAAGTAGAAGTGCAGGTCGTACTCCCAGGTGAAGCCGATGCCGCCGTGCACCTGGATCGCGTCCCCGCACACCTTGCGCGCCGCCTCGTTCACGAACGACTTGGCGACCGACACCGCCAGCCGGGCGTCGGGCGCGTCGGCGTCGAGTGCCCAGGCGGCGTAGTAGGTGGCCGAGTGCGCGTTCTCGGTCGCCTCCAGCATCTCCGCGCACTTGTGCTTGATCGCCTGGAAGCTGCCGATCGGCTGCCCGAACTGCTTGCGCACCTTGGCGTACTCCACCGACATCTCGAGCGAGGTCCGCGCACAACCCAGCATCTCGGCGCAGGCGGCGACGGCCGCCCGCTGCACCACCGCGTCGAGCGGGTCCGCCCCGCCGTTGAGCGTCCCGATGAGCGCGTCGCCCGGCACCCGCACGTTGTCGAAACGGAGCGCGCACTCCTTCGCATTCAAGTCGAACATCTTGTATGGCTGGACCGTCAGCCCTGCGGCATCGCGCGGCACGGCGAAGAGGGAGATATCGCCCGGCGCGTCGCCCGTGCGCGCCACGACCACGATGATGTCGACCGCCTGGCCGAAGGGGACAAACCGCTTCTCGCCGGAGAGGACGAAGCCGTCGCCGTCGGGCACGGCGCGCATCGCGACCACCTCCGGCCCCCAGCCGATCTCGTCCTCCAGCAGGGCGAACGACATGGTCAACTCGCCGGAGGCCAGCCCGGGGAGGTAGCGCGCCATCGCCGCCTCATCGCCCGACGCCTGGATCGCGGTCGCGGCCAGCACGACGCTGGGAACGAAGGGACCGGGGTACGCCACCCGTCCCATCTCCTCCAGCACGATCGCCTGCTCGATCATCCCCAGCCCGCTGCCGCCGAAGCGCTCGGGGATGGCCAGTCCCAGCAGGGACATCTCACCCAACTGCCGGTACATCGCTCGGTCGTAGCCGGCCGGGTCGTCCATCATCGCCCGGACATGCGCGCTGGTGCAGCGCTCGCGGAGGAACTCGCGCGCCAGGTCGCGCAGCATCACCTGGTCCTGGCTGAACTCGAAATCCATCTAGGCGCCTCCCTCGCCCCCGGCCTGAGCCTTCGCCGCCTGCTGCGCCTGCAGCCGGTCGGCTCGCACCTCCTTCGGCAGGCCCAGGACACGCTCGCCCAGGATGTTCTTCTGGATCTCCGAGGAGCCGGCGAAGATCGTCCCGGCGCGGGAGTAGGCGAAGTGGTAGGCCCAGCTCCCCGGCTCGCCGTAGGCGACGCCCTCCTTCATCGCGTACTCCGCCGGCACACCCTCGATCAGTTGCCCGTACGGGCCGAGGATATCGAGGACGAACTCGTAGTGCCGCTTCTCCATCTCCGAGTAGTAGAGCTTGGTGATCGAGGACTCCGGCCCGGGCCGGATGCCCTTCTCCAGCCGGGAGAGGATGCGGAGCGAGCCGTAGCGCAGCACCTCGATCTCGGCGTACATCTGGCCCAGCTTCTGCCGCACCACCGGGTCGTCGATCGCGCGCCTCCCGTCCCGGCGGAGCTCACTGGCCGCCTCCACCAGCCGGTTGAAGACCGCCATGTACCGGCTCACCCGGCTCAGCGTGTTGCCGCCCCGCTCGTACGACAGCGTCGTTTGCGCGATCTGCCAGCCAGCGTTCAGCTCCCCAACCAGGTTCTCCGCCGGGACGCGGACGTTGTGGAAGAAGACCTCGCTGAACTCGTTGCTGCCGTTGATCTGCGTCAGCGGCCGGACCTCGACTCCCGGCGTGTGCATGTCGACCAGGATGCAGGAGATGCCGAGGTGCTTGGGAGCATCCGGATCGGTGCGCGCCAGTAACAGCCCCCAGTCGGCGCGGTGCGCGCCGCTCGTCCAGACCTTCTGGCCGTTGATGACGAACTCGTCGCCCTCCAGCACCGCGCGGGTGCGCAGGCTGGCGAGGTCTGATCCCGCATTCGGCTCCGAGAAGAGCTGGCACCAGATCTCGTCGGCCGTCAGGATGTTTCTGAGGAAGCGCTTCTTCTGCGCCTCGGTTCCGTGGTGAATGAGCGTCGGGCCGACGATAGCGATGCCGAGCGGGTTGAGGGTCGGCGGCGCCTGGACGCGCGCCATCTCCTCCCCCACAATCGCCTGCTCCATCGGCCGGGCAGCGCGCCCACCGTACTCAACCGGCCATCCCATGCCGATAAAGCCGGCTTCGTACACCGCCCGGTGCCAGGCACGCTGCTGCTCCAGCGTCTCCAGCGGTTCCTTCGGCAGGTTCTCCTCCAGCCAGGCGCGCACCCGCCTCCGGAACTCCTCATCCTCCTGGGTATAGAAGAGATCCATCGAGGAAATCCTCTCGTTCACCCGACGCTGCCGGATGGCCCAACGCCCAGCGCGCGGAGCGGCCGGGTCGTGTCGCCACGACGAACGTGAGAATGGGTCCAGTAGGACTCTACCGGTCACTGTAACACCGGTCCGAAGTGTGTCAATCGGGTTTGCGTGTTGGGAGCGTCATGGGTGCCCTAGCGAGGCACACCCGGGCATCGCCGACGTGCCGCCTCGTGCGGTCGGGCGACGCCGACCAGCGGCGCTGATGCCGCAGGACGCCGGTCTCCGATTGGGTTGCGCGCTCTCGGAGGGATTGACCGATGCCGGCAGGGTACGGGCGAGTCCGAGACGGGCGTCCGCCCGCCGAAACACCGCGCTACGAGCCTGCCCCGTGCATCGCGGAGGCCGGGGTGATCGCCTTCAGTTCCGCGATCGCGGCCAGGTAGCGCTCGTCCGGCCTCAGCGGATCGGCTGGAGGTGCGACGTGGAGCACGTCCACGAGCCCCTCCAGACGCTCGCGCACCCGCGTCGCGATCGTGTCGTACGTCCCGCTGATGCAGAAGGCGTCGAGCACCTCGTCGGGGATGACGCGGGCGAGTTGATCCCAGCGCCCTTCGGCGATCAGGCGGCGCAGCCGCGGGTTCAACTCCGCCCACCCATGGTGCTCCAGCACCGGGAGGTACGTGCGCGTCGAGGCGTAGAACGCGATGCGGTAGCGCGCCTGCTCGCGGGCTGTCCGCACCTCGGCCTCGCCGGCACCGGTGGCGATGAAGCCGCCGCCGACCATCCGGAAGCCGCGCAGGTCGCGACCCGCCCGCGCAGCCCCCTCCCGCACCAGCGGCCAGAGGACGTCGCGCAGGTACTCGGGTGTCGTCATCGGATGGACCCGCAGCCCGTCGCAGATCTCGCCCGCCAGTCGCGCGTTGTAGGCGTTCACCGCCGCGATCTCGATCGGGATGGGATGGTAGGGGATCGGGCCGGGGTCGAACTCCGGCGTCATCAGTGAGAAGCGGTAGAAGCGGCCCTGGAAGTCGAGCGGCCCGCCGGTCTGCCAGGTGTTCCAGATGGCCCGCAGTGCGAGCACGTACTCACGGAGGCGCGGCCCCGGCGAGTCCCAAGTCGAGCTGAACCGGCGCTCGATGTGCCCCTTGACCTGGGTCCCGAGCCCGAGCACGAAGCGGCCGCGCGACAGGCGCTGCAGGTCGTGCGCCTGGTAGGCAACTACCATCGGGCTCCGCGGGAACGCGATGGCGACCGACGTGGCCAGTGTGAGCCGCTGCGTCACCGGTGCCGCCAGCGCCAGCGCTACGAACGGGTCGTGCTTCAGCTCCGGCTGCGCCAGGCCGTCGAATCCGAGTTCCTCCAGCCGCCGCGCCAGCGCGGGGATCCGGTCGAAAGCACTGTCGGGGATGATCGTCTCGATCTTCATCCGCTCTCTCGCCCTCCCGCGCGCAGTAGACCACAGCCCCGCGTCCGTGTCGAGAGGCCGGCCCGTCGGCGCGAGTTCGCGCTTGGTAGCGCGACGCGATGGGTATCTTGACACCCTCTCACGCCCCATTGTAGAGTGGCCGTTGGTATTTCCATGAGGCTGGGATGTTGTTCACGTTCGCGCGGCCGAGGGGCGTTTCTCATTGCCGAGGGGATCCGTCCCACGTCCGATCGAGTACCGAAACCAACCTGGGCCGGGGCGACCAGCCAGCCATGGTCGTTGTTATTCTGGGTGACAGGTATTGTACGGAGTCACCCGGGGATCACAACAGAAGGGAGTCGGTGTTATGCCGCAGTTGCGCCTCAGCGACGAGGAGTATCTGCGCCGCCGGCGCACGATACTCGAGCGTCTGGGAGAGCGCGGCATTACCGGGCTGATCGCCTTCGGCCCGAACAACGTCTCGTACTTCAGCCGCTTTGGCTTCATCGCGACTGAGCGTCCGATCGCGTACGTCCTGACGCGCGACACGTCGGCGTTGCTGGTGCCGCGGCTCGAGCTGGAGCACGCCGAGGCGTTCGCGCTGGTGGACCGCGTCACGGCCTACCCCGAATATCCGGGTGAGCGCCACCCGATGGAGTACCTGAAGGACATTCTCGTCGACCTCGGGCTGAGCAACGCCAAGATCGGCGTCGACAGCAACGGGTACGGCCGGCTCTACGGCTATCGAGGACCCCGCGTGAGCGACCTGCTGCCGGACGCCGAGGTCATCGACGTGGCCGACGACATCGAGTACATGCAGATGATCAACTCCGAGGAGGAGTTGGCGCTCATCCGCGAGAGCGCGCGCTGGGGCAACCTGGCCCACACCTACCTGCAGGAGTACTGCAAGGTCGGGGTCAGCGAGACCGAGATCTCGATGCGCGCGTCGTTCGAGGCCACGCAGGCCATGATCCGGACGCTGGGTCCCGAGTACCGGCCGATGTCCTGGGGCCGGGCCGGTGCGCATGCCGGTTTCCGCGGCCAGATCGGGAAGGACTCCGCGTTCCCCCACGCCATGACCAGCAACGCGCGCTTGAAGCCGGGCGACGTCCTTGTCACGGGTGCCGGCGCGTCGGTCTGGGGGTACGGCAGTGAGTTGGAGCGCACCATGATCATGGGCGAGCCGACCCCGGAGCAGGAGCGCTACTTCAACCTGATGTTGGAGGTGCAGACGCTCGCCCTCAACACGATCAAGCCCGGCATCCCATGCTCCGCCGTCGACAAGGAGGTGATGCGGTTCTTCAAGGAGCACAACCTGGAGGAGAACTGGCGTCATCACACGGGCCACGCCAAGTCCACGCTGGTCCATGAAGCGCCGTTCCTGGACGTGGGTGACCATCGGCTGATCGAGGTGGGGATGGTCTTCACCGTCGAGCCGGGGATCTACGTGCCGGGCTTGGGCGGCTTCCGGCACTCCGATACCGTCGCAGTCACGCCCGACGGGATCGAGATGATTACGTATTATCCCCGCGATCTCGAGAGCTTGACGATTCCCATCTAGTCGCCTTGTAACACGCACGTGCGCCCAGTGTCTCTGTCTGATCGCTAATCGGCTCGCCGGGGGACGCCACGCCCTCGCGGCGCCCCGGCGGGCCGCCGAACCACGCGCATGGCACCTGTTCATCGGTAGTTCGGATCCGTCGCGGACCCCGCGTTCGCCCGGAAGACCAGAGGAGGAGACCGTGGCACGCCGTATCTCACAGGAGCGGGCGGAGACGATCGTCCGCCAGTTCTATCGCCTCGAAGAGTACTTCGGCCGGCAGGGAGTCAGCCGCCGGCAACTGCTGCGCATGATCGCCAAAGGCAGCGCGGCGGCGACCGTTCTCCCGGTTCTCGTCGCCTGCGGCGCAGCGTCCGACAAGGACGTGGCCGAGGCCACCGCTCCCGCCGGGGGCAGCACCACGGCTACGAGCGTGCCCGGCTCGCCGACGACGGGCGGCACCCAACCCCCGTCGGGGAATGGCAAGCGTGGGGGCACGATCATCATCGGCACCCTCGGCGAGGCGCAGACCATCAACCCGCTGCTGGTCAACGAGACCGAGGGTACCTGGCGCTGCCGGATGATGTTCGGCGAGTTCGTCCAGCTCGACCCGGAGACGCTCAAGCCCGTGCCGGGCATCGCCAAGGAGTGGACCATCTCTGACGACGGCCGGGAATACACCTTCACCATCCAGGACGGCGTCACCTTCAGCGACGGCACGCCGCTCACGGCCGAGGACATCGAGTTCACCCTGTATGGCATCCTCAAGAAGGAGACGGCCAGCCCGCACCTGGCACGGTTCCTCCCCATCGCGGGTGCTCAGGCCTACAACGAGGGCACGACTGACACGGTCAGCGGCATCCAGGTCGTCGACGACAAGACGATCAAGATCACGACCGAGGAGCCCTTCGCCGCATTCCTGGTGAACCTGCGGCATCTGCGCCCGCTCCCGAAGCACCTGCTCGACGGCAAGGACCTGCGGGAAGACGCCTTCTTCCAGAACCCGGTCGGCGCCGGGCCGTTCGCCTTCAAGTCCTGGTCCACCGGGCAGGACTTCGTGGCGGTCCGCAACGAGTACTACTGGGAGGAAGGCAAGCCCTACCTCGACGGGTTCACCCATCGGGTGATCCCCGATGCCCAGACCCTCGTCATCTCCCTGCAGACGGGCCAGATCCACGGGACCGACTACGCCCAGCCGACCCAGGCCGAAGACCTCAAGCAGCAGGAGAACCTCGTGGTCTTGACGGTCCCGCCGGGCAAGGACATCAACGGCTGGAGCTTCGGCCAGAACCACAACGAGGCGCTGCGCGACAAGCGCATCCGCCGCGCGATCGCCATGGCGCTCGACACTGAAACGTTCGCCAGCGACTTCCTGCTCGGGCTGGGGACGCCCGCCAACGGCCCGATCGCCCGCGGGAACTGGGCCTACCACGAGGGACTGGAGCCGATCCCGTACGACCCGGCTGAGGCCAAGCGCCTGGTCGAGGAGGCCGGCGCCACGGGCCTGACGCTGTCGTTCACGACCAACGCCGGCAACCACCTGCGCGAGGACTGGCTCACGTTCACCCAGCAGTCGCTGTCGGAGATCGGGATCAACGTGCAGCCGGACCTCAAGGAGTGGTCCCAGGTGGTGCAGGCCGGCACCGAGGGCACGTTCGATGTGATCTGCCCGACCTGGGCTGGGGCAACCTACGACCCGGACGAGCTCTTCGACGCCCTCGGCACCGGCAAGGCCCGCAACGTCTTCGGCTACTCGAACCCCGAGTTCGACGAGGTGATGCAGCAGGGCCGCACGACCTTCGACATCGAGGAGCGCGCCCGGATCTACGCCCGTGCGCAGGAGATCCTGCTGGAGGACGTCCCGGTCTTCTACGCGTGGGACCGGCCGTTCATCTACGTCGTCTCCAAGGATTACGAGGGATACGTCAACAACATCATCACCCTGTTCCAGGATCTCCAAAACTGGACCACAGTTGAGTAGCCCGGTAGCCGGCGCGCCGGGTGCAGGCGGGGGCGACAGGGCAGACGCCCGCTCCCCCGCCGCCCGTAACCGGCCGTCCCTCACGGTCTTGCCGGGCGGGCTTGCCCCGCCGCGGCAGGTGCAGAGGAAACGGATGTCACGGTGTCAGCCAGTACGCGCAACTACATCGTGCGGCGCATCCTGCTGCTATTCCCGCTCCTGATCGGGTTGAGCATGGTGGTGTTCACCATCATCCACCTGGCGCCGGGTGACCCAGCGGTGGCCTTCGTCTCCGAGCAGGCGTTCGACCCGACGGTGCTGGAGCAGGTTCGTAAGAACCTTGGTCTCGACAAGCCGCTCCCGGTCCAATACGGCATCTGGGCCTCAAAGGTGGCCCGTCTCGACTTCGGCACGGCGTACACCTTCAACCGCAAGCCGGTCATCACCCTGATCGGGGAGCGTCTCTCCAACACGGTCAAGCTCCAGGCGCTCGCGATCACGATCTCACTGGCCGTCGCCATACCGCTGGGGATCATCTCCGCCCGGCGCCAGTACTCGCTGGTCGACAATCTGGCGACCGGCGGCGCGTTCCTGGGCCTCGCCCTGCCCGACTTCTGGCTGGCCCTCATGCTCCAGCTCCTCTTCGCGGTACGGCTCGGCTGGCTTCCGGCCTCGACCGCCGGTCCGGAGGCCGAAGGGTTCTTCGACAAGCTGTCCTACTTCGTGCTCCCGGCGACGGTGCTGGCGATCCCGACCATCGCCATCTTCACCCGCTTCATGCGCTCCAGCATGTTGGAGGTGATCCATCAGGACTACATCACAACGGCCCGCGCGAAAGGACTGGCCGAACGCACCGTGGTCTTCCGTCACGCGCTGAAGAATGCCTTCGTGCCGATGGTCACCGTCGTGGGGAACCAGCTCCCGCGCTTGCTCAGCGGGTCGGTGATCGTGGAGGCGGTCTTCGCCTGGCCAGGGCTCGGCCACCTCGGCTACCAGGCCATCCTGCAGCGCGACTACCCGGTGATCCTGGCGCTGACGATGCTCACCGGCGCCGCCATCCTGATCATCAACGTGATCGTCGACATCCTCTACGCCGTCCTCGACCCGCGAATCACGTTCTCCTAGGAGCCGGGCCGCCGGGCTGAGGCAGTACGGATCGAGCGAGGTATTCGGAGAGTGTCGATGCAGGAAACCGCGGCTCCCACCACCGTCGAGTTCCAGCGGCTCGCCCGGAAGCCGGAGTCGCAGGCACGGATCGTCTGGCGCAACTTCCGGCGCAACCGCCTGGCCGTCGCCGGGGGCGTGGTCGTTATCCTCCTCTATCTGGTGGCGATCTTCGCCACCACGCTCGCGCCCCAGGACTACGCGGCCTTCAACCGCGGCAAGCCGCTCAATCCGCCCAGCGCCGAGCACTGGTTCGGCACCGATCGGCAGACGCGGGACGTCTTCAGCCGGGTTATCGTTGGTTCGCGGGTGTCCCTCTCAGTGGGCCTCGTCTCGGCGGGGATGATCATTGTCATCGGGGTGACCCTCGGCGCGCTCGCCGGGTACTTCGGCGGCCTGCTGGACAACCTCATCATGCGCTTCACCGACATCATGCTCGCCATCCCTGGCTTCTTCCTGTTATTGACAGCGGCTGCCCTTTTCAAGCCCGGCTTGCAGACAACCATGATCGTCATCGGGCTCACCTCGTGGATGAGCACCGCCCGACTGGTCCGCGGCGAGTTCTTGCGGGTCAAAGCGCAAGACTTCATCCTGGCCGCCCGGGCCATCGGCGCGGCGAACCTCCGCATCATGGTGCGCCACGTCCTCCCCAACGTCCTCGCCGTCATCATCGTCCAGCTCACGCTCTGGCTCAGCTTCGCCATCCTGCTGGAATCCGGGCTGTCGTTCCTCGGGCTCGGCGCCCAGCCGCCGACGCCCTCCTGGGGCGGCATGCTGGCCGACGGCCGGGTGAACATGCAGAAGGCCTGGTGGGAGACCGTCTTCCCGGGCATGGCGATCTTCCTCACCGTGCTCAGCTTCAACCTGGTAGGCGACGGCCTCCGCGACGCCTTCGATCCCCGCCAGCGCCGCCGGTAGGGGAGAAGGCCCTCACCCCCTGACCCCCTCTCCCAACGTTGGGAGAGGGGGAATGTCATGCGTCACCCGTCATGCGTCAGATGCCATGCGCGATCCATCCTCCTCCCCTCTCCCAAGGTTGGGAGAGGGGCCGGGGGTGAGGGCCACTCCCACCCCGCCGATTCCGCCCTCGCTCGACCCAATACCAGCCGAAATCGGTGTATAGTGCGCGGGAAATGGCATGACCGCGCGGCGCAACGCGAGAGGAGCACCCGATGGACACGACGGTACTGGCACGGCGGATCGAGGCAGCCCAGCGGCTGCTGGCGGAGCGGAGTATCGACTTCCTGTTCGTGGCCCCGTCGTCGGACCTGATCTACCTGTTCGGCTACCCCGCCCACGCGAGCGAGCGGCTCGCCCTGCTCATCATCCCGCGCACCGGACGCCCGCAGTTCGTCGTCCCCGTGCTCGAGCGCTCGCGGGCCGACGCCCAGGCCTCACTGGTCGACATCCGCACCTGGGAGGAGACCGTACAACCGGTCAACCTCGTCGGCGATATCGTGCGCTCCGTCCCCCGCCCCACCATCGCTGTCAGCGACCAGATGTGGTCCGTCTTCCTCGTGCGCATGCTGGAAGTGATCCCCGACGCGACCTTCGTGAGCGGCACCAGCGTGCTGCGGGAGTTGCGCATGGTCAAGGACCAGGAAGAGCTGGATCGCCTGCGCCGGGCCGCGGCGATGGCCGACGCCGCCTGGGAGGAGTTCGTCGCCACCGCGCGGCTCACCGGCAAGACCGAGCGGCAGGCAGCCGAGGAACTGACCGAACTGCGCGCCAAGCACGGCCTCGAGATCCACGGCATCGGCATCTGCGCCAGCGGGCCGAACAGTGCTGCCCCGCACCACATCACCGGCGACCGTGTCATCCAGCCGGGTGACACCGTGATCTTCGACTTCGGCGGGAAGCACGAGCACTACTCCGCGGACGTGACCCGCACGGTCCACATCGGCGAGCCCGACGACGAATACCGCCGTGTCTACGACATCGTGCTGCGCGCCAACGAGGCGGCCCTCGCCGCCGTCCGCCCGGGCGTCGCCTGCCAGGACATCGACCGGGCCGCCCGCAAGGTCATCACCGATGCGGGCTACGGCGAGTACTTCATCCACCGCGTCGGCCACGGCCTGGGCCTCGACGGCCACGAGGAGCCCTACCTGGTCGAAGGCAACACCCTGCCGCTCCAGGTCGGCATGGTCTTCAGCGACGAGCCCGGCATCTACATCCCCGGCCTCTTCGGCGTCCGGATCGAGGACGCCGTCGTCGTCACCGAACACGGCGGCGAACGCCTCAACCACTGCTCACGCGAGTTGACGGTGATGGAGTAAGTCGCCGCGAAGAGCCACCACGCCCCAAACAAAGCCGCCCGCCGTCTCCCCGGCGGGCGGCTTTGGTCAGAACGACCACAACAGGCAGCCTGATACGTGCATGGCGTTGGACGACGTTCTTGGGTGCCGGGCAATGGCCCGTGCCTGGGGGGTTCCCTTCGGGCACGGGCCGACCACCGCTCCCATCCCGTCGCTTCGTCACACGCCATCACCTCGGGGCCTGGGCTGGCGGCGCCGTTCGGGTGAGTAGGTCAGCCTCCCTCTCAGCCTCCGACGCGGCGCGCGGCGTAGAAGCGCGGGCTCCAGTAGCCGTCCCAAAGGTTGCTTATGGTGACCCCGACGCCCGGCATGGAGGCGTGGATGAACTGCCCGTCTCCGATGTAGATCCCGGCGTGCGAGAGCCCCGCCTGGTAGGTGTTCTGCTGGAACACCAGGTCACCCGGTTGCAGGTCCTTCGGGTCCACCGGGACGCCACTGGCGACCTGCGCGTCCATGTTCCGCGGGAAGCCGCCGCCGAGGACCTGATTGACCACGTAGTAGATGAAGCCGGAGCAGTCGAACCCAGCCGGTGTCGTCCCGCCCCAGACATAGGGGGCGCCGAGGTGCCGCAGGGCCTCCTCTTTGATCAACTCGCCGGTCGGGGGCAACTGAAGGGGCGCGGCGACTGCGCCCGGCTCCGCCTCCGCCCAGGCCGGGTACCCGAGCAGCCCGAGAAGCGTGTCGTGCGCGGCGCCCGTTCCCGGGTGATACTCGAACCGCGCACGCTCGAAGTACTGCACGGTCACGCCGTTTTCGACGAACTCCTCGCTGATCGGGTAGCCAAACAGCGCCAGCGACTCACGGAAGGAGACGCCGGGGTCGCCCAGCTCCACGCCGTAGGACTTCCAGTATTGCCGGAAGCCGTTGCACAGCCAGTGCCCAGTCTCGGCGAAGAAGTCGCAACCGGGCGCACTGCCTCCGGGTTGGGGCGCGAAGGGGGCCGTCTCCAGCAGCCCGCGCCGGGCTGCCTCATCGACGCCCAGGCGGCCGAGCTGCACCTCGTACGGGGTTCCCGCATTCTCGGGGTGCTGCTCAAGGCGCTGGCGCTCGAAGTACTGAGCGCGTCGCCCGTTCTCAACCACAGGCATGCTGATGGCGAAGCCGAAGATCGGCACGCCGCCGCTCCGGTCGTAGAAGCGTTTGAACTCCCAGGAAATGGGAATCGTACCGGGTGCCGCTGGCGTCGCGGTCCCTCCGCCGGCGCCCGCCAGGGCTGCAGATGAGGGGTTGTACGTCGGATCGTTCGCGTCGTGAAGCGTATCCGCGGCAACCGACACCGGCCCCAACAGTGTCACGGCCGCGGCCATAAGGCAGCCGCCCAAGAGGCGACTCCACGCCGCTCGCGTGGTCAAAGGCCCTTCCCTTCCTAGGTCCCATGGCCGGCAATGCCATTGCCCCGTCCCCGCGGGGCGCTCGTGCCAGGCCTCCTCTGCGAACGCTCGGGTGCGCAGGCGCTCCCCTGCCGCCCCGGACCCAGTCCGGCCCGAGCAACGCCAAGTAAACGAGTGCGGCTCTCCGCGGTTGCGCGAGTTGCATCACTCCATGCTTGCTGATGCAGACATCGGCTGCGTGGCACGCCGCGCCTTGCTCGAACAGAGTGCGTTCGGACGCACCCTTTTCGCAGGCCCGGTACGAAAGTACTAATTCGGCGACCGCCCCGGCCGGACACCCCGACGCCATGCGGTGCACGTCCTGGTTCTCGTGCGCCGGTGAGCACGGTGATTGAGGGTCTGCCCCGGAATAGCCGGGGGGACCGTGGCGGTGTCCAACCGCGCCAGCCTGGTCGCCGCCCTGGACCAATTCCCAAACCGCGGCAGACGTGGGACACTATCCGGCGTTCGATCCGGCCAGACAGCAGGGAGGAACGGGAGTATCATGCAGACCCAGTCAACCCGCGAGACCGGGCTGCCCTTGCGCCCGGCTGCGGTCCACACCATGCGGTGGCGCTGCATCGGCCCGCATCGCGGCGGCCGCGTCGTGGCCGTGGCGGGCGACCCCAGCGACCCCACCGTCTTCTACTTCGGCGCCTGCGCGGGCGGCGTCTGGAAGACCACCGACGGCGGGCAGTACTGGCGCAATGTCTCCGATGGCTTCTTCAATACCGCCGCGGTCGGCGCGATCGCCGTCTCGGAATCCGACCCCAACGTGATCTACGTGGGCACCGGCGAGACCTGCATCCGCGGGAACGTCTCCCACGGCGACGGGGTCTACAAGTCGACCGACGGCGGGAAGACCTGGACGAACGTCGGGCTGCGCGACACCCGCCACATCGGCAAGATCCGCATCCACCCGCAGAACCCGGACATCGTCTACGTCGCCGCGCTCGGCCACGCCTTCGGGCCGAATGAGGAGCGGGGCGTCTTCCGCTCCACCGACGGCGGGAAGACCTGGGAGAAGGTGCTCTACCGCAGCCCGAACACCGGCGCGGTGGACCTCTCGATGGATCCGAACAACCCGCGCATCCTCTACGCGACCATGTGGCAGGCACGCCGCACGTTCTGGAGCCTCTCCAGCGGCGGCCCCGAGTGCGGGATCTACAAGTCGACCGACGGCGGTGACACCTGGGTCGACATCAGCCGGAACGAGGGGCTGCCCAAGGGCACGTTGGGCAAGATCGGCGTGGCCGTTTCTCCCGCACAGCCCGACCGGGTCTACGCCATCGTCGAGGCTGATGACGGCGCCCTCTTCCGCTCCGACGACGGCGGCCAGACGTGGCAGCGGCTCTCCGAGCAGCCGGGGCTGCGCTGGCGCGCCTGGTACTACATGCACATCTACGCCGACCCGCTCGACCCCAACACCGTCTGGGTGCTCAACGGCGAGTGCTGGAAGTCGATCGACGGCGGCAAAACGTTCGTCGCCGTCCCCACCCCACACGGCGACAACCACGACCTCTGGATCGACCCCAAGAACCCGATGCGCATGATCGAGGGGAACGACGGCGGCGCCTGCGTCACCTACAACGGGGGGCTGTCGTGGTCTACCCTCTACAACCAGCCCACGGCGCAGATGTACCACGTCACCGCCGACAACCAGATCCCGTACCGGGTCTACGGCTCACAGCAGGACAACACCGCCATCAGCATCCCCAGCATGTCGGTGCTCGGCGCGATCACTCCGACCGAGTGGTACGAACCGGGTGGCGGCGAGAGCGGCTACATCGCGGTCCGGCCGGACAACCCCAACATCGTCTTCGGCGGGGCCATCGGCAGCGGCGAGGGGAACGGGCGGCTGACCCGTTACGACCATCGCACCGGGCACATCCGCAATATCACCGTCTGGCCGGTGGACCAGGGCATGGGCGACGGCGCCGAGACGCTGAAGTACCGCTTCCAGTGGACCTTCCCGATCGTCATTTCGCCGCACGACCCGAACGTGCTGTACGTCTGCTCCAACGTCGTCCATCGCAGCACCGACGAGGGAATGAGCTGGGAGGTCATCAGCCCGGATCTCACCCGCAACGACAAGACGAAGCAGCAGGCGTCGGGCGGGCCGATCACCAAGGACAACACCGGTGCGGAGGTCTACGACACCATCTTCGCCTTCGTCGAGTCGCCACACGAGCCGGGCGTCTTCTGGGTCGGCACCGATGACGGCCTGGTGCACCTCTCGCGCGACGGCGGGAAGACGTGGCAGGACATTACTCCGCCGGACATGGAGCCGTGGACCCTGGTGAGCGTGCTGGAGGTGTCTCCGCACGACCCGGCCACGGCCTACATCGCCGCGACCCGCTACAAGCACGACGACTACCGGCCGTACCTCTACAAGACGAACGACTACGGGAAAACCTGGACCAAGATCGTCGACGGTATCCCCGAGGACGACTTCACCCGGGTGATCCGGGAGGATCCCAACCGGCGTGGCCTGCTCTACGCCGGGACCGAGACCGGGATCTACATCTCCTTCGACGATGGCGGCCATTGGCAGCGCTTCCAGTTGAACCTGCCGGTCTGCCCGATCCACGACCTGATGGTGAAGGGGACCGACCTGATCGCCGCGACGCACGGTCGCTCCTTCTGGATCCTGGACGACCTGACACCGCTCCACCAGATGGCAGACGGCCTCGCGGACAAGCCGATGCACCTCTTCACGCCACGCGACACCACGCGCTTCAAGGTCTACAAGGGGTACGGCTCCGAGTCGACGACCGAGACGAGCTACCGTATGGCCGGGCCGCTCGTCTTCGGCTATCGCAAGCGCGAGACGCCGACCGGCACAACGGTCGAGGAATTTCTCGACGCCGGCGAGAACCCGCCCAACGGCGTGCTTATCACCTACTGGCTAAAGGAGCAGCCCGAGGGTGAGGTCACCCTGACCATCCTCGATGAGGCGGGCAACGAGATCCGCTCCTTCTCCAGTGAGCCGCCCAAGCCCGCGCAGGGTACCGACGGCAGCGCCCCGACCCCACGCGAGCGCGCCCTGATCGAGGGCGGCGAGGCGCCGGGGGCCGAGGAGAAGAAGGAGCCGCGTGTCCCGAAGGACGCCGGGCTCAACCGCTTCGTTTGGGACATGCGCGTCGCCGGGCCGACGATGGTGCCCGGCGACAAGACGACCGAGGATTACCGAGATGGGCCGGTCGTGGTCCCCGGCACCTATCAAGTGCGCCTGACGGTCGGGGACGAGAGCCAGACCGCGACCTTCCGCATCCTGAAGGATCCGCGCATCGCCGCCACAGACGAGGACCTGGCCGAGCAGTTCAAGCTCCTGCTCGCCATCCGCGACAAGGTGAGCGAGGTGCACCAGGCGATCAACACGATCCGCGACGTGCGGAGGCAGATCGACGATTGGGCGCGCCGAGCCGGGGAGCGCGACGGCGGCAGCGCCGTCGTCGACGCGGCCAAGAGCCTGCGGGAGAAGCTCACCGCGATCGAGGAGGAGCTGATCCAGGTCAAGGGCGATGACCCGCGCCAGTTCCCGAGCAAGCTCAACTGGAAGCTGGCCGTGCTGACCGTGTTCGTCGACTCCGACGACGCCCGCCCGACCCAGCAGGCGCGCGACGCCTTCGCCGAGCTCGCCGCACAGGCCGACGCCCACCTCGCGGCGCTGCGGCAGGTGTTGGACACCGACCTCGCCGCGTTCGACCGCGCGGTGCGCGACGCCGGGATCCCCGCAGTCGTCCCGACCCAGGGCACCGCACGGTCCTGACGGCCACTCCCACCTGGGTGCCGGCATCTGCCGGCACCCAGGCACTTCCTGCCTCTCTGTCACGATTCCCGCAGGTTCCAAATCACAGGAACCGCTGTGTTCCCGCGACCTCACTAGGCTGGAACCGAACGCTGATCGAGCCGGAACAGGCACGTTCCGTGACCGCCCGGCACGACCAGCACGGGCAGGTCTCGCGCCCGGCCCCCAGCCGCGGCGCGACAACGGGAACGGAGGTGTGTGATGGGATTCGTGCGGAATAGCGCATCTACTGACGCAGGGGAGACGAGTCACAAGAATCCTAGTCGTCGCGGTAAGATCCGGGTCATCACGCTGATCCTCGCCGCGGTCCTGGCTCTGACGACCGCGTGCGGCACGTCCGGGACCGATGTCGCCAGGGAAGCGCTGTCATCGACGCCGAGCGGCCCTCAGGCGTCAGGAGACACGGGAGCAGCAACCACTGAGCCGACGCCAACGGCGACGGTCGCGCCATCGCCGACGACCGCGCCCAAGCCGACCACTGCTCCGGCTCCGACTCCCGCCCCGCAGGCGCTGGCAATTCTGGCTAAGGGGTTCGGGCAAGGTGAGTATCGGAGCGCCTCCTACGCATTCATCGTTGAGAACCCGAATTCTGGTCTGGCGGTAGAGGATTCGCAGTACCAAGTCGCGGTGTACGACGCGAACGGGACGGTGATCGAGACCGACTCCGGATACATCACGATCCTCTTCCCCGGCGAGAAGCTCGGCATCGCCAGTAGCCTGTTCCTTCCGGATGGGACCGAGATCGACCGGCTGGACGTGCAGGTCAAGCCCGGTCGGTTCGAGCCGTTCGACCAGCGGCCTGAGTTCGCCACTGAGAATGTCAACTACGTGCCGGACGACTACTTCCCCAAGGTGACGGGCATCGTCAAGAGTCCGTACCAGAAGGACCTGGAGAATATTCGGGTAGCCGCCATCGCCTACGATGAGGCGGGGAACATCATCGGTGGGGGATTCACCTACTTGGATTTCGTTCCGGCCAACGGACAGGCAGCAGTAGACGTGTCGATCACGACGAGCGGAGTACCTGCAAAGGTCGAACTCTACGCGACGCTCTCCGGCCTCACGCTGCTGGGGGACTAGTCGTACCAGATGCGACTAGACGTGCCCACGTCATTCTGACCGAAGCTGCCCGCCGCTCCGCGGCGGGCAGCGCAGACGAAGGATCTGGCGTGGTACCCGCCGCGCCAGTGAGCAATGATTCAACTCGGACGAAGTCGCCGGACCCGGCGTCCGGCCGAGTCCGGCTCCGCTCCGGATGACCCGACAAGGGTAGGGCACATTCCCGCCCATGACCAGCATCAACAAGGGCAGGCTAACTCGGGATGCTCGCCTGACAGAGGGCGGCTTTCCGGGTAGACCGGTCGCCATTTCCGCCGCAGCGCTGACAAGAACAGTAATGGGGCGAGGTGTCGCCCCCTTGATCGTCTCGTCCTGCGCTCGTGCGTTGGCCCTACGACCGCGCCGTGGTCAGTGAGCCCGCTTCCACCGACGCTTCCTTCGAGTACCGCTCCAGCAGCGCCCGCGACTGGTCGGCGAGCCAGGTGCGGAGGTGAGCCGGGGCGATGACGTCGCAGTCGGCGCCGTAGTGGAGCACCCAGCGCGCGAATTCCTCGGTGACGGGGACGGTGACGCGGAACTCGAGCGACCCGTCGGGGAGCCATTCGCTCCGCTGCGTGGGGTGCCACTGCTCCTCCGCCACCCAGCGACCCGCCGTCGGGGTGAACCGCAGCACGATCTCTTCCGGCGGCTGGTCGGTCCCACGGGTGACCCCCCAGCCCGCGGTGAGGAACTCGTTCAGGTTGAACTCCGGGTCGGGGGTGAAGCGGATGTCGGTGACCGTGACGTCCTCGATACGGTCGACCTTGAAGATCCGGACGGCGCAACGGAGATGGCACCACCCGATCAGGTGCCACGACTGGGCGTTGGGGACGACCGCGTATGGGTCCACCCGCCGGGCGGTGCGCTCCCCCGGCCTTGACGCCGGGTGGTAGATGAGATCGACGCTCTTGCGGGCGCCGATCGCGCGGGTCAGGACCTCAAGGATCCGCTCGCGGTGGCGGTTGCGTGGGACCGGCGGAACCGTAGCCCCATCATCCTGGAGCAATGCCTGGAACTCCTGCGGCATGATCGAGCGCAGGCGGGCGATGGCGGCGGAGAGCTCCTCGTGCGGGATGCCCGCCAGGCGACGACCAGCCTGCGCCGCCAGGAAGATGGCGAGCGCTTCGGCGAGGGAGTACGACACGGCTGGAAGGCGGGGCAGCGTCCTGAAGTAGTAGCCTCCGCTCGGCTGCCGCTCGAGTTCCAGACGCAGGCCGTGGCGGATGACCTGTAGATCCTTGGTGATCTGCCGCTCGCTGATCTCGTAGTAGTCAGCCAGGCTCCGTCGGGTCCACTGGTTGGGCGCTGCGCTGATCTTGGAGATGATCTCCAAGATACGGCTCGCACGCTGCGTTTCTGGTGCGCGTGGCTCCCCGCGCGTGGTCGGGTAACGCTTGCTCATCGGGCCTCTCCTCGCGGTGATGACTGCTTTATCGCCAGCATAACGCGAGCCCGGGAACGCAGTCATTCCCGCAGGGGGTACCGTCGAACCACTGCAGCCAGCCTCGCCGCGTCTGGCCCAACGTACCTCGCAACGCGCATGCGATACACCGGTGCCGAGGCGCCCGGCCGGGTCACGGTCGTACGGGTGTGTTTCGATGGGGTGGCAAATGAGGTCCGGACAGGCGAAGATTCGTCCGAGAAGTCGGCGGAGGCTGTAATGGTGCGGCTCCGTTCCTTCGGTGGGCCCACCGGCCCTCAAGCTGTCGCTTTGATCGCTGACGAACATTATAGGATTTGGTTCTCGCATGTGTCCATCATCGCATCTTGACTGACCTTCCTTGGACGGATTACATGCCCCCTTGCTTCCACCCGCCCTCTCCCGTATCGTCGGACCGGTACCGGCCCCGCGGAGACGCAGTCTGCCCAGGAAGGGGACGATGCTCGGGAGCGTGGGTTCGACGAAGTCCAATGTAGATAACGCCAACGCGCGTCGCGGCGGTAGCGGTCGACCACCGCTGCGGATCCTCGGCGTGCGCGTCGACGACGTGACGCTGGCGGAG
This sequence comes from Sphaerobacter sp., assembly GCF_019683595.1. Classification (GTDB taxonomy): domain Bacteria; phylum Chloroflexota; class Chloroflexia; order Thermomicrobiales; family Thermomicrobiaceae; genus Sphaerobacter. The sequence continues at coordinate 2,349 of NZ_JADGHZ010000029.1, read as the reverse complement.
GCGGTCGAGCGCGTCCGGGCCTGGGTGCGAGCGGGGGACGGGGCGCTACGGCATGTGGTCACGGTCAACCCGGAGTTCATCATCGCGGCGCGGCGCGACGCAGAGTTCCGGGCGACGTTGGTGGCGGCGGAGTTGGCGACGGCCGACGGGGTCGGGGTGACCCTGGCGGCGCGGCTGCTGGGGCGGCCCCTGCGCGAGCGAGTGACCGGGGTCGATCTGGTCGAGGCGCTCGCCGCAGTCGAGGATCCGGCGCTGCGGTTGTTCCTCCTCGGCGCCGGGCCGGGGATCGCGGAGCGGGCGGCGGCAGAGCTGACCCGGCGCTATCCCGGCTGCGTGATCGCCGGCACCTGGGCGGGATCGCCGCGGGAGGAGGACGCTCCAGAGATCCTAACGCGGCTGCGGGCGGCGCAGCCGGCGGTGCTGCTCGTCGCGTTCGGCCACCCGGCGCAGGATCTGTGGATCGCGCGGCACCGGACGGACCTGGCGACATGTGGCATCATGGTAGCGATGGGGATCGGCGGGACACTCGACTACCTGGCGGGGGCAATCCCGCGCGCACCGGCGCTCGTCCGCCGTCTCGGATTCGAGTGGCTGTACCGGCTGATCCGGCAGCCATGGCGTTGGCGACGGCAACTGGCTCTGCCGCTCTTCGCGGCCCTCGTGCTTCGCGAGCGGCTCCGGCGACTGGTCTGACCCTGGTGGAACACGCGGCGTGACAGCAGAGATTTCGGATATCAACGAGCGCCAGTGCACCTACCACCCCAACGTCCGCACGCGCCTGCGCTGCAGCAAGTGCGGCACGCCGATCTGCCCTCGTTGCGCGGTGGAAACGCCGGTTGGCTACCGTTGCCCTGACTGCGCGGCCGTCCGCGGGCTGCCGACCTACCAGACGGGCACGGGCATGTTGGTCAAGAGCGTCCTCGTCGGCGCTGTGATCGCGGTCGCGGTCGGTGTCCTCTGGGGCTACTTCCCTGCCTGGAACTTCTACCTCTCCCTGCTGCTGGGCTTCGGCGTGGCGGAGGGGATGTCCTGGGCCGCGAACTATAAGCGGGGCTGGGATCTCCAGGTCGCGGCGATGGGGCTCGTGGTTCTGGGCCTGATCGTTGCCCGGGTGGTGATGGCACAGACCAACCCGTGGGGCTACACGCTCGACGACCTGCTGAATCGCGCCATGGCCAGCGACGTGCAGGCGGCGTTCCAGATCCGGCTGATCCCCGACCTGCTGTTCGCCGGGCTGGCGCTGCTGATCCCGTATGTGCGGTTCCGGTGATGGGAATGGGTGAACTGACATCGCTCCGGCCGCTGCTCGCCGCGATGCGCGGCAAGAAGCTGCTCGTGGTCGGGGATCTCTACCTCGATTGCTACATCTTCGGCCTCCCGGCGCGGGTCTCGCGCGAGGCGCCGATCATGGTCCTGGAGGAAACCCGGCGCGAGGAGCGGCCCGGCGGCGGGACCGCCCCGGCGCTCGTGGCCCGGGCACTCGGCGCCGCGGCATGGCAGGCCGGCGTGATCGGCGACGACGCCGAGGGGCAACGGCTCCGCCGGATGCTGGCGGATCAGGGGGTCGACGTCTCCGGCGTCCTCACCGATCCAACCCGCCCCACCACCACCAAGACCCGGCTGGTGGCCGAGGGGGCCTACAACGTCTTCCCACAGCAGGTGGCGCGTGTCGACCGGCAGGACCGCCGCCCGATCGACCCGGCCATCGCGCAGAGTCTTGCCGCATTCGTCGAAGCCACGGCGCCGGACGTGGACGCCATCCTGCTCTCCGACTACCGGAGCGGCGTGATCGTTCCCGAAGTGATCGCCGCCGCGGCCCAGAGTGGCCGGCTGGCGACGGTTGACTCGCAGGGGTCGCTTGCGAACTTCCGAGGGCTGGGCCTGGTGAAGTGCAACCAGGCGGAGGCCGAGGCCTACCTCGGCGAGCCGCTGGACGAACCGGAGCGGCGACGCGAGCACCTGACCGCGCTGCGCGCGCGGCTGGAGTGCGAGCGGCTGGTGGTCACGCTCGGGCCTGCCGGCGCGGCCCTGGCGGAGGCAAGCGGTGCCTACCACGAGGTGCCGCCGCTCGTCCGGCGGCAGGTCTTCGACGTTACCGGCGCCGGAGACACGGTCATCGCGGTGATGTCGCTTGCCCTGGCCGCCGGGGCGGACGCGCTGGCGGCGCTCCGTCTATCGCAGGTCGCGGCCGGGATCGTCGTCGGCAAGTGGGGGAACGCGCAGGCGACCGCGGAGGAGATCGAAGCCGCCCTCGATGAAGTGGAGCCCGCACGCGGCTGGCACGGTTGACCCACGCTGAGCGGAACCAGTCGCGACACCCGTGAATGATGGGGCCGGCCCCCCGGAATC
>NZ_JADGHZ010000158.1 GCF_019683595.1 Sphaerobacter sp. | reverse complement strand
CGATGAACTGCTAGATCTTGAGGAGCAGTTCATCCTTCCCAGCCAACAAGTCAACCGTATCAAAGTAACCGCGCTGCAACTCGGCAGCGAGCGGTTCGTCCGTTTGCGAGTCGTTTCGTGAGGAGGAGTGCAGTATCCATGGCTGGGGATTTTCGATCGACTCCGCTCGCCTATTGGCTGCGTCGTCCGGTCAACCGGCGCGCGCTGCTCCGGGGGTCGCTGACCCTGGCAGGCGGAGCGGCGATGGCGAGCTTCCTCGCCGCCTGCGGCGGTGAGTCGTCCTCAGGGGGCGACACCGGGTCCGGAGGTGGGAACACGAGCGGCGGTGGCGCCACGCCGGCCGCCAGCCCGACCGCCGGCCAGTTCCGGCCCGTCCAGACCCAGGTGACGGCCGAGGGCAAGTTCGGCGGCCTGTTGCGTGTCGCCATCGTGGGCGAGCCGCCGGCGTTCGACCCGACCTTCACCACGGCGACGGTCACCCAGAACTGCGCCTGGCACGTCTTCGAGACCCTCTGGACGCCTGACGCAAACTTCTCCCCCAAGGAGATGCTGCTCGACAGCTATGAGGTCCAGGACGACGGCAAGGTCTTCATCCTCAAGCTGCGGGACGGCGTCCTGTTCCACAACGGCAAGAAGATGGGCGCCGACGACGTCATCGCCTCGCTGGAGCGCTACAGCGTGCTCTCCGGTCGCGGCAAAACGCTGTTCGAGCGGGTTGAGGGCCTTGACAAGGTCGACGATCTGACCGTTCGTCTCGCCTTCAAGGAGCCGACCGGTATCGCGCCGGTCTTCCTGTCGGAGACCGATGCCATCATCATCCCCAAGGAGATCGCCGACGCCTCCCACGACGGCGAGATGGGCGAGTTCATCGGTACCGGCCCGTACATGCTCAAGGAGCGGCTGCCGGACCGCTACATCAGCCTCGTACGCTTCGAGGACTACCAGCCGCTGGAGGGCGGCCCCGACGGCTACGGCGGCACCAAGATCGCCTACTTCGACGAGATCCGCTTCATCCCGGTGCCCGAGGTCGCGGTGCGCGGCGACGGCCTCATCACCGACGAGTTCGACTTCGCCGACACGCTGAGCACCGACAACTTCGACTCGCTCAGCGCCGAGCCCGACCTGACGACGCAGGTCGTGCTGCCCTACTACTTCTACGGGGCCCACTTCAACAAGTCCGAAGAGAGCATAATGAGCAACCGCGACCTGCGCATGGCGCTGCTGACCGCCTGCGATCTGGACGCGGCTGCTGCCGCGGGCTTCGGCCGGCCGGAGTTCTACCGCCTGGGTCCCGAGATGGCTGCGCCGGAGACGGCCTGGTACACCGACGCCGGGAAGGAGTTCTACAACCTCAAGGATCCCGACAAGGCTCGGGAGATGCTCCAGGCCGCGGGCTATGACGGCACGCCGATCCGCTGGATCGCCACCAAGGAGTACGCCTACAACTACAACATGGCCGTCGTGCTCAAGGAGCAGATGGAGAAGGCCGGCGCCGTCATCGACCTCCAGGTGATGGACTGGGCCACGCTGGTGGCGACCCGCAGCCAGCGGGATGCCTGGGACATCTTCATCACCGGGCACGAGAGCTACTCGCACCCGGTCCTGCAGCCGTTCCTGAGCGAGTCCTGGCCCGGCTTCTGGTCCAGCCCGAAAAAGGATGAGCTGGTCAACAAGATCATCGCGGAGCCCGACCCCGACAAGCAGATGGAGTACATCGAACAGCTCCAGTACCACTGGTGGGAGGAAGCCGCGTACATCAAGGTCTGCGAGGGGGCGACCCTGCGGGCCTACCGGAACCGGGTGAAGGGCTACGTCAACCCGGCCGACTGGTTCTTCTGGAACGTCTGGTTCGAGGAGTAGGGGAGGCCGAGGCCGATGACCGCCTACATCGTCCGGCGACTGCTGCTCATGATCCCGGTGCTGCTGCTCGTCGCCGTCACCATCTTCTTCCTCTTGCACATGTCGCCGGGCGATCCGGTCGCCGTGCTCCTCGGGCCGGATGCCACGACCGAACAGGTCGAGCAGGTACGGGAGGCGCTGGGGCTGAACGAACCGCTTCCGCTCCAGCTCCTCCACTGGTTCCAGGGACTGCTCCACGGCGACCTGGGCACGAGCATCTTCCTGAACAAGCCCGTCACCGAGGCGATCCTGGAGCGAGCCGAGCCGACCATCCTGCTCACCATCGGGGCTTCCCTGGTGGCGATCCTGATCGGCGTCCCGCTCGGCGTCCTCTCGGCGGTCCGGCGCGGGTCGCTGCTCGACACCGGGTCGATGCTCGTGGCGATGCTCGGCATCTCGATGCCGACCTTCTGGATCGGCCTGAACCTGATCCTGATCTTCGCCGTGACGCTGCGCTGGCTCCCAGCACAGGGGTACCAGTCGATCAGCGAGGCGGGCGTCGCCACACTCAAGTACCTCCTGCTCCCCTCGATCACCCTTGGCGCGGCCCAGGCCGCGCTGCTGGCCCGCATGACCCGCTCGATGATGCTGGAAGTCCTGAGCGAGGACTACATCCGCACCGCGCGGGCAAAGGGGGTCTTGGAACGCCGCGTCGTCTTTCGCCACGCGCTCCATAACGCGTTCATCCCCCTCGTCACGGTCATCGGGCTGACGTTCGCCGTGCTCATGGGGGGCGCGGTGATCACCGAGCAGGTGTTCAACATCCCAGGTGTCGGGCGGCTCCTCGTCCAGGCCGTGCTACGCCGGGACTTCCCGCTCGTCCAGGGGATCGTGCTGACCATCGCGTTCCTGTACGTCGTGATCAACTTGCTGGTGGATGTGCTGTACGTCTTCCTCGACCCGCGCATCCGCTACAGCTAGGCGGGCGGGCGCTCTGAGGACCCGCCAACGCACCGCAAAGGGCTCATGCGCATGGTGGTTGGACAAACACAGGCACTGACTCGCGCCGGTAAGCGCCCGGAACGGAGCTTCTTTCAGCGGGCCCGCTACCTGGCCGCCCGTCACACCAGCGGCGTGATCGGAGCGGTGGGGCTGCTCATCATCGTCCTCGTCGCCCTGTTGGCCGGCGTCCTGGCCACACACAGCCCGACGGAGACCGACGCCGTCAATCGCCTGCTCGGCGTCGGCGCCAAGGGGCACCTCTTCGGCACCGACAACCTGGGGCGGGATGTCTTCAGCCGCACCGTCTACGGTACCCGCGTCTCGCTCATCGTCGGCGTGGGTGTCAGCGTGGTGGCGGTCGTGGTCGGCGTGGCGTTCGGGCTGCTCGCCGGGTACTACCGCCGTGTCGACAGCGCGCTCATGCGCCTGATGGACGCGCTGATGGCCTTCCCCGGGATCGTGCTGGCCATCGGCATCATGGCGATGCTCGGTCAGAGCATGCTGAACGTGATCATCGCGCTCGGTGTCGTCTACATGCCGCGCGTCGCCCGCCTGGTCCGGAGCGTCGTGCTTGGCCTGCGGGAACGCCAGTTCGTGGAAGCGGCGCAGGCCACGGGTCTGGCCGACATCCACATCCTGCTCCGCCACATCCTGCCCAACATCTGGTCCCCGGTGATCGTCCAGGCGACCTTCATCTTCGCCGAGGGCGTGCTCGGCGAGGCCGGACTGAGCTTCCTGGGGATCGGTCCGCCGCCGACGATCCCGAGCTGGGGCAACATGCTGGGCGAGGCGCGCCAGTTCATCCGGGAGGCGCCGCTCCTGATGGTCTTCCCCGGGGCCGCACTGACGCTCATGGTCCTGAGCCTGAACCTGGTCGGTGACGGCATCCGCGACCTCCTCGACCCGCGCCTGCGCCGCCGCCAGTGATGGCCCGGCACGCCAGGGTTGGGAGAGACGCTGGAGCACAACCACACAGATCATTCGCTTTCCGCCGCCCGCCGTTCTTCGGTGGGCGGCTCCGCTTAGAATGATCCCGTGATCAAGTGAATCGGTTGAGGACCGGCTCGCCGTCGCGTTGATGACGGGTCACCTTGGGCGGTGGCGACCGACCCCGGCTCACACCAAGAGCGGGTGCCCGCGGCGAAACGCGACGGGCACCCGCTCTTAGGAGACGGCGTGACGGGGGCCTAGCCCACGTTACCGGTTGGAAGCGCCTGCGTGGGCGTGGTCTGGCGCAAGCGGAGCGCCCCGAGGGCGACGTTGGCCTTGATGGTCAGGACCGGCTTGCCCCCTGCCACCGCCGCGGCGGTCCAGAAGGCCCCTTCCCGCTTGGTGAACCCGTCGCCTACGTCGATCGTCCCGAGCATCGTCTCGGCTTCCACCTTCGCCGCCGTACTGCTGGGGATCGCGATGGTCACGGTGGAGACACCCGTCGACAGCTTCACCTCCGCCGGGCGGATTAGGTTCCCGCCGAAGTCGAAGGTGTAGGCGGAGGCCCCGCCGTCGACCTCCATCTCGCGGAAGTTGGCGTTCGCCAGGTTCCGCAGCTCCAGGCCGAACGCCCCGCCGTCGATGTCCAGCTCGTCCATCACGACCGGGTTCGGCGCCGAGAAGTCGATCTCGTACTTGCCGGCCCCCTGGCGCACCTCGAGGTCCGTCAGCGGCAGCCCGCCCAGGTCGAGCGTGCTCTCGCTGGCTCCCCCCTCCAACACCAACCGGTAGGGCCGCGCCGTCCCCAGCGTGAGCTCCAGTGTCGGCACACCGCCGAAGACGCCCGTCCAGCTTGTGATGTTCAACCCCTGGGTGATCTCCAGGGTGCGGCCGTCCTCCACTACCCGGCAGGGGAGCGTGCCGGTCGGGTCGTGATAGGTGCCGGTCACCCAGCGATCGCCCCCACCGGGCCGCACCCGCAGGCGGCAGCCGCCGACCCGGATGCGCAGCAGCAGCGTCTCCCCCTCTGGAAAGCCAACGTCGATCGTCTGATGGATCGAATCGCTCACGCGGCAACCCCTTTCACCGTGGCGTGCGGCCAGGCATCGGCCGGCCCGGCGCTCAACCGAATACGCCCTTGACCATCAGCGCCAGGCCGAGGATCAACAGCGGCACGCCGACGATCGCTCCAATCCCGGTCAGTGTCAGCAGCGTACCGACCACCAGGAAGACGAAGCCGATCACGACGGCGAGCAGTCGCCCGACCGCCTCGACAATCAGGCGCGTCAGACGCCAGATCAACATGAGGGGAAACGTCAGGATGCGCGCCACCGTGTTCCTCCCTGCCCTTGTCGGCCCGCCGCCAACCGGCGGAGCGACTGCCGCAATTCCACGGCCGTCACCGGCGTGCCGGCCCGGGACGCGCCGTGCAAGAGGTCCTACCGAGAGGTCACGGCGGACTTGACGTGCTTGATGCGCTCGAGGTCCTCTTCGAGAACGGCTTCCAGCTCGCTGAGCAGGCGGAGCGCGTACCCGTCCACCTCGCCCATCGAGCGCTTGGCATTGTCCTTGGCCTGGCGCAGGATCTCTTCGGCACGCGCCTTGGCCTCGTTGATGAGCCCCTGCTCGGCCATCAGGTATTCGGCCCGCTCCTTGGCGACGGCCAGGATCTTGTCCGCCTCCGCCTGGGCATCGGTGATAATCTTCTGCCGCTCCTGCACCACCCGGCGCGCCAGCTTGATCTCTTGCGGCAGCGCCAGGCGCAATTGATCGATGATGGCGAGGGCGTCTTCCTCCTCGATCATCACCCGGCTGCTCAGCGGCACCCGCATTCCGTTGCTGATCAGATCCTCCAGGCGGTCGAGCAGCATGAGGATGTCAACCGGTTGACTGGGCTGTCCGTGTCCCCCACGACCGTCTTGCACCGCGACGCTTCCATCTCTAGTCGCTATTCACGCACGACCGCACCGAACTTCCGTGCCAGCGCCTCGGCTACGTGGTCGGGGACCAGCCCCTGGACGTTCCCACCCAGCGAGGCGACCTGCTTGATCAGACTCGAGCTCACGAACGAGTGCTGCGAACTGGTCATCAAGCAAACGACATCCACGTCCGGCGCCATGTGCCGGTTCATATGTGCCAACTTGAATTCATACTCGAAGTCGGAAACAGCTCGCAGGCCGCGAACTATAACTTGTGCACCTACGGATCGCGCATAGTCTACGGTCAGTCCGCGATATGTGTCAACACGCAAATTTGGTGCCAACCCCGCGAGCGCCTGCTCCGCCATCGCGCGCCGCTCCTCCACCGAGAAGAGGGCCCGCTTGTCATGCAGCTCGTCGCCCTCGTAGATCGCGACGATCAACTTGTCGAACAGCCGCGCGGCGCGGCACGCGACGTCGATGTGCCCGTTGGTGATCGGGTCGAAGGATCCCGGGTAGAGCGCGATATGCGTCACCTCATCCCCCCGTCGCTTCGCCGTCTGCCGCTCCCGGCGGCGCGACAACCTCGTAGATCGAAAAACAGCTATCGCCGTGGCAGCGCCGCCGGATCTGCCGCAGCGGGCCGATCTCCTCCGGCAACTCTAGCCGCGGCCAGTGGCCGAGTGCCAGCACGGTCCCCTCAGTCACCGCACCCGACTCCGCCACCCGTTGCATCGTCTCGAGAATGTGCGGGTCGGCGTACGGCGGGTCCATCACCACCAGATCGTACGGCTCCAGGGGCCGAGACAGGAAGGACTGCACGGTCGTCTGATGCACCGCGGCGCGATCGGTGAAACGGGTGCTCGCCAGGTTATCACGGATGACGGCGCACGCCGCCGGGTTCTGCTCGACGAAGTCGCACCACTCTGCGCCGCGCGACAGCGCCTCGATGCCGATCCCGCCACTGCCGGCGTACAGATCGAGCACCCGTCGCGGCCGCACCCCCAGCGTCTGCAGCACCATGAAGAGCGCCTCGCGCACGCGCTGCGACATCGGCCGGGTCCGGCGAGTGCGCGGCACCTTGAGCTGGTGCCCCTTCATCGTGCCGGCGATCACCCGCATCGCACCCCTCCCGGCCGTGGCCCGTGCCCGGCTACGCGCCGGCCCGCGACGTCGCGGGCACCGGCACCGGGCTGGCCGGATAGGACCCGAAGACCTTCAACTCGGCGACGACCTCCGCCATCCGCTCCAGTGCCGCGCGGATCGGCGGATCCTCGCGGTGCCCTTCAACGTCCACCAGGAAATAGTAGTCGCCCAGCTTCGACTTCTTCGGCCGGCTCTCGACCTTGGTCATCTGGATCTGCGCGGCCGCCAGGACGCCCAGCACCTCGTAGAGCGCCCCCGGCACATTGGCCTTCACGCTAAAGCAGATCGAGGTCTTGTCCTGACCGGTGGGCGGCGCGTCGGCCTCCGCCAGCACGACGAAGCGCGTGACGTTGTTGTCGAAGTCCTGAATATCGGCCGCGAGGATTTCAGCTCCGTACAGCTCGGCCGCCCGCCGGGTGCCAATCGCCACCTGCGACCGGACGCCCGCCTCCATCACCCCCGCGACGGCCGCCGCCGTGCTCAGCGCCGCCACCTGCCCGGCGCCCGGCAGCGCGCGCTCCAGAAACCGCCGGCACTGCCCGAGCGCCTGCGGATGCGACGTCACCGTGCGCACCTCAGCGAGCGTCGTGCCCGGCACCCCGACCAAGAAGTGCCGAACCGGCAGCACCAATTCGCCGCAGATCTTCAGGTCCGTCTCATGGATCAGCAGGTCGACCGTGCCGCTGACCGAGCCCTCCAGCGAGTTCTCGATCGGGAGCATCGCTTGCTCGGCCAGCCCCACCTCGACCGCCTGCACCAGCGCCGGGAACGAGGAAAAGGGGACGACCTCCGCCCCGCGCGGCGTAGCCCAGGCCAGCGCCGCCTCCTCGCTGAAGGTTCCCTCCGGCCCGAGGTACGCGATGCGCATACCGATTCCCTTCGCCAAACTCCCCGTCGCCCGCCAGAGTATAGGCGCCCCTCCACAACCCGGTCAACGCG
>NZ_JADGHZ010000157.1 GCF_019683595.1 Sphaerobacter sp. | reverse complement strand
ACTGCTGGGAGCGGGGTCAGGGGGTGGGGGCGGTGCCCCGCGCTGCCAGTGCTGCGGCGCCGAGGCGGCGCAGCAGCACCTGGTACGGCGGCCGGTTCTCCGGCCACCACTCGAAGACGGCGCGCTCGAAGTACTGCACGGTGCGGCCGTCTTCGACGATCTCCTCGGTGAGGGGGTAGCCGAAGATCATCAGGCCGCCGTGTCGCTGCCAGTACTCCCAGAAGGCCCCGCCCACGAAGTGTCCTGTCTCCGCGAAGTAGTGTCCGTAGGCCACGCCGATCCGGCTCCCTTCCCGGTACGGCAGGACGAAGTCGGCCATCAGCGTGCCCGGGCAACTCGTCGGGTGCAGCTCCTGATGGCCCCAGACCTCGTCGCCGTGCCCCAAATCCCGCCAGGTGTCGCAGAGGCGGCGCAGCGCCGCGAGTTGGGCGTCGGTCGCGTGCTGGTCGCCGCCGATGAGGACGAGCACGGCCAGCGCCTCGGCGTTGGCCGGCCAGGCGCCGCAGTGCCAGAGCACGGCCTCGACGTCGCGGCACCAGTAGAGCGCGCCGGTTCGCCCCACCGCCAGGTGGTACATCAGCCCGTCGCCGGCGGTGTGGAGCCCGTTGCCGGGCGTCTCGTCCCAGTCCCGGGCGACGTGGTAGCGCGCTGCCGCCTGGAGCACCGCCGCCTCGTCCGCGTCCGGCGGGATCGCCGGGCCGTGGTAGTGGACCACGATGCCCCGCTTGCGGGCGAGCGGCACCGTGGCGGCCGGGCCGCCGTGCGGGTTGGTCGCGAGCCGGGCGCGGAGGTCGATGAGCGGGAGCCGCTCCAGGCCGCCGGCGGTCATGCCTACACCTCCACCAACGTCAGCGCGACCGTGCCGTCGCCCCATCGCCCGGCGTCATGGGGCTTGGGGACCTCCTCCCGGATCGCCGCGATCCGCACCGTGTACTCCTCGCCCGTCCGGTCGTAGTCGATATCCCGGAACGTCACCACCCCGCCTGCCTCCCACGCGGCCCACAGCGTCCGGGCCAGTTCGCGCGCGTTGACCTGCTCGACCGACCCATCCCGGCGCACCACCTGGTCCTTGCACTGCACCGCGAACGTCCACCGGCGCCGGCGCGACTCGGGATCCACCGCGGCGTACTCCGCCCAGATGCCCGCGATCACCGGACACCAGTCCGTGACGTTCGAGAGGGTCACCCGCACTTGCAGCCACCGCGCCCGGGCACTCGGCGGCAGCGTCCCCACCACGACGTGCGTCCGCGTCTCGTCGCCCCGGACCGCCGACGCCGCGACCTCCGTCCAGCTCAGCCCGCCGTCGAGGCTGGCTTCGAGCGTCACCGTGACCGGCGCGGCCGTCGCCCGCTCGTCCGGCCATGCCAGCTCCACGCCGACGAGGCGCCAGACTTTCTCTACGTCCCGCGCGCCCGCGTCGAGCAACGGCGTCACCAGCGTCACCGTCTCCCGCAGACCCGGCCTGCCAGCGCGCGGAGCCAGTTGCCACACCGCCGTCTGGTTGACCGCCCCACTCCGGCCGGCAAGCACGTCCGCGTCGTCGGCCGGCCCGGCGATTGCCACCGGATACCGGAACGCCGTGCCCTCATCCAGCAGCCACCAGCCGCGACCATCCCACGCCCACAGGTCCGTCTCGTCGCCATGTTCGTCTTCCACCGCGACGATCAGCCACCGGCCCAGCCCGCATGCCCCGTAGGTCGCCCGGCCCCGCAGCCCGAGCGGGGCAAACACCTTGTCGCCCGGGTCGTACCGGTGCACTTCCTTGCCCAGCCAGGCGTACAGTCCGCCGTTGTGCCCGATCATCCACGCGAAGTCATCGGCAAACCCCGTCCGCGGCGCGGTCGTCACGACGTCGGCGTCGACTCCTCCGCCGGTGGCGACCGCCCGCCAGACCGCACCCCGTGTCACGATCCATACTTCGCCATTGAACGGTGCCACGGCCACGATCTCCTGGTCGAGCTGCACCCCCGTCCCCGGCCGCACGTCCTGCCACGGCTGCCACGCCCACAGTTCCGGCTCACCGCCGGTCGGCTGATCGATCAGCACCGCCCCACGCCCCGGCGCGATGATCGTTGCCGGCTGCGCCTGCGACGTCGTGTACGTTCCCGTCGCGAGGTCGTAGATCGTCGGCGGCTGCCCTGGCCCGTGGACGAACCCCACCGCACCCCGGCTCACCGCCAGCCCCGCGCACGGCGCGGCGAGCGTCTGCACCAGCGCCAGCCCGTCATACGTCCCACCGGCCGCCGTCACCCGGTACAGCCCCGTCCCATTGGCCAGATATGTGGTCCCGCCATGCACGAACGAGAAGCTGGGCCGATCCGGATCAAACGCCGGCGTCACCGTCTCCGTGCGGTTCTGCCGCCGCGGCCCCGCCTGCACGCCCTGGCTGTCCAGCGCCGGCCAGGCGCCCACGCCCCGCCAGAAGCGATCACGCTCCAGTTGCGCCGCCCGGCCACCACCGCCGTAGAAGTCGAACAGGCGCACCCGACCGGTCTGCGCCGGGTCCGGTGCCGACTGCCGCCGCTCGTACGTCCCGGCCCGCACCATGTAGCCGCGGCCGGCGATCACCACGTCGTACATGGCTCACTCCTTCGGCCGCCCGCCCCCGCCGCTTGGCCGGCTGGGATCGGCCCGGCTCACACACTCCGAATACGCGTAGACCCTTCGGCAACGGCAGCCCGGATGCAGCGGCGGCTGCGGCCCCACGCCCTCGATGTACCGCGTCCCGTGCAGCGGCCCGCACACCGGGCACACCCGCTCGTCCTGCGCGGTCCGGTACTCTTCCCAGATCAGCCACTGCCTACACGGCCGCGTCGTCGGCGGCGCCGGCGGGCCAGGGTCCGGCCCCACAATCGGCGTCGGCGGGTTGCCCGGCACGGCGCCCGTGCCGGGATCGAGCAGTGCCGCTTCGTAGCGCGCCCAGCCGCCGCCCGGTCGGCTGGACGGCGTCGGTTCGGTTGGTGTCATGGGTGCAGTCCCGTCATACGCGATGCTTGTTGCGTATCTCTCCCCTCTCCCCTGGTGGGAGAGGGGCCGGGGGTGAGGGGGACGCATGACGCATGACGCATCACGCTCCCCTCCCCCGCGCCAGGCGCGGGCGCCAGTCCTGCTCGTCGAGGACGACGCAGAGCGCCGCGGAGATGAGCAAGTCGTCGTGGGTCCGTGGGTCGGGCACGGACCAGCTCATCAGGCGGTGCGGCCCGGGCCGCACCGTATAGGTGCAGGCCCGAACCTGCCGCCAGAAGAGCGCGGCGAGCGCGCTCGCTTCGGGATCGTCCGGAGCCGGGGCGTGGTCTTTGAAGCGGCCGCTGTCCACGGCGCTGAGGAAGGACCAGCCGAGCTGGCTCTTGCTAGTGAGGGAGAAGATAAGGGGGAGCACCGCTCGGTCGCCGAGCGATGCGCGGAGGAAGCTCGCGAGGCCTGCCCCGACTCCGGTCGCATCCACGACGACGTAGCGGGCGCGCCAGACATGGCGCGCCAGGTCGACCAACTGTGCATGCAGCGCGGTGTGCTTGACGCCGGTCCAGAGGTAGCGCCGCACGACCTCGTAGCGCGGGCGCGCGTCCTGGCGTATCACCCGCACCACCGTCAGCGCCGTGCTGTCCCGCCGCGCGGCCGGGTCGTAGGCCCGGCCGGGATCGATGCTCTCCTCTTCCTCGCCCGCGACGTCGAGCAGGAGCGCGTACTCCTCGCCCGGCACGGCGCGGGTCAGCGGTGGGTGGTCGCCCTGCATCTGCCCCTGGCGGCTGGGCGGGAAGAGCCCACCCTGGCCGTCCAGTTCCAGCAGCTCGTACTCCGTGCGGATGAACGGGTGGTCGGCTCCCAGCAGGGCGATCTGTCGCTCCACGTAGCGCCCGTAGCTCGGCACCTCCTGCGCGACGATTTGCCAGGGGACGCGGAAGAGCCGTCGCCGGCCGTCCTCAGCCTCCAGCGTCGCCAGATGGCGCATCTGGCGGGCGAGCAGCGTGTCGGCGGTCCACACCGTCCCCAGGGAGAGCGTCACCGCGTCGGTCGATGCCGCCATCGGCGCGAAGACGCTGTCCCAGCGCTCCGGGCGGATGTCCTGGCACTCGTTGGCGACGAGCAGGAGCGAGGCGGTCTGCCCGCGCGCGTTGCTCTGCGGTCCGGCCGAGACGAAGTGGCAGGCGGCGCGGCCGAGTCGCACGATGGTGCCGTCTTGCACCCGTGGCCGGAGGCCGAGGGCGCGGGCACGCTCGCTCGTCAGCCGCTCGAGGAGCCGGTCCCGCGCCAGGATGCCCTGAGGTCGCAGGGTGGGGAGCGCCACGACGATCGAGCCGCCCGCGCGCTGGAACAGGGTCAGCAGGTAGGCGATGAGCTGGGCGAGCGCCTCGTCCTTGCCCGCCTGTCGGGAGAAGACGATGCCGAAGTCGGCGGGGTGCGAGCGGTCGCCGCGGGCGCGAGCCACGACGGCCGCTGCCACGGCGCGCATCGCTTCCGCCTGGTAGCGGCGCGGGCGGCGGGATGGGAAGAGCGCGCGGGCGAAGGCGACCGGGTCCGCCAGGAGCGCCCGCATCCCGGCGATCGTCGCCCGCTCGATCACCCGCTGACCTCCAGGGTGCGCGTCCGCAGGCGCCGCCGGAGGTCGCGCTGCAGGGCCTGGTAGTCGCGCCGCGCCGCCTCCAGCCGGCTCTCGTAGCGTGGCGGCAGCGGTCCGCGCTTCCACTCCTCGCGCGCCCGGAACTCGAGTGCCCACACCAGCGCCCCGGTCAGGATCAGCGCCTCCGCGGCCGGCGGCACCGGGAACGGCTCGCCGCCGGCCGCCGGGAAGGTCCGGCTCGCGGTGTAGTAGACCGTGTAGGCGCCCGCCGCGAGGGGCTGGGTGAACCGCAGCGCACCCGCGAACAGCTCCCAGGCCAGTTCCTCCCCGGCCACGGCTCGCGCCGGGGCGGCCGCGCGCCGCGGGATGACCTGCCCGCCCGGAGCAAGCACGCGCGCCACATCGAGCGCGTCCTCCGGCAGGGCGATCTCGGCCGCCCCCGCGTCAACCACGGCGGTCAGGACCCGCTCTTCCGGCTCCCACCGGCTGTAGCGCTCCAGCGACCAGCGCAGCGCCTCGTCCAGCTCCGCGTCGGTCCACAGCCCTTCCGCGCCGTCATCCTCCAGCCACAGCCGGAGCCGGTCGCGCATCTGGCTCAGTGTCGGCATGGACCCCTCACCCCCAACCCCTCTCCCACAAGGGGAGAGGGGAGACGTTACGGAACACGAAACACGGAACACGGAGCGCGCAGCCCGTCCCCCCTCTCCCAAAGTTGGGAGAAGGGACTAGGGGGTGAGGGCTGCTCCCTCTTCCCCCAGCGCCTCCCGTTCTTCCAGCACCCGAGACCATTCGGTATCCGGCTCGGCGTCGCCGAGGAGGGTCATGGCCGTGCGGCGGCTGTGGATCCCGGCGTGGACCAGGGCCGTCTCGCTGCGGACCAGCGCCTCGCGGTCGCTCGGCAGGATCGGGCCCCAGATGACCCCGGTGCGCCGCGCCCCGCCGAAGTCCATGCCGCCGAAGCGCTCCATCAGGTCCAGCAGCATCCGGTTGCGGCGGCGGTAGACGCTGTCCCATACCCGCCGCTTGCGCTGGACCTTCTGCACCAGCGGCTGGATCTCCACCTCCAGCGCCGTGCCCGACAGGTTGCGCCCGGAGTCGCCGAACGCGCTCCGCGGCGTCTCGGCAAGGTCGTAGAGGGCGCGGTAGAGCAGTTCCACGTAGTCGATGTGGAGCCGCACCCCGCCCCCGCTGAGCATGTCGAGCAGGTACGCCTTGCTGTCCTCGGGCAGCTCCCACACGGCGCCTTCGTCGGCGCGGATGCCGTCCGACCCGGTGACGTTCTCGAGCACGACGATCGGGTTCCCCGACACCTGCAGGATGCGGCTGATGACCGTCATGCGGCGGTTCAGCTCGCGGCAGATGTCCAGCAGGTCGGCCAGATCGCTCTCGCCCCAGAGCGAGTGGGGCTTGGCGATGTTGGGGAAGATGACGTAGGGAATCCAGCCGTAGGGGTTCGGCTCGTCGCGGACGATCACGCCCGCGACCTCGAAGCGCACCCGCTCGGCCGTCCAGTCCTCAACGACGCGCACGGTTCCCGGCCCGCCGCCGGCGTCGACGCCGAACAGCTCGCTCGCCTCCTCCGCCGGCAGCGTGTAGAGCTGCACCACGCGCCGCACGGCGCGGACGTTGTCCGGCGCGGACCAGGCCCAAAGGGTGGCGGGGTCGACCGAGACCACCAGCGGGCGACCGGCGTCCCGGTCCCAGGTCACCTTGAAGGCACCGTCGCCCAGGACGCTGGCGTCGATCAGGGTTTGGGTATCGAGACCGTGCAGGTCCTGCTCGGCCGCCAGGTCGTTCAGCGCCGTCTCGGCCCGCCGCGCCTGCTCCGGGCTGACGCCGTCGACCGGCGGGACGGTGAAGACCACCGGTTCCGGGAAGACGTAGCTGGCGGCCTTGCGCACCAGCGCGCGGGCGTAGTTGATGGTCAACTGGGTCTCCCCGGCCCGCCGGCGCCGATCCCACTGCCGTCCTTCATAGAAGTCGAGCAGTTCCCGGTAGCGGGTCATCCGGTCGACATCGTGGGCCTGCACCCAGTCGGCCAGCGTCGCGGGGACCACCCCGCCGCTGATCGGCATGAGCGTCACGGCTACCTCCTTGGCGATGGTGTGTGGCGACGGCCCTCACCCCCGGCCCCTCTCCCAACCCTGGGAGAGGGGAGACACTCGCGGCCTTTGTTCCCCCTCTCCCATAGTTGGGAGAGGGGGTGAGGGGGTGAGGGCCTTTCCCCCTCTCCCAACGCTGGGAAAGGGGTCAAGGGGTGAGGGCCATCCCCCGCCTCACGCCCCTTCGATGCCACGCAGGCGGGCGACGCCGAGCTCGCTAAAGAGGGCGAGGCCGGCGTACCACTTGATGCGGTGCCGGCTGGCGTCCTTGGTTTCCAGTTCGCCGATCGCCTCGATCTGGATGCCGCCGTTCTCGATCCCCATCACGCCGGATGGGCCGAACTTGACAGCGTAGATGCTGGAGAGGTTGCTGCCGGCGCCCAGCGTCTCGTCGATCGGGATAAAGTCGTCGACGATGATCGGGATGCCGTCGTAGAAGAGGGCGCGGCGGCCGAAGGCGTCGACGTCCGTCTCCAGCAGGTTGCCGCTGGTGCGGCGGAGCTGCGAGAGCTTCCGGCGCGTGCGCTTGTGCATCAGCAGCGCGTCCGGCCGCCCCGGCCGCACGAGGTCGATCAGCTCGTCCATCAGGTCCAGGGTGAGGGCGCCGCCGTCGGGCCCCGGCTCCAGCGTCTGGGACGGCGGGACGAGCTTCGCGAGGCCGTCGAACGCCTTGGGGTTGGCGGTGCTGTCGCCGTTGAAGAAGGTGTCGCTGAACAGGTGGGCGACGGCCTTGGCCCGGCTCTCGATGACAACGGCTTCCAGGTCGTTCGGGTCGGCGTACGTCTGCTGGAGGAAGTTGTCGACGTCTGCGTCGCCGCCCAGGATCTTCAGCGCGACCGTGACCTGCGTGAACTCCGGCGTCGCCTCTTCCCAGGTGTCGCCGACGTCGTAGAACTTCGCCGCCGGCATCGTCTTCTCGCGGTTGTAGGTGAGCGCGGTGCCGGTGACGTTCATGAAGGGGAGCATGGTCAGCACGCTCGACTCCATCACGATCGTCTCGATCACGCCGCGCAGGAGCATGTCGTTCGTCAGCTTTGCCGCTTCCACCTTGGTTAGTGCCATCGAATCCTCCTCCCCTCGTCGTGCGCGATCCCGGGTATGCCCCTCACACTTATACACATCTCCGACCCGACGAGCAGCAGATGGATGTCGTTTTAGG
>NZ_JADGHZ010000156.1 GCF_019683595.1 Sphaerobacter sp. | reverse complement strand
CTGCCCCCCTCTCCCACAAGGGGAGAGGGGGGAGAGAGGACGGCACCCTGATGTTCGCCCAGCGTCCGCGACGGCCCCGCATCGCGTTCCTGAGCGAGCACGCCAGCCCGGCGGCGCTGCTTGGCGGGCAGGACGCGGGCGGGCAGAACGTCTACGTGGACGAGGTGAGCCGCGCGCTCGGCCGGATGGGTCACGCGGTCGATGTCTTCACCCGGCGCGACGCGCCGGACCAGCCCGAGACGCTCGAGTGGGCACCCGGCGTCCGCATCGTCCACGTCCCGGCCGGTCCGCCGCGCTTCCTGCCGAAGGACGACCTGTGGCCGTTGATGCCCGCGTTCCGCGACGATATCCTCCGCTTCGCGGTCCGCGCGGGGGCGCGCTACGACCTGATTCACGGCAATTTCTGGATGTCCGGCTGGGTGGCGGTCGAGCTGGGCCGAGCGCTCGGCCTGCCCGTCGTCCAGATCTTCCACGCCACGGGCATGACCAAACGGCGGCACCAGGGCGCGGCCGACACCAGCCCGCCGGAGCGTATCCGGGTCGAGACCGACATCGTCCGGCGGGTCGATCGCCTCATCGCCCAGTGCCCCGCCGAGCAGACGGAGCTGGTTAACGACTACGGCGCCGACCCGGCGCGCGTGGCCGTCATCCCCTCGGCGGTGGACACCGCGCAGTTCTTCCCGATGGACCGCGCCGCGGCGCGCCGCCGGATCGGGCTGGACACTGACGGCCCGCTGGTCGTCTACGTCGGGCGGATGCTGCCCCGCAAGGACGTGCGCAACGTCGTGCGCGCCGTCGCTCTCCTCGCCCGGTGGACCGAGCTACCGGTCCGCCTCCTCGCCGTCGGCGGGGAGACGGAGCAGCCGGACCCGAGGGCGACGCCCGAGATCGGCGTGCTGCAGCGTCTCGCTAGGGAGCTGGGAATCGCCGACCGGGTGATCTTCACCGGCAAGCGGCAGCCCGGCGAGCTGGCCGCCTACTACGGTGCGGGCGACGTGGCTGTCACCACGCCCTGGTACGAGCCGTTCGGCCTCACGCCGCTGGAGGCGATGGCCTGCGGCCGGCCGGTGATCGGATCGGCCGTCGGCGGCATCGCCTTCACCGTGTGCCACGGCGAGACGGGCTTCCTCGTCCCGCCGCGCGATCCGGAGGCGCTCGCCCGGCGCCTGGCCGAGGTGCTGGCCGGTCCGGCGCTCCGGGACCGGCTGGGCCGGGCGGCCCGGGCGCGCGTCGAGCGCGCGTTCACCTGGCAGACCGTGGCCGAGCGGACCCAGGCACTCTACGTCGCCGTGCTGGCCGAGCGGGCGCGCCGGGGCAGTGCGCCGTCGCCTGCGGCGGCCGACCTCGCCGCCGGCGAGACGATGGTGGGAGAGGAGCCATGGCCCTGGTCGATGTCCTGATCCCCACCTACCGGCGCCGGACGGGCCTGGCGGTCGTGCTCACCAGCCTGCTGGGCCAGACCTTCACCGACTTCGACGTCGTCGTCTCCGACCAGACGCCGCCGGAGGAGGCGTATCTCGACAGCGTCGAGATCCAGACGTTGATCCGCGCGCTCGAATGGCACGGCCACCGGGTGACGCTGCACCGGCACCGGCCACGCCGCGGGATGGCCGAGCAGCGCCAGTTCCTGTTGGAGCAGAGCCGAGCACCCTACGTCCACTACCTGGACGACGACGTGCTGCTCGACCCGCCCGTCATGGAGCGCATGCTCCGCGTGCTGCGGGAGGAGGAATGCGGTTTCGTGGGCTGTCCCGCCACCGGGCTCTCGCACCTGAGCGACGTGCGCCCGCACGAGCAAGTGGCGTTCGAGCCGTGGGAGGGACCGGTGCGACCGGAGCCGTTCACACCGGAGACGATCCCCTGGGCGCGGCACACCGTCAACAACGCGGCCAACCCGCTGCACCTGGAGCGCCAGCACTGCCCGGAGGGCCGGGTGGTCCGCTACAAGGTGGCCTGGGTCGGCGGCGCCAACGTCCTCTACGACCGCGCCCGGTTGCTCAGCGTCGGCAGCTTCTCCTGGTGGGAGCGCCTGCCGCCGGGGCACGCGGGCGAGGAGGTGGTCACCCAGTTCCTGCTGATCCGCTACTACGGTGGCTGCGGCATCCTGCCGAGTGGCACCTACCACCTGGGGCTGCCGACCGCGGTCGACGACCGCCGCCGCAACGCGGTCGAACTCTTCGCCGAGCTGATCCGCGAGATCGAGTCGTCGCCGGGTGGGCCTGCCCACGGCGATATGCCCCACCCCGGCCGGGTCGGGCTGGAAGAGGAGCACCCATGAGCCGGAACGGACCAACGGGGATCGATCTGCAAGGGAAGGTGGCGCTCGTGACCGGCGCGGGGAGTGGCCTCGGTGCCGCTACCGCGCGGGCCTTCGCCCGCGAGGGTTGCTCCGTGGTGTGTCTCGACATCAACGCTGACGCCGCGGCCAGCGTCGCGCGCAAGATCGCCGCGGCCGACGTCGAGGCCTTGCCGCTCGGCTGCGACGTCAGCGACGCCGACGCCGCCGCTCACGCCGTCGGCCAGGTGGTCGACCGGCTCGGCCGGCTCGACGTGCTGGTCAACTGCGCTGCCGTCGACCACACCCTGGCGGTCGAGGAGATGTCGGTCGCCCAGTGGGATCAGGTCATCGGCGTGAACCTGCGCGGGCCGTTCCTCTTCTCCCGCCTGGCCTTCCCGATCATGAAGCGGCAGGGCGGAGGGCACATCGTCAACGTGGCCTCGACCGCCGCCACACGCGCCTGGGCCAACGCCGCAGCCTACCACGCCTCCAAGTGGGGGCTGATCGGCTTCAGCCGCGGGCTGGGGGTCGAAGGGCGACCGCACGGTATCCGCGTCACGACGGTGATCCCGGGCGGGATGCGCACCCACTTCTTCGACCGGTTCATCGAGCAGGGCATCCCGATGCCGGACGAGGCGAATCTGCAGGACCCGGCGGTCGTCGCGGCGACCATCGTCTTCGCCGTCACGATCCCACCTGAGTCCGCCCTACAGGAGGTCATCGTGACTCCGGTGACGGAGACGAGTTGGCCGTGAGAGGACGGCCCTCACCCCCGCCCCCATCTCCCAAACTTTGGGAGAGGGGCCGGGGGTGAGGGCTGACGCACCACGAACGGAGCCCCACATGCCGATCGCACGCGCGCCGGTTCGCATCAGCTTTGGCGGGGGTGGTACCGACCTCGCGGCCTACTACCGCCGCTACGGTGGACTGGTCGTGAGCGCGGCGATCACCCGCTACGCCTACGTCGTCGCCCGGCAGCCGGCTGACGGCGGTATCCACCTCGGCTCGGCCGACTACGGGGTTTGGGAACACTGGCCGCCCGGCACGATCCCGCCGGTCGTCGATCCGCTGCCGCTCCCCAAGGCCGCCGTCGCCTGGTTTGCCGAGGCGAGGTTGCTGCCGGAGGGCGTCGATCTCTTCCTGGCGTCCGAGGTGCCACCCGGCACCGGGCTGGGCTCGTCGAGCGCCATGGCCGTGGCGCTAACCCGGGCGCTGGGCGCCTACGCCGGGCGCCCGCTCATTCGGGCTGCTGCCGCCGAGATCGCCTGCGACCTGGAGATCGACCGGCTCGGGATGCCGATCGGCAAGCAGGACCAGTACGCCAGCGCCTTCGGTGGCCTCAACGCCATCGAATTCACCGACGACGGAGTGCGCGTCCACCCCCTGGGGCTCTCGCCGGACATCGTCGCGGCGCTGGAGACACGCCTGCTCCTCTTCGCCACCGGGCATACCCGCAACTCGTCACGGGTGCTCGCGCAGCAGCGAGCCGACACCGAGACGAAACCCGAGGTCGTGGCCGCGCTCCACCGGCTGAAGGCGCTCGCCGCCGCGATGGCCGACGCCCTGACCGCGCACGACCTCGACCGCTTCGGCCGCCTGCTGGATGACGGGTGGCGGGAGAAGAAGCGCGTCTCCGGCCGGGTCAGCACGCCGGAGATCGACCGCTGGTACGCCGCGGCGCGGGAGGCCGGTGCGCTCGGCGGCAAGGTCACCGGCGCCGGGGGCGGCGGCTTTCTCCTGTTCTACTGCCCGCCCCGGCGGCAGCCGGCCCTCCGCGCCGCCATGGCCGCCCACGGCCTGCGCGAGTTGACCTTCGGCTTCGACGCGGCGGGCGCCTGTCTCGTCGCGGGCGACCTTGCCGGCGCGTCGTCTGCTCCGACGCCGCTCGGAACGGGACAAGGTGGGCTCAGCCGCGATGGACAAGGAGCGTGATGATGCAAGACGAGATCGAACGCTACTGGCGCGAGATCGCGCTCCTGGTCCATGCGATGCCGGGCGCTGTGGTGGCGCGGGCCGCTGAGATGCTGGACGACTGCCGCGCTCGCGGCGGTACCGTCTTCATCGCCGGCAACGGCGGGAGTGCCGCGACCGCATCCCACTTCGCCTGCGACCTTGTCAAGGGGACCCGCCTGCCCGGGCTGCGCCCCTTCCGGGTTGTGCCGCTCACCGACAACATGCCGCTCGTGACCGCCTGGGCCAACGACACCAGCTACGAGCGGATCTTCGCGGAGCAGTTGGAACCGCTGGTGCGGCCGGGCGACGTGCTGGTCGCGATCAGCGCCAGTGGCAACTCGCCCAACATCCTCGCCGCCGCGCGCGTGGCGCGCCGTGCCGGGGCCGTGACCGTCGCCCTCACCGGGCGGACCGGTGGCAAGCTGCGTCGCCTGGCGGACCTCGCCGTCTGCGTGCCCTCGGAGACGATCGAGCAGGTTGAGGACGCCCACCTGATCGTCGCCCACAGCCTCTGCGTGGCCCTGCGGCAGCACCTCCGCGACGCGGCGCCCGCCCGCCGGGCACTCACCGACCCGGCGCCCCACCCCGCCGTCGCCGACCTCGACTGAGCCGAGCGCGCTACGCCGCCTGACGACGCGGCGGTAACCCCAGGAGCGCGGGTGTCGCACGGAGCCTCGCCCAACCCCTTCGTCAGGAGCGCCGGCATCCTGCCGCCCCCCGTCGCGTTCGCGCGTGCCAGGGGCGAATGGGCCTCTTGGCACCTTTGGGTGAGCACGGTAGTTGCGTTTGTTTCGAATAGGCGCTATGATGCGTCCACACAGGCGGGAGGAGGTACCCCATGCAGTCAGCTACATTGAAGCCGAGCAAGCCGGTAATGGCGGCTGACGACGAGCGCGCGTCGCTTGAAGATATTGATCGCTTGCTGGAGAGCCGTTGGACGGACCGCCCCGCCCTCATCGGCGACGATGGCACGCGCATCGCGTTGCCTCCGTCGCTGTTTCGGGTGCTTCGCGAGGCAGTGCACGCCTTAGCCGAAGGCGCTGCGGTCACGATTGTCCCCATTGACAAAGAATTGACGACCCAGCAAGCGGCGAATATCCTAAACGTGTCACGGCCTTATTTAATCCGGCTCCTTGAGCGTGGTGAGATCCCGTACCATACGGTCGGCCGGCACCGGCGTATTCGCTTCGGGGACGTCCTCGCATACCGGCAGAAGCGCTACGAACGTCGGAAGGAAGCTATCCGGCACATGATCGAGGCGAGCGAGGAGTCGGGCGACTATACCTAGGCGGTGAGGTTTGCCCGATCTTGGCTTAGCAGCGTTCGTTGCTGTACTCGACACGTGCGTCCTGGTGCCTGACTCGCTGCGGCATCTCTTGATCGGTGCCGCCGTGGAGGAACTCTACACGCCGCGGTGGAGCGTTAAGACCCTGGGCGAGTTGCACAACACCCTGATCAGGCGCGGCAGGACGAGGGCCTACGCGCAGCAGGTCTGCATCGAACTGCGTGACGCGTTTGAAGACGCGACGGTCCAAGTCGAGGGGATCGAGATTTCCAGAATGGACGCCGCACCTGACGATCGACACGTGGTCGCGGCTGCTGTGCGCAGCGGTGCCGATCTCATCGTGACCGCGAACACTCGCCACTTCCCAGCCGCCGTGCTCGACCCGCTCCAGATACAAGTCAAGACACCGGACGAGTTTCTCTGCGATCTCTTCGATCTTGAGCCGGTTCTGCTGGCGCGCCTTGTCGAGGAGCAAGCAGCTTGTCTCCGAAATCCCCCGATGAGTGCTGTTGAGCTGGCCGAACACAAGCTCAGCACGCACGCCCCGGAGTTCGTGGCAGCGGTGCGGCCCCTGCTGTCTCCTGACTAGGTTTGCCCGCTCACCTACCCCTCTCCCGGCGGGTCCTGGAGGTAGTCGGGGCGCTGCTCCCAGCCCATGCGGTCCACCTGATCCCAGGTGATGTTCAGTACGACGCAGTCGCCGGTGACGTCGCTGAGCGATCCGATCGGCACGAAGAGGCGCGTCCCGCTCCCGGCGCGTTCCACTTCAAGGTACGGCTCGATCTCCGTGGGGGAGGCGGCGGGCGGAGGTGCCCCGTAGGTGGCGGCGCGATACACCTTGACCACGCGGCCGATCGGTTGGTGCTCGCTGTCGCAGACGTTCATGCCCCAGCGGATGCGCTCCAGCAGGAGCAGGTTCGGATCGGTGGTCATCGCGGTCTCCTTCTCCGGTGCCTCGCCGGACATGTGGTTCCGACGATCGGTTGCACGGGGCGTACCAGCCGGCATCGGCATGATCCTTGCACGTTACTGCGGGTGCCGGGAACAGCTCGGAGCGAGCGTGCAGGAGAGGGATCGCCGATGAGGGAGCACAGAGCTGACATCCACCGGGGCGTGCCGGTCGTCGACTCCGACGGGCGCGGCGTGGGCATCGTCGCCGGGGTACGCGAGGACGACTTCCTGGTGCACCGGCCGGAGGCGTTTGGCATCTACATCCCGAAGGACGCAGTGGCGCGCGTCGAGATCGACCGCGTCGTGCTCGCCGCCGGCGTCACCGACATCGAGCGGGAGAATTGGCCGCGCGAGCTGGGCTGGCCGGTCTCCGCGGGGGCCGGCGGGGCGGACGAGATTCCGTCCTAGCTTCTGGAATCGGCCGATCGATCCGGGCGCGAGCGCGCTCGGTGCCACCAGGCCGGAGCGGTCCGGTATTGCCGCGATAGACAGCGCCCGCCCCTCCAGGGACGGGAGATGCGTCCGAGCCTGATGCCCCGATGTCGTGCTTCGACCACATGGCCCGGAACGACATCCGGGAGGGGGCGGTCCATGGATAAGCCGACGTTCGTGAATAAGGTGCGCCAGCGGCTGGGCGACCGCTTCGTGGCGACGCCGGAGGAGAGCATCCGCGCCGTGTTCCAGACGCTCCACGAGCGCCTGCCGGAAGGCCAGGCGGGCCACATCGCCTCCCACCTGCCCAAGGAGTTGAAGGCCGAGTGGGATCTGGGCAGGGGCGCGACGCTGCGGCGCCAGATCAGCGGCACGGGTACGTCCTTCGACCGCGACGAGTTCCTGGAGCGGGTTCGCCAGCGGGCCGGGCTCCCGACGCGCGACGACGCGGTCCACGCCACCCGCGCGGTCTTCGCCACCCTCCAGGAAGCGCTCCCGGAGAAGGATCGGCGGGATACCGCCGGTGCGCTTCCGCAGCCGCTCCGCGGTCTCTGGGAGACGGCGGCGATGCAGGGCACTGGTGCACGTCCAGACCCCGCCGGGCAGCGGTACGAGGACCAATGGCTCCCCAGCGAGCACGGCAAGACACCGGACCAACTCGCCTAGCGCCCCGGCCCATGCCGTCCTGCGTGGCCGCTGACCAGGCGCTGATACCCCGGTAGTAGGGTATCCACGATCCAATGAGTGCCTGGGGCTAAAGCCGCCGGGCTCACAACGAAAGCCGGCTGAAGCCGGCTGGGGATGGTGTCGTACTCACATTCCGGCGTGGAGTTCCTCCGCGTGGCGCGTGTCCGGGCTAAAGCCGCCAGGCACGGGCCGAGCGGCGGGACCCGTCGCACCACCCATCGCACGTCCCAACGTCGGCTCGGAACCCACCCCGGCGCGGCTGATACCGCGCGGCACCCCCAGTACATGTAACTCAAAACAGAGGCGCCCACACGAGCACTA
>NZ_JADGHZ010000155.1 GCF_019683595.1 Sphaerobacter sp. | reverse complement strand
GCCGCAACCCCGACCCGCACCCGAGTCGTGTTCCTCGACCCCGGGCACGGCGGGCCGGACACGGGGGCCGGGGGGACGGCCCTCGACGGAACCTGGGTCCAGGAGAAGGACGTAACGCTCGCCATCGCCCTCCGCACGGCCGAGCTGCTCCGCGAGGCGGGCGTTGAGGTCGTCCTCTCGCGCACCAGCGACGAATTGCCCGGCCTCGAGCCGCAGGATGTCCTGCCGGACGGTGAAGGGCTGACCGCAGAGGGCGTGCTCCGTGACCTCCAGCGGCGGATCGACCAGGCCAACGCCAGCGGCGCCAATCTCTTGCTCAGCATCCACTTGAACGGCCACGTCGACCCTGCGGCCACCGGCACGGAGACCTATTACGACTCAACACGGCCGTTCAGCGACGAGAGCCGTCGCCTCGCCGACCTGATTCAGCGCCACGTCGTGGCGGGCCTGCGTGAGGCCGGCTACGATGCGCTGGACCGCGGGGTGTTCAACCAGACCGAGCTCGAAGCACCCGGGCTGGGGGTGCTGCCCGACTACTCACACCTGGTGATGCTCGGCCCGGCTGTGCCTGGAAAGCTGCGCCCCAGCACGATGCCCGGCGTGCTGAACGAAGTCCTCTTCCTCTCGAACCCGACCGAGGCCACGCTGGCCCAACAGCCGGAGATCCAGGACCGCATCGCTCGGGCCTACACCGACGCCATCCTCGAGTTCCTCGCCGATATCAAGTCGTAGCCGCACACCACACACGTTTCGCGCGGGATGCTCGGTCGGACGCTGTGGGTGTGCGCGCGTACGTGCCGGTTTCCGCACACGATGCGCGGAGCAAGGCCGGATTGGGACACGACGCCGTGCGAAATGCGCCTGAGTTGTTGACCGTGGCGTATATCTGTGGTATAAGCGTCGGAGATTGTGGGGGAGAACGCCGGTTCCGATCAACGTCAAGCTACGCTCTCAAGTAGCGCGCACCTTGCACACTGTCGCGGTACTGTTTCAGGCGATCATCCGAAGGATGCATCGCGCATTTGGCGCATGAGCCATTGTTGAGCCAAACCGGTCTGGTGCCGAGCGGCACGACCTGCGGTGCCGACCTCGCCGCATACGTGTTGCCCGCCGGCGGGGAGGCGCAGCGTAGCCGGCGCGTGATCGGGTGCGAAGCGAGAGAACCTACGCCCGCTACTGTCGCAGCGGGCCGCGTTGATGTGATGGGTATGGCCGCGGTGACGAGGCGCGCTGTCCGAGGTGCAGGCAAGGACAGGACGGCCTGAGCCGCAGATCAGGAGGTGTGGGGCAGCGATGGGCAACGACTTCCAGGGGGACCATCTCGACGTGCAAACGCGGCGGCTGAGTCGCCGGCAGTTGATCCTGGCAGGAATCGCCACCGCCAGCGTGGCGCTGCTCCAGGCCTGCGGCGGTCAGGAGCCGATCCCGCAGAACACCCCGGCCTCCTCCGGCGACTCCGGCAGCCAAGGCGGGACCGGAAGCACGCCCGCCAGCACCGCGGACACCGGCTCCGGTGCGAGCGCCACGGAAGAAGTCACCCACCAGCGCGGCGGCATCATCAAGGTTGCCATGATCGGTGAGCCCCCGTCGGTCGCCGACGCGATGTTCACGACGACCACTGTGACGTCGGACATCACGCGTCACATCTTCGAGGGGCTCTTCGCCCAGGACTCGGAGTTCAACCCACGGCCGATGCTCGTCGATCGATACGAGATCAGTGACGACGGGCTCCTCTACACGTTCACGCTCCGGAGTGGCATCAAGTTCCATGATGGATCAGACCTGACTTCGGAGGACGTGGTCGCCTCACTCGACCGGTGGGGCGTGATGACCGGTCGCGGCAAGATCGTGTACGCCCGGCTCGCCGACGATGGCGTGCAGGCCACCGATCCGCTGACGGTGACGATGACGTTCAAGCAGCCGACCGGTATCCTCCTCGATTTCCTGGCGTTGCACGAAGCGTTTATCATGCCCGCCGCCATCGCCCGCGAGGTCGGCACGGAGAAGCTGCCCGACGAGAAGACGATCGGTACCGGCCCGTTCATGCTCAAGGAGCATCAGGTCGATCGCCTCATCCGCCTCGTGCGCTTCGATGACTATCAACCTCGGCCCGAGGAGCCGGACGGCCACAGTGGTCGCAAAGAGGTCTACATCGACGAGCTGCACATCATCCCCGTTCCCGATGTCACCGTGGCGACCAACGGGCTGATCACCGGCGAATTCCACTTCGCGCGCGACGTCGACCCCGACCAGTTCCAACTGCTCGAGAGCGACCCGAACGTGGTCACCATCATCGACAAGCCGGGCATGTGGATCTGCGTCAACTTCAATAAGAAGCAGGGTCCCATGACCGACAAGCGCCTGCGCCAGGTGGTCGCGATGTCGTTCGACCGGCAGCAGGCCCTGATCGCCGCATTCGGCAACATCGAGCTGACTCGCCTGGACCCGGGGATCGCGATGCAGGAGACCGCCTGGCATACCGATGTCGGCGACGAGGTCTACCGGAACGTCGACCCGGAAGCGGCGAAGGCATTGCTCGCGGAGACGGACTACAACGGGGAGCCGCTCCGCTGGCTCACGACCAAGGAGTACCCGTACCACTACAACACCGCCGCCTACATCAAGCAGGAGCTGGAGAAGATCGGCGTCAACGTCGAGCTGGTCGTGTCCGACTGGGCGACGGTAGTCCAGCGCCGCGCGCAGCCTGACCTGTGGGAACTGCTCGTCGTCGGCCTTCCGGGCTCGTGGCACCCGGCCACCCAGATCTTCAACGACAAGGAGTGGCCGGGCTGGTGGGACGATCCCCGCAAGGATGAGATCCTCAGCAAGATGGTCGAGCTGGCAGACCCGGAGGAGCGGTACCAGACCATCGTGGAGTACCAGCAACTGATCTATGAGGAGCTGCCGTTCATCAAGATCGGCGACAGCCACACGCTCCAGGCGCGACGCGCGGAGATCCAGGGATACGTCACCGGCAACGCCTGGTTCTTCTGGAATGTCAGCCTGAAGCAGGGCTGATCCTACGCGCGGCGCGGCCGATGGCGTCACGGCCTCGGCCGCGCCGTCTGCCCCGTGGGAGCCACGATGCTTGCTTACGCAATTCGCCGCGTCCTGTTGGCCGTGCCGGTCATGCTGATCGTCGCCAGTGCCGTCTTCCTGCTGATGCACTTCGCACCAGGGGATCCGGTCGGCGTGATGCTCGGGCCCGACGCCTCCGAGGAGCAGCGGCTGGCCTTGCGCGAAAAGCTCGGCCTCGATGACCCGATCGTCGTCCAGTACGTCCGGTGGCTGAGTCATGTGCTGCGCGGGGACCTGGGCCAGTCCTTGTTCCTGGACCAGCCGGTGACGACGGCGCTGGCGGAGCGTGCACAGCCGACGATCCTGCTCGGAATCCTCTCCCTGATCGTCGCGATCGTCATCGGGCTGACGTCGGGCATCCTCGCGGCGCGGAGTCGCGGCTCCTGGCTCGATCTGTCCCTCATGGGCGGCGCCATGGTCGGGATCACCGTGCCGTCCTTCGTGCTCGGGCTGCTCCTCATCTTCTTCTTCGCGATCCACCTCCGCTG
The DNA here is from genome assembly GCF_019683595.1 of Sphaerobacter sp. Lineage (GTDB taxonomy): Bacteria > Chloroflexota > Chloroflexia > Thermomicrobiales > Thermomicrobiaceae > Sphaerobacter. Next base: position 4,418 of record NZ_JADGHZ010000155.1, on the reverse strand, counting down.
GCTGCCGGTCGCCGGGTTTCAGCCACTCTCCGCCGGGCTCTGGGAGTCGCTGCGGTACTTGATCCTCCCGGCTATCACCCTGGGAGCCGGGCAGAGCGCCTTCCTCGGCCGGATGACCCGCTCGATGATGCTCGATGTGCTGGGACAGGACTACGTGCGGACGGCTCGTGCCAAGGGCCTGGCTGAGCAGACCGTGATCCTGCGGCACACGCTCCGCAACGCCTTCGTCCCGCTGCTCACCATCATCGGGCTGATGACCGCGACGCTGATGAGTGGCGCCGTCATCACGGAACAGATCTTCGACATCCCTGGGATGGGCCGCCTGCTGATTCAGGCGGTGGTGCGGCGTGACTTCCCCCTCGTGCAGGGTGCGGTGCTGGTCATCGCCGCCGTGTATGTGCTGATCAACCTGGTGGTGGATCTCCTGGTCGGTTTCGTCGATCCACGGATCGAGCGTTAGGTGCGCAGAGAAGAGATCGTCGACAAGGAAAACCGCGAGCACACCCGCGCCGCGTCTACCTCGGGCAGGCAGATCGCGCGCGATGGGTCGTCACGCGCCCTCCTGCCGCCATCGCCGCGCGAACGGCGGTGGTGGGCGCAGCAGTGGTTCCTCCTCCGCCGGCACAAGCAGATCCTGATCGGGGGAGCGATCCTCCTCGTCATGGTCTTGAGCGCGGTGCTCGCCGCGGTGATCACAACCAACAGCCCGACCCTCATCAACGGCTACGTGCGGCTACGAGCCCCGAATGAGTACTACTTCTTCGGGACCGACAACCAGGGCCGGGATGTCTACAGCCGCACCGTCTACGGTGCGCGCCTCTCGCTTCAGGTCGGCTTCCTCACCTCGGCGCTGACGATCGTCGCCGGGACATTCGTCGGCATGATCGCCGGATATTACCGGCGCACCGAGGGTGTGATCATGCGCATCACCGACGGCATGATGGCGTTTCCGGGGATCATCCTCGCCATCGGCATCATGGCCGTCCGCGGCCCGAGCGTGTCGAACGTCGTCATCGCGCTGACCATCGTCTCAACGCCGCGCGTCGTCCGCCTGGTCCGGTCGGTGGTTATGGGTCTACGAGAGTCGCCGATGGTTGAGGCCGCCATTGCGACCGGGAACACGAACAGCCGGGTGCTCTGGCGGCACGTCTTGCCGAACATCGTCTCGCCGCTGATCGTCCAGGCGAGCTTCGTTTTCGCCGAGGCGGTGCTGGCCGAAGCGGCGCTTTCCTTCCTCGGCGCGGGTGCTCCGCCGGAGATCCCGTCCTGGGGCAACATGCTGGCCGACTCCAAGAACCTGCTCCGGCAAGCCCCCTGGACGATGTTCTTCCCCGGCGCCGCGCTGGCGCTGACCGTCTTCGCGCTGAATCTGCTCGGGGATGGCCTGCGCGACCTCCTCGACCCACGCCTCCGGCAGCGCTAGCGTCGTGGGGCCAGGCGCTCACCCAATCCCGCCATCGCCGCGACCACGCTGCGACAGGCCAGGGCGTCGCCCAGCGCCCGGTGCGTCGGCCGGGGGACGCCCAGCGCGGCGGCGGCACGATCCAGCCGATGCCACCGGTACCCGCCGGTATCCGGATGGCGCTGGCCGGCGTAGGCGGCGTATTGCAGCATGGCACAGTGCCACTCCGCGATGGGCGGCGGCAGGCAGTGTTGCCGCGCGGTCTGGGCGATGACCCGGCGGTCGAACGCCGCGTTGTAGACCACGACATGTGGACACTCGCGGAAGAGGCGCGCCAGCTCGGCGTGGACCTCGGGCCACATGGGAGCGCCGGCCACCATGCGGTCGGTGATACCGTGGATAGCCTGCGCGTCAGGTGGAATCGGCCGCAGCGGCCGCACGAGCGTATCGAGCAGCACCCTGCCCCGGGCGTCGACGACCGCGATCTCCACGATCTCCGCCCGGCCGTCCAGGCCGGTCGTCTCGGTGTCGAGAAAGAGCACGTCGCGGCGACGCAGCATCTCCGCCGCCCACGCCACCGCGGCTGCCCGGTCCGAGAGTCCCCCGTACACGCGTAACCCCTCCCGCGCGTCGTTCCTAAGGGCTACCATACCGGCTGGCACGCCAGCAGGGAAGATGCCGGAGCGCAGCGAGATGCGCGGTGGTACCATCGTGGCACCGGAGCGCCGGACGGGGCCGGACAGGAGCGGGATGTGACCGGGGACCAGATCATCGTCGAGGGCATGGTCTTCTACGGCTACCACGGGGTGCACCCGGAGGAGCGCAAGCTCGGCCAACGCTTCGTCGTCGACCTGGAGATCACCTGTGACCTGCAACCCGCCGGCCGCAGCGATGCGCTCGACGACACCGTCAGCTACAGCGACCTCTACCGGATCACCCGGGAGATAGTCGAGGGACCGCCACGCGCGCTGATTGAGGCGGTCGCCGAGTCGATCGCCAGCGAGATCCTCGCCGCATTCCCCATGGTAACCTCGGTGACCGTGGCGGTTTGGAAGCCGGAGGCGCCGATCAAGGGTGCGCTCCGGCGGGCCGGCGTGCGCATCCATCGCGCGCGACAGTCGGAGGGCTGAGAGGGAGTGAATGGACCGGGAGCGCATCGCCGCCGCCGTTACTGAGATCCTGCGCGCCATCGGGGAGGATCCCGACCGTCCCGACCTGCGCCGCACGCCGCAGCGCGTCGCGGACCTCTTCGCCGAGATGTTCGGCGGGCTGGCCATTGATCCACGCATCTACCTGGCCGACGCGCTGCCGGAGGAGCACGGCGAACTCGTTGTGATCCGCGACGTCACCGTGCGCTCGATGTGCGAGCACCACCTCGTCCCGATGGTCGGCCTGGCCCATGTGGCCTACCTGCCGGCCGGCCGCATCGTCGGGTTCGACCGGATCGTCAAGGTGGTCGATGCCTACGCACGCCGGCCGCAGATCCAGGAGCGCCTCACGCGGCAGGTGGCGGACACCATCGATGAGATGCTGTCGCCGGCCGGCGTCGCGGTGCGCTTCGAGCTGGAGCACATGTGCATGACGATCCGGGGCTCGCGCCGCCCGGGCAGCCGCGTGGTCACGACCGCCTATCGCGGTGTCTTCCACGACGATCCCGCCTGGCGCGCCGAGTTCCACGCAGCGTTGGAGTAGTGACCGAGCCCTCACTCCCTTGCTCCCTCGCCCAAAGTTGGGCAAGGGAGCAAGGGAGTGAGGGCCGACGTACGACGAAAGGACCCCACCCGTGTCGACGACCCTGGCGCCCCTGGAAACACCCACCTTCACCTGGGAGTGGGGCCGGCGCACCTACGTCATGGGCATCGTCAACGTGACGCCCGACTCGTTCAGCGGTGACGGCCTGGCCGGACAACTCGACGCCGTCGTCGAGCGCGCCCGGAGCATGGTTGCCGCAGGTGCGGATGTGATCGATGTCGGCGGGGAGTCGACCCGCCCGGGGTACACGCCGGTTCCGGCCGAGGAGGAGCTGCGCCGCGTCATCCCGGCCATCGAGGCCCTGGCGGACGCAATCGACGTGCCGATCTCGATCGACACCTCTAAGGCGGTCGTCGCCGAGGCCGCGCTGAAGGCCGGCGCCCACATCGTGAACGACATCCGCGGGCTGAGCGCCGACCCGGAAATCGCCGCCGTCGCGGCGGCGGCCGGGGCACCCGTCGTCATCATGCACGACCTGAAGATCGAGTCGGAGGACCGCCTCATCCCCGACATCGTGCGCGAACTCAGCCTGCGCATCGAGCGCGCGCTCGCCGCCGGCATCCCCTGGGAGCACATCATCATCGACCCCGGTTTCGGCTTCGGCAAGACGGCACCGTTGAACCTGGTCCTCCTCCGGCGGCTGCGGGAGCTGACCACGCTCGGCCGTCCGATCCTGGCCGGCACCTCGCGCAAGAGCACCATCGGCCGCGTGCTCGGCACCGACCCGGACGACCGGGTTGAGGGCACCGCCGCCACTGTGGCACTCGCCATCGCCAATGGGGCCGACATCGTGCGGGTCCACGACGTGCCGCAGATGGTCCGCGTAGCCCGGATGACCGACGCCGTCGTACGGGGATGGAGCGAGTGATGGCTCGGGCGTACTTCGGACTCGGCGCGAACCTGGGTGACCGTGCCGCGGCGCTCCGCAGCGCGGTGGATGCGCTGCGCCGGCACGGCACGCTCGTCGCCGTTTCGTCCCTCTACGAGACCGCGCCTGTCGGCTACACCGACCAGCCGGCATTCCTCAACGCCGTGATCGCTCTCGACACGGATGAGTCGCCGGAGGCACTACTCGCCGCCGCTTTCGAAGCCGAGCAGGCACGCGGCCGGGTGCGTACCTTCCGCAACGCGCCGCGCACCCTCGACGTCGACCTGCTCCTCTACGACGACCTGTGCCGCGATGATCCGCGCCTGACCCTCCCCCACCCCCGCCTGCACGAGCGCGCGTTCGTCCTCGTCCCGTTGGCGGAGATCGCCCCGGACA
>NZ_JADGHZ010000028.1 GCF_019683595.1 Sphaerobacter sp. | reverse complement strand
GGGCTGGGAATGCGGTGTCCGGTGGGTGGCCGAATCGGATTACACCTGTCGGTAGCCATCGCAGCCCCTTCAGTGGGCTTACCCAATGTGTCAGCCCGGCGGCTTTAGCCCCGGGCACGCACCGACCGGCGGACACCGCATCATCTGGGGCTGTGCTCGGCGGTACCTCAGCCGGCTTCAGCCGGCTTTCGTTGTCAGCCCGGCGGCTTCAGCCCCGGGCGTGGGCCACGGCGCCGGAACCGTTCCGCCACCCACCCCGAGCACATGCCACGACGCGGATATCCTACGCCACCCACCTCGCCGACCGTCGGCACCCGCCCGAGCCGGTTGAGCTGGGTGGAAGACTGACGGCCGCTATCCCACAATCTCCATCGCACGCGGACAGCGGACGCGAAGGATCTCTCCCCAACGCGGCCGTTCCCGCGTGAAATCTTTGGGATGCGCCGGAGAGGCTACCCTTCGTATCGCGAGAAAACCAGACTGACGTTATGTCCACCGAAACCGAGGGAGTTCGACAGCGCGTGGCGGACCTCGCAGCGCCGTGGACCGTCACAGATGTAATCCAGGTCGCACTCGGGGTCGGGCTGCTGAAGGTGCCAGGTCGGCGGGAGCACCCCGCGCGTCAGCGCCAGCACCGTGAAGACCGCCTCGACCGCGCCCGCGGCGCCGAGGAGATGACCCGTCAGCGCTTTGGTGGAGCTCACCGGCGGTACCTGCTCCTCCCCAAACACCCGCTTCAGCGCGACCGTCTCCAGGCGGTCATTGAGCGGCGTCGAGGTGCCATGCGCGTTCACGTAGCCGATGTCGCTCGGCGCGAGCCCAGCCCGTGCGATGGCAATCTCCATCGCCTCAGCCGCCCCGGCACCCTCCGGGTCGGGCTGCACGATGTGGCAGGCATCGCCCGTCGCGCCGTATCCGGTCAGTTCGGCCAGAATGGGAGCTCCCCGGCGCAGTGCGTGGTCGAGCGACTCGAGCACCAGCGTCGCCGCGCCCTCTGCGATCACGAAGCCGTCTCGCGTGCTGTCGAACGGACGGCTGGCGCTCTCGGGCTCGTCGTTCCGGGTCGAAAGCGCACCCAAGGCGCAGAATCCCGCCACGGAACCTGGCGTGACCGGCGCCTCGGCTCCTCCAGCCAGCATCACGTCGGCGTCCCCACGCCGGATGATCTCGGCGGCTTCCCCCAACGCATGCGCTGCGCTGGCACAGGCCGACAGCGAGGCGAAGTTCGGTCCCTTCGCGCCGGTCACAATCGAGACGTAGCCGGATCCCATATCGGCCAGGAACATCGGGATGAAGAAGGGACTGACGCGTCCCGGACCGCGCTCGGCCAGCGTGCGCAGTTCCCGCTCGGCGGTTTCGATGCCGCCCAGGGCGCTGCCCAGGAGCACGCCGACCCGCCGGGCGTTCTCCGGCGTGATCTCCAGCTCCGCGTGCGCGAGCGCGTCCTGGGTCGCCGCCACGGCGAGCTGGATGAACCGGTCGGTCCGCCGCGCCTCCTTTGGCTCCAGCCGATCGCGCGGGTCGAAATTTCGTACCTCGCCAGCGATCGTGCTGGCGAAGCCTTCGGCGTCGAAGCGGGTGATCGGGCCAGTGCCCGAGCGGCCGGCGAGCAGCGCCTCCCACGCCGCCTCCAGGGTGTTACCGACCGGGCTCAAAATGCCCATGCCGGTGACGACGACTCGGCGCGCGTCACGCTCAGTCACGATTGAGTACCTCCGGATTCAGGCAGCGTGGCGGCGTCTCGCCGCGCAGGACAGCGAGCAGGTTCCGCGCCGCCAGTTCCGCCATCCGATTTCGGGTGGTGAAGCTCGCGCTCGCGATGTGCGGCGTCACCACGACGCGCGGGTGACGTAGCAGCGGATGTTCGGCTGGCAGGGGCTCGGGGTCGGTCACATCGAGACCTGCAGCCCAGATCCAGCCTTGCTCCAGCGCCTCGAGCAAGGCGTCAGTCTGTACCACGGGTCCACGGGCCGTGTTGATGAGCACGGCACCCCGTCGCATGCGCTGGAGCTGTTCGCGGCCGATCATCCCGCGGGTCTGCTCCGTCAGCGGGACGTGCAGACTCACGAAGTCGCTCTCGGCCAGCAGGGCGTCCAGCTCCCGCCACTCGGCCCCGAGCTCTTCCTCAACCTCGGGGCGGCGCCGTGGGGCGTGGTAGAGGATACGCATGTCGAAGCCACGCGCCCGCCGGGCGACGGCCTGACCGATGCGTCCGAGCCCGATGATGCCCAGCGTCGCGCCGTGGACATCCGGTCCCAGGTAGCCCATGGGCTCCCAGGTGCGCCAAGCCCCCGCGAGCACCGCGTTGTGGCCCTCGGGGATCCGCCGCGCCACCGCCAGGAGAAGACCGAACGCCAGGTCAGCCGTCGTCTCGGTGAGCACGTCGGGCGTCGTGCACACCGCGACGCCACGCGCCGTGCACGCGGCGACGTCGATGTTGTCGAACCCGACCGCCATGTTGCTGACGACTCTGACCGACGGCAGCCGGTCGAGCAAATCCCCGTCAACCCGCTCAGTGAGCAAGGTCAGCAGGCCATCGGCGCCCTCGGCCAGCCGCACCAGTTCTTCCCGACTCGGCGGGAGCTCACCCTCCCAAACCGCCACATCGCCCGCTTGTCGGAGCAGGTCAAGTCCAGCTTCCGGGATGACCCGGCTCACCGCGATCCGCACGCCGTCCTCCCTCCACCGAACATCGTGCGGATTCTAACGGGCAGTCTCATAGGCGGCAACATGCCCGCAGGAAAACGGGCACGGTGGGTGCCGACGTAGCCTCCGACTCGCCGCTGGGCAAGCGCTGACCGATTCGCATGGTTCGCGATGCAGTGCGAAGCTCGTCCCTCGATACGACCACAGGTGACCCACGTACGCCTCCGGCGCTCAGGTGCGACCCCAATTCCTGCTTCTCCCCATCACCGTGCTGCGGTCCGGATCAGGGCAAGGAATTCCTACATCCGCGTCCTCGACAGCGGGAACGGGTTGAGGCCTAGAGGGCCGGATCCCGGCATCGTTGCACCGCGGCACTTGACAGGAGGATGCGGAACCGGGGCTCGCAATTGCGCAGACTTGAAGCGAAGCCCCTAGCGTGGTAGTATCCAGTAGGGTCAAGCCCCACCCCGCACGGCGTGTACGACAACGTTTTGAGCCAACGTGAAATAACCGACGGGAGCTGCTAAGCGGGCCTCGTGGGGCTCGGGGTTGCGGCACCCACCTGCCTTTGCAGGTTCAAAACCGAGTTACACGCGGCGGAGGTGGGGTTTTGCCCCACCTTTTTCATGCCGTTTGTCCTGGGGGACTGCCTGGTGATCCTAATCCTCCACGGCACCGATCGGCTCGCGATCGACGAGCGGGTCCAGCAGTTGCGTGCAGAGCACGACCCGTCCGGCATCACGACCACCGTCGTGGAGCGGGCGGCCGAGCAACTCGGCGAGTTGCGCAGCGCATGCCTGTCCCCCGGATTTTTCGGTGCTACCCGTCTCGTCATCGCGCGGGATCTAATCGCCGGCGGGGGCGGCGGGCGTGGCCGCCGCGGCGGCTCCGACCGAGCCGAGGCGCTCGACCTGCTGGCCGCGGTTCCGGACAGCACCGTCCTGATCGTCACCGAGTCGGAGATCAAGCCGGCCGACGAGCGCGAGCTGCGCGCCAGGGTGCCTGGCCTGACCATCGAGCGGCACGACGTGCCGCGCGGTCGTGACCTGGTGGAATGGGTTCGTACCCGCGCCCGGCGCTACGACGCAACGATCGAAGCCGAAACGGCTGCGCAGCTCCTCGAAGCCCTCTTCCCCACGTCCTGGCGTGCCGTGGCGAAGCGAGATGACGTCGCCCCCGACCTTTACCGCCTGGACGCGGAAGTGGCGAAGCTGGCAACCGGGGCGGGGCCGGGTCAGGAGATCACGCGAGATCTCGTCGGCGCGCTCGTACCCGATGCCGAAGCGACGAACATCTGGGGGCTCACCGACGCCATCGTGGCCGGCGACGTAGCGGGTGCGGTGCGCGAGGTGGAACGCGCGCTCGCGACCGGGACGCCCTCCGAGATGCTTCTCGGTCAGCTTGCGTCCCAGCTTGAGGTGTTCGCGGTCCTCGCCTCGGGTCCTGCGCAGAGCGCCGCAGCGCTCGCAGCCGAGACGGGGATCAGCGAGGGGCGGCTCCGGCAGGCGGGCCGCACCGCGAGTCGCTTCCCGCACGAGCGGATCGCGCGCGGCCTTGCCGCGCTGCGCGAGATCGACGTGGCGACCAAGCAGGGGCAGGCCGAGGCAGCGGATCTGCTGGTCGGCACTGTCGCGCGCCTGGCGGCGGACCGCTAGGGCTCGGAAGCGACCGCGCGTAGCCAGCTAGGGGTAATTTCAGGGCACGACAAAACGGGCCGCGGATGCAGCCCGTATCGCACACACGCTCTTGCGCCGCGATCCGTGAGGGTGCTATTCCTCGCCGCGGATCAGCGCGTTGAACTTCTTCATCAGCCGCGCCTTGCGCCGCGCCGCGTTGTTCTTGTGGATGATGCCCTTGATGGCAGCCCGGTCGAGCGTGCTGATCGCGTCGCCCACGGCCGTCGCCGCCGCATCGGCATCACCCGCGGCAATCAGCCGCTCGGCCTTGCGAATGTAGGTGCGGGCCGACGACCGGAAGATCCGGTTCCGCATACGTCGTCGCTCGGCAACGCGGACGCGCTTCGCCGCAGACTTCGTGTTGGGCAAGTCTCACATCCCTCCGGATTTCGATCGCACACGCAATCGGCGGCGCCACCGCCGAACCACCAAAGTCTAACAGGATCCGCGATTCCAGGCAACACCGCGCCCGTCCTCTGCTACGATGGACGCACACCGATCCGACTGGCGAGGTTCGCCTCGCCGCCACCGAGAGCGGGGAACGCGATGCGGGTGATTCGCAAGGGATCTGCGCCGGCTGAGCGCGGCACCACCTTCACCGGCGAGACGACCCTGGAGCGCTACCTCTCCGGGGGCGCGGAGGGCATCTCCCTCTCCGTGGTCCACTTCAGCGACGGATCGCGCACCCACTGGCACGAACACCCCGGAGAGCAGATCCTCTACATTCTCGACGGTCGGGGGCGTGTCGGGACGGAGGACGAGGAGATCGAAGTCGGGCCCGGTGACGTGATCTACACCGGACCCGGCGAGCGACACTGGCACGGCGCTGCACCGGGTGCGTCGATGACCCACATCAGCATCACCCGCGGTGGCCCTCCGGTGTGGGGTGAGCCGCCGGAGTGATGCCCTCGCCGCACCTCCAGCGGCGCGGGGTAGAATGATCCTGGTTGGTGGCTGGACACCGGGTCGAGCCACGGTGTCATCGTGGGAGCGGTGATGTCCAACCCGATACCCGACCTGGGCCTGCTGCTCACGCGATTGCGCGCGCTCCACGACGAGTTGCAGCGGACACGTGAGCGCGAGAGGCTGCGTGTCGAAGAGGTCGAGCGGCGGATCGGGGCGGCCGCGATGGACCCGCCACGTACCGAGGAAACGATGCACGAGCTTTTTCAGGCCTACGAAGCTCGATCCTTCGCGCGAGGGCGACTCGATGCACTGGACCACGTGATCGAGCGCCTCGACCTGCTGCTGCCCCCGTTCCCTGAGGGGTCGGGGCGACGCTGATGCCAGCCCCACCAAGGCGCGCGTCCGGAGCGCGGCCGGTCCCCACCCCTTCCCGGCGACCACGCCGGATCACGCTACAAGAAGCTCGCCCGTCCCGCTCGGTGGCGGCCAATGCGACGATCGTTGCCGCCGCCTTCGTCGTCAGCCGCATCCTCGGTCTGCTCCGCGAGATCCTGATCGCCCGGCAATTCGGCACCAGCGGGGACTACGACGCCTACGTCGCCGCCTTCCGTATCCCGGACCTCCTCTTCCTCGTCGTGATGAGCGGCGCGTTCGGCTCGGCCTTCATCCCGGTCTTTGCCGGTTTCCTCAGCCGGGGGGAGCAGGACCGCGCCTGGCGCCTCGCCAGTGCGGTGCTCACCTACACCGTGCTCACGCTGCTCGTCGTGGGGCAGCTCGTGTTCATCTTCGCCGGCCCGCTCATGCGGGACATCGTCGCACCCGGGTTGGCACCCCCGCAGCAAGACCTGGCAGTCAACATCACCCGGCTCCTGCTGCTGTCGCCCTTGCTGCTGGGACTCGGTGCCGCGGCCCAGGGGATGCTCCAGGCTCAGGACGCCTTCACGCTCCCCGCGGTGGCGCCGATCCTCTACAACCTCGGTATCATCGCCGGCGCCCTGCTCCTCGCGCCCACGATGGGCGTCTACGGATTGGCCGTCGGCGTCATCGTCGGGGCAGCCGGACACGCCGGGATTCAATTCGCCGGGTTGATCCGGCGCGGCATGCGCTTTTCCCCCACGTTGTCGCGCCATGTGCAGGGATTGGGTGAAGTCGCCCGGTTGATGGCCCCGCGACTGGTAGGCCAGGCGGCCTTCCAGATCAACTTCATCGTGATGACGAACTTCGCCTCTCGCCTGGGCGAGAGCAAGGTCTCGGCGATCAACTACGCCTATCAGGTCTTCATGCTGCCGCACGGCGTGCTGGCGCTCAGCCTCTCGACCGTGATCTTCCCGATGATGGCCCGCCAGTACGAGCTGAACCAGCTCGACGATCTCAAAGTCACCTTGCGCGGCGCGCTCGGCCCGCTCATCTTCCTCACCTTCCCGGCGTCGGTCGGGCTCTTCGCATTCCGCACCAGCATCGTCCAGGTGCTCTTCCAGTTCGGCTCCTTTTCCGACGAGTCCACCCGGCTCGTCGCCCAGGCCCTCGCCTACTTCTCGGTGGGTCTGGTGGCATTCGCGGTCGTCGAGGCGGTCACACGAGCCTTCTACGCCATGCACGACACCCGCACGCCCGTAACGGTCGCCATCGTTACGGTCATCGCCAACATCGCCCTCAGCGCTTACCTTGCACCGCGCCTCGGGCACGGAGGACTTGCCCTCTCGATCGCGCTCACCACGGTCGTGGAGATGGCCATTCTGCTGACGGTGCTTTACCGCCGCATCGGCGGGCTCGGCCGCGGCCTTCTCGAGTCAACCATCAAGGCGGCAGCAGCTACGGCGATCATGGCCGTCGTCGCGCTACGCTTCGCAGGACCGCTCGCCCAGGTCACCGATCCCTCGGACGGCCGTTCACTCGCGGGTATGGTGATGTTCGTCATCACCCTCGGCGCCACCGGCATCACGTACCTCGTCGCCGCCTACTACCTGCGTGCACCCGAGTTGTTCGAGACCCTCGACCGCGTCCGCTCTCGCCTCCGCCGCGCCTGATGGCCACTGCGGACGGCGCGGTCGCTCGGTTATACTTGTCGTTCGAGCATCCGCAGGGGTGGAGGTCGCGGCGCAGGCTGTATGATCGAACAAGAACGTATTCGAAATTTCAGCATCATCGCCCACATCGACCACGGGAAGTCGACGCTGGCTGACCGTCTCCTGGAGTTCACCCACGCGGTGACCGAGCGGGAGATGGTCGAGCAGATCCTCGACTCCATGGATCTGGAGCGGGAGAAGGGCATCACGATCAAGGCCCGATCCGTTCGCATGGACTATCAGGCGAAGGACGGGCAGACCTACGCCCTTAACCTCATCGACACGCCGGGGCACGTCGACTTCTCGTACGAGGTGAGCCGCAGCCTCGCCGCGTGTGAAGGTGCGTTGCTCGTCGTCGACGCCGCGCAGGGAATCGAGGCGCAGACGATGGCCAACGTTCACCTGGCGATCGACGCGGGTCTCGCCATCGTGGCGGTCGTCAACAAGATCGACCTGCCCAACGCCCAGCCGGAGAAGGTCGCCCACGACCTGCAGCAAGTCATCGGGCTGCTCGAGGACGAGATCATCTTCGCCTCCGCCAAGTCCGGCATCGGCGTCGAGGAGATCCTCGAAGCCATCGTGACCAAGATCCCGCCGCCGAGCGGAGACCGCTCCGCGCCGCTCCGTGCGCTCATCTTCGACTCGCACTACGACCCCTACAAGGGCGTCATCGCCTACGTGAAGGTGGTCGACGGTATCCTGCGGGAGGAACAGCCGCTGCGCCTGATGGCGACCGGCAAGGAGACGGACGCGCTCGAGATCGGCGTCTTCCGCCCGACGATGACCCGGGTGACGGAACTGGGCGCCGGGGAGGTCGGCTACATCGCGACCGGCCTCAAGGTCGTCACCGACTGCCAGGTAGGCGACACCGTCACCGACGCCGAGCGTCCCGCCCCGGAGCCACTTCCGGGTTACCGGCCGGTGAAGCCGATGGTCTTCGCCGGGCTTTACCCCGTGGATGGCGAGGACTACCCCGCGCTGCGCGATGCGCTGGCGCGCCTCAAGCTCAACGACGCGTCGCTGGTCTACGAACCGGAGTCGTCCGACGCCCTGGGCTTCGGCTTCCGCTGCGGCTTCCTAGGTCTGCTCCACATGGAGATCATCCAGGAGCGCCTGGAGCGCGAATATAAGCTCGATCTATTGGCGACCGCGCCGAGCGTCGAGTACGAAGTGCTGAAGCGCGACGGCACCGTCGTCCACGTGGACAACCCGTCCGACATGCCGTCTCCGGGGGAGATCGAAGAGATCCGCGAGCCGTGGGCCAAACTGACGATTATGTCGCCGTCGCGCTACATCGGCGCGATCATGGAGCTGGTCACCAATCGCCGCGGCCAGTTTGTCGACATGACCTACCTCGATGAGGACCGCGTCCAGCTCTCCTTCGAGATGCCGCTGGCGGAACTGATCGTCGATTTCTACGATCAGCTCAAGTCGCGCACGCAGGGGTACGCCAGCCTCGACTACCAGCTCGCGGACATGCGGGCCTCGGACCTCGTCAAGCTCGACATCCTCGTCAATGGGCAGCCGGTGGACGCACTGTCGCTGATCACCCACCGCGACTCGGCGTACCACCGCGGCCGGGAGCTGGTGGAATCGCTACGCAAGCTCATCCCGCGCCAGTTGTTCGATGTCCCGATCCAGGCATCGATCGGCAGCAGGGTGATCGCGCGCGAGACGATCCGCGCCATGCGGAAGAACGTCCTGGCCAAGTGCTACGGCGGTGACGTGACCCGCAAGCGCAAGCTGCTGGAGAAGCAGAAGGAGGGCAAGGCGCGGATGAAGATGGTCGGGAGCGTCGAGATCCCGCAGGAAGCCTTCCTGGCCGTGCTGAGCCTGGGCGGCGACGCCAACGGCCGTTCGCCGGGGCGGGAGTAGCGCGCACATGCCAGGCATGACGCTGGTCGGCCTCGGTCCCGGCGACCTCTCGGCGCTGAGCGATGCCGCGCGGGACGCGCTCACGAGCGGGCAGGTCTTCCTCCGCACCCGCCATCATTCGGTGGTCGCGCAGCAGGCGTCGCTCGCCAGCCGGCCCGCCTTCGAAGATCTGGCGGACACCGGCGCGCCGCTCGCGACCATCGTCGAGCGCTGGGCCGACACCCTGCTCGACGCCGCGCGGACGAACCCGGTGGTGTACGCCGTCCCTGGGAACCCGCTCGTAGGCGACGCCACGGTCCGTGCGCTGCTCAAGCGCGCCGAGGAAGCCTCCGTCCCGGTCACCACCGTTCCCGGCAGCAGCATCCTCGACGCTGCGACCGCTGCACTGTCACCGTCCGCCCTCACATCGGGCGTGCAGGTGCTGGATACGCTCGACCTGGCCCTGGCAGCCGAGGGCGCGCCGTTCAGCGGCGGGGAAGCGGCGCTGTTGCCGCTACGGCCGCTACTCTTGACGAACCCGGCTCCCGCGCGCGTGTTAGCGGCCGCACGCGAGACGCTGGCGCGCTTCTACCCGGCTTCAACGACCCCGCTGGTTCTCAGCCACGTACCCATGGGAGGGCTCAAGCCAGCGGAGACGGCGTTGGCGAACCTCGCGGACGCCGTCGACGGCGCGCTCGCCGTCTACATTGCGCCCGTCTCACCCCTGGAGAGCGCCCGGCATGCTGACGGCCTGCAGCGGATCGTGGCGCGGCTCCGCGCCCCGGGTGGCTGCCCCTGGGATCGCGAGCAGACCCATCGATCGTTGATGCGTGCCGGGATCGAGGAGGCGTACGAGGTCCTGGAGGCGATCGAGCGGGACGACGCGGCCGCCCTGCGGGAGGAACTCGGCGACCTGCTGCTCCAGGTCTACCTGCACGCGCAGATCGCCGAGGAGGCCGGGGAATTCACGCTGGAGGACGTCATCGGCGAACTGTCAGCAAAGCTGGTGCGCCGCCACCCACATGTCTTCGGGACGGCTCACGCCGCCGACGCGAGCGACGTCCTGAAGCGCTGGGACGAGATTAAGCGGGCCGAGCGAGCGGAGCGGGGAGACGACGAGGAGGCGCACCCGCTGGGCCGGATTCCTGCCGCACTCCCGGCCCTCATGCGTGCCCAGACCGTCCTCCGCCGCGCCATGCGGGCCGGACTCTTCCCGCTCGATCCCGCCGCGCTCAAGAGCCGCTGGCGAGCACTTGCGGATGGAGAGGAACCGGTATCGGCCGCGACGCTCGGCGATGCACTCCTGGCCGCAGCGGTTCTGGCAGCCGAGGCGGGGCTCGACGCCGAGCAGGCGCTACGCGATCGGACGCTCGAGATCGAGGCGGCCATCCGCGAGCGACCGAGTGCCACCCCCGATGATCTATACTGATACGTCCGTACCGACTGCGCGCCGGACACGGCCGCGACGGGCCACGCAGTGCTTGAAGGGAGAGTGCTCCGCATGACCGACTCGGGTGACATCCAGCAGCGCGCCGGGCAGCGCCGCTACACGACCTGCGGCGAACTGCGTGCCGGCGACGTCGGCCGCACCGTCACCCTCAAGGGTTGGGTGAACCGGCGCCGCGACCACGGCGGCCTGATCTTCCTCGATCTGCGCGACCGCTACGGCATCACCCAGGTCGTGGCCAACCCGGAGCATTCGCGTGAGGCCCACCAGACGGCCGAGACGGTTCGCAACGAGTACGTCCTCTCCATCACCGGGACCGTCGCGGCACGACCCGCCGGCACCGAGAACCCCAACATGGCAACTGGGGCCATCGAGGTCGTGGCCAACACGATCGAGGTGCTCAACCCCGCCAAGACGCCGCCGTTCTACATCAACGAGGACGTCGAGGTCGATGAGACGCTGCGGCTCGAGTTCCGCTACCTCGACCTGCGCAAGCCCAGGATGCAACGCAACTTGATGCTGCGGCATCGTGCGGTCAAGTTCATCCGCGATTACCTCGACGCGCGCGACTTCATCGAGATCGAGACACCGGTGCTGGTCAAGAGCACGCCCGAGGGCGCGCGCGACTACGTCGTGCCCAGCCGAATCTACCCCGGGCACTTCTACGCGCTGCCGCAGTCGCCGCAGCAGCTCAAGCAGCTCCTCATGGTCGCGGGGATGGACCGCTACTACCAGATCGCGCGCTGCTTCCGCGACGAGGACCAGCGCGCCGATCGTCAACCGGAGTTCACCCAGCTAGACCTGGAGATGTCCTTCGTCGACGTGGAGGACGTGCTGACCCTCACCGAGGGCCTGTTCACCGCCATGTTCGAGGAGCTGGCGTCCAAGCCGATCCTACAGAAGCCGTTCCCGCGGCTCACCTACGCGGAGGCAATGCTCCGCTACGGCTCCGACAAGCCGGATCTCCGCTTCGGTATGGAGATCGCCGACGTGACCGACCTCGTGGCGGACAGTGAGTTCGGCGTCTTCTCCAACACCGCTCGCTCGGGCGGCGTCATCCGCGGCATCGCCGTCCCTGGTCAGGCCGGGATGAGCCGCGGCCAGATCGACCAGTTGACCGAGCAGGCGCAGAGTTTCGGAGCCAAGGGCCTGGTCTGGATCGGCCTGCAAGCGAGCGACGACCGCTCCCTCACGCCACGCTCGCCGATCGCGAAGTTCCTGTCCGAGGACGAGATCAGGGGCATGGCCGAACGTCTCGGCGCCGGGCCCGGCGACCTGATGCTGCTCGTCGCCGACCAGGCACCGGTGGCCGCCAACGTGCTCGGCCGCCTGCGCGTCGCTCTGGGGCACCAGCTCGGGCTTGTTAACACCGACGTGCACGCCTTCTGCTGGATCGTCGAGATGCCCTTCTTCGAGTGGGATGAGGAGAACGGCCGCTGGGAGGCCGCACACCATCCGTTCACCTCGCCCATGGATGAGGATCTGGAGATCCTGGAGACCGACCCCGGCCGCGCTCGGGCCAAGGCGTACGACATCGTCCTCGACGGCTGGGAACTGGGCAGCGGGAGCATCCGGATTCACCGGCGCGACATCCAGAACAAGATCTTCGAGTTGATGGGCTACGACGAGGAGGAGATCGAGCGGCGGTTCGGTCACCTCCTGCGCGCCTTCGAGTACGGCGCCCCGCCGCACGGCGGCATCGCCCCCGGCATCGACCGCACCGTCATGATCCTGGCGGGCGAGGAGAACATCCGCGAGGTCATCGCCTTCCCGAAGAACCAGAGCGCGCAGGACCTCATGATGGGCGCGCCATCACCGATCAACGAAGAACAGCTCAAGGAACTCCACATCAACGTCGTCCTGCCGAAGCCGGCCGGCGCCTAGCCGCCCGGCTTCGGCCTCTAATCTCCGGCGCTGCGTGCCGTCCACTCGCAACCGAGAGAGTACTTCCATCCTCCTCACCGGCAGGGAGGTCCATCTCGGCTTTGGGAAACGCCCCTAACCTCCAAGCACCACGCGACGGCCCTCGGACCTCCAGCGAGTAGCGAGGCGCGCAGAGTTCGGTGGCCGCCGCTCCCGCCGAGGAGGCGCACAGCATCGCAGTTGCCCCGGGCGACTCGTCTCGAAAGAGTCTCACACGTCACGGATCAAGAGTCAGGTTCCTCCGAGCGTCGTCTTGCAAGCAGAATACTTGCTTCGAACGATATTCCAGATGACTACGAAATCCTAAGGGAGGAGGACATGTCTGTTCGTTAATCAAATTGACACACGATCCCGCTCCTCCATATCATGTGATCATCAACACATCCGAGACGAACGATGGAGGGCGGGACACGATGGCGTCTGCAGTCGAACCCGACCGCGACGGGTTAGCCTACATGACAGCAGCCGACCTCGCGGCACGAATCCGGCGCCGCGAACTGTCGCCTGTGGAGGTTGTCGACGCCTTCATCCAGCGCATCGAGGAACGGAACCCCAGTCTGAACGCGTTCGTGTACGTCGCCTTCGACGAGGCCCGGGAGCGCGCCCGGGAGGCCGAACGAGCTGTAATGTCCGGGGCGGAACTCGGCCCGCTCCACGGCGTGCCGACGGCGATCAAGGATCTGTTCGACTACCATCCTGGTTGGAAGAGCACGTTCGGCGGGATTCGCGCGCTCAAGGACTTCGTGGTCGATGCGCATTGCGTCTTCGCTGAGCGAATTAAGCGCGCCGGAGCGATCATTCTCGGGAAGACCAACAGCCCAATCATGGGGTTCCGGGGCACCTGCGATAACTACCTATTTGGTCCAACGCGGAACCCCTTCGACCTGTCGCGCAACAGTGGTGGCTCATCAGGCGGCAGCGCAGCCGCCGTCGCCGACGGGCTCTTACCGCTGGCCGAGGGCACGGACGGCGGCGGATCGATCCGGATCCCCGCTTCCTGGTGTGGCGTGTACGGTTACAAGCCATCGTTCGGCCGTGTTCCATACGTAAACCGCCCAAATGCGTTCAGCGGTATTGATCCGTTCCTGTTCGAGGGCCCGCTGACGCGTACCGTCGAAGATGCGGCACTCGCCCTGACCGCGCTGGCCGGGTACGACCCGCGGGATCCCTTCAGCTTGGACGAGCAGGTGGACTTCATGTCCGCACTCCGTCGCTCGGTAAAGGGGTGGAAAATCGCCTACAGTCCCGACTTCGACGTTTACCCGGTGGATCCCGAGGTTCGGCGGGTCGTGGACGAAGCAGTCCTCGCCTTCACTGAGGCTGGTGCTGAGGTCGAAGAGGTACGCGTCGGCATCACGCGCGACCAGCGCGAGCTGAGCGACCTCTGGTGCCGCCTGATCATCCCGCTCAACGTCGCGGGTATCGAGGGCTTGAAAGCGAGCGGGATCGACCTCTTGGGCGATCACAGAGACGACCTCCCACCCGAGTACCTGCGCTGGATCGACGAGGGCTATCGGATGACGGCGCTCGATATCCAGCGCGACCAGCAGATGCGCACGGAGATCTACGACGCCATCCAGGGGGTTCTCAACCAGTACGACCTCCTGATCACGCCGACTCTCGCCTGCCTGCCGGTCGAAAACGCGAACGACGGCAACACGGTCGGACCATCCGAGATCAACGGCGTGCCCGTCGATCCGTTGATCGGCTGGTGCATGACGTACTTCATCAACTTCACGGGGCACCCAGCGGCATCGATCCCTGCGGGGATGGCACACGGGAAGCTTCCGGTGGGCATGCAGATCATCGGTCGGCGGTATGCCGACGCGGATGTTCTCACTGCCAGCGCGGTTTTCGAGCGTCTGCGACCTTGGCGGCAGACCTACGAGATTCCGGCTAGCCGGCCACTAGCCTGAGTATCGATGTCGGGGTTTGGTCCCAGCGTAACGGCAGCGTAGACGCAGTTCCGTCACTGCGGCGAGCAGCGGACTCGGTGTCGTCGACCTGGCAGCGTCGAGCCGCCGTCTCACGAACGGGCGAGCGGGAACTACTGCCTCCAGGAGAGCCCCGAGGAGGCGTCGATTCCGCGTCCCTTGAACAGCTCCTGGGGCTCACCGAGTTTCGGCATGCCGTCATCACCTACGGAGAACGGGGCTGCGACGGCCTTGAAGGAGTCACCGTCAACCTGGAGGAAGGCGATCCAGGATCCGTCAGGGGACCAGGTCGGCGCACGAACGTTGTGGAGATTCGTGAGCCGTATCGGCGTGCCGCCCTCGGCGGGCACGACCCAGATGTCGTTTTCAGCCCCTGTCCGGCCGGTGTAGGCGATCCACCGACCGTCCGGCGACCACGCGGGGTCGTAAGCGCCTTCGGTGGACTCCACCAGCGGTGTGAGCCGTTCCGTGTTGAGATCCACGATCCAGAGCTGGGTCCAGCGCTCCAGATCACTATTTCCGGTCGTGCGCTGCGCGAACACGATCCGCTGCCCGTCCGGCGAGAAATCGGGATGCTCCACATTCTCACCGTTGTAGGTGGAGGACTGAACCTGGTAGGAGTTCTCACCCGGCGATGGCATCAACCAGAGGAAGTTCTTTAGCGTGTTGCGGTCGCTGACAAACGCGATCGCATCCCCGGCTGGCGACCACACCGGATCGAGCGCCCACATGGCCTCCTGGATGTACGCCTCGGTGCCCGGTTGGAGGAGCGGCTGGTAGAAGGTTAACTGTTCCATACCGCTCCCGTCGGCGTTGGCCATGTAGAGGTCAGAAAAGGCGTCGCCGGTGCGGACGAACACGAAGCGATTGCCGTCAGCCGACCACCGTGGGTAGGACGCGTCGCCGACGTGCGTGAGCTGCGTCGTCGACCCGTTCCACATGTAGATATCGCCGTTCTGGGCAAACAGGATTCGGCCGGTCGGCGCGGCGCCCAGCGCGCTCTCGTTCTCCAGCAACGGGTCGGGCGCGCCGCAGGCGATGCCGGCGAGTCCCAGCAGCATCATCAGGACCAGTCCGGCCCGCACCAGCCTACGCCATCGTTGCAAGATCATCGCTCGTCGCTTCCCGCGGCGGTGCATCCATAGCCGCGCTCGCGGAGTGCCAGTTCCGCCTCCTGCGCTTCATCCCATGGGCGCCGTTCGGCGCCATAGATGATACACCGCTCGTGGCCCTTCCCAGCCAAGAGGACACCATCCCCGGGCCGGGCCCAATCGAGCGCCGCCCGGATCGCCGCCCGCCGATCCTCAATGCACACGTAGTCCCGGCCTTCGACCGCGCCGGCGTCGCGTGCCCCGGCCGCGATCTCGGCGATGATCGCATCGGGATCTTCAAACCGCGGGTCTTCCGACGTGAACACCGAGAAGTCGGCGAGGCGGGCGCTGACCGCCCCTTGCAGCGGACGCTTGGCTCGGTCTCGCTCGCCCGCACTGCCGAAGACCGCGATGACGCGACCGGGCACGAGCGACCGCAGCAGCCGCAGCGACTTCTCCAGCGAGTCGGGAGTATGTGCGTAGTCCACGATCACGGCGTAGGGTTGCCCCAGATCGACGCGGTGCATGCGTCCGGGCACGCCCGGGAGCGACTCCAGCCCGCGGGCGATCGCGTCAAGGCTCAGTCCCAGCAGGTGCCCGACACCGGCCGCGGCCAGGGCGTTGTCAACGTTGTATGCACCGATCAGATTGAGCCGAACCGGCACCGACCCGCTGGGCGTTGTCAGTCGGAACGACGTGCCGTCCGCCGCGACTCGGACGTCGTCCGCTCGGAGATCGGCAGGGGCGCCCGTGCTGCTAAACCAGAGCACCGGCGCCGTCCCGGCCGCGCCCGCTATCGCGCGGGCTCCCTCGTCGTCCCGGTTCAGCACCACCCCGCCAGGGTAGGGACGCGAACCACGGCTGGCGACGCGTTCCAGAAGACGCGCCTTGGCCCGCCGGTACTCCTCGATAGTGCCGTGGAACTCCAGGTGCTCGTGCGTGATGTTGGTGACGACGCCTACGTCGAAGGCACATTCGTCGAGCCGGTGGAGCGCAAGGCCGTGGGATGTTGCCTCCAGCACGGCCCAATCGACACGCGCCTCGCGCATTTGCGCCAGCAGGCGCTGCACGTCGAGCGACTCGGGCGTTGTCTGTCTCGCGTCGTGATCGACGATGTCGTCCCCGACCCGCACTGCGATCGTGCCGATCAGACCGGTCCGGTAGCCGGCCGATCGCAGCATGGCATCCACCAGGTAAGAGGTGGTCGTCTTGCCGTCGGTGCCGGTGATGCCGATAACCCCGAGCGCTTCGGACGGGCGGTCGAAAAACGTCGCCGCTACCAGCGGCAGCGCCGCGCGTGTGTTGGGCACCGCGGCGTAGGCAGGGTAGTCCGTGAGATCAGGCTCCCACGATTCGACCAGTGCGGCGACCGCACCGCGGGCGCGAGCGTCCGCCAGGTACCGGTGCCCATCGGTGTAACCGCCGCGCAGCGCCACGAAGAGGCTGCCCGGGCGGGCCAACCGTGAGTCATAGCAGACATCCGTGACCACCGTCCCGAGGTCTCCTCCAGAACTGGTCACGGGAAGTGCCTGAATCAGGTCGCTGAAGCGGCTCTGTCTCACGTATCCCCCGGTTCAAGCCGGCCCACCGGCCGCACCGTCGGCAGCCGGACGCCGCCTCGCTGCTACACGCACGATTTGCGCGCAAGATGACACGTCCTCACCGGTCATCGTGAGGACGCCTCGATAGTATTCAACGCGTCGGGAGCCGGATTCGTCACAACCCGCGGGACGCACAGCCACCCCGGTGCGGGATGGAACGAAGCCGCGACCCGCGGCCACCGTAGCGGCCACGGGAGTGGCCAGCAGACAGGGCCTCATACCCCGGGCCGCAGCGGATCGGACTCGTAGAGGGCCTGGACGAGCGCGTCCTCGGCGGCTTCGCGAACCACAGGATCCTTGTCCCCGCGCAGCCGGCGCAGGACGTTCACCGCGACGCGACCACCGATCTGCCCCAGCGCGCCGATCGCAGCCGTCTGCACCTCGCGGTCCTCGTCGCCCAGGAGGTTCAGCAGCGAGTCGAGCGCCTGTGGATCCCCCAGCTCGCCCGCGGCCTTGGCGGCTTCATAGCGGAACTCCGGGTCGTCACTCTCCAGCTCGGCGAGGATCTGCGGCAACCAGGACGCGTCCAGGTTCCGCCCCATGCCGAACAGCGCGCTCACCCGCAGCTCCCGATCCTCCGACTCATACGCCGCCGCGATCTCGGCCGTGACCTCGGCGTCGTCAGCGAACCACGCGAGCGACTCAAGCGCACGCCGGCGCACCCACGCCGGCGCGTCCCCGTGGAGCAGGTCCATCAGCGTGCTTCGGACCTGGGCCGTGCGCTCGTCGTCGAGGTCGCCGATGCTCGCGCGGTAAGCGAACTGCCCGAGACCGGTCGCGATGGCCTCCAGCACCGCTGGTTCGCGCTCATGGTCGAGCATCCCCAGCAACTCGTCCAGGCAGTCGTTGCTCTCGTCCTCCCAGAGGCCCGTGACGGCCACGGCGCGCACCTCGGCGTCGTCGTCAGCCAGCGCGACGCGCAGGATGCGGCTGAAGTTAAGTTCGACGTTCTCCTCGGCAAGGTCGACCATCTGCCGGACGAGATAGCGCCGGGCCTCCAGCGGGAGCTGCGGCCACTCGGCGCGCACCTGCGCCGCCGCGGCCCGGCTGATGTCCGTCAGTTCGGCGACCGCGCTGGCCGAGCGCTGACCGCCACCGATCGCTCGGAGCCGCTCGATCACCCGCGCGGCGTTCGGATCATTCTGCGGGAACCGGCTGATAGTAGAAAACATCTTCGACATCTGGATCCACGCTGAACTGCGGATTGCTCGGCGACTGCACGATGTCCCGGATCAGCTCGGCCGGCATCGGGCGCTCCACGTTGGCCGCGGCGACCAGATCGTCGAGCATCGCCATGTAGCGAACGGAGTCGCCACTCCCCTCGGCCTCACCGATGCGCTCGAAGATCGCCGCCAGCGTCTCCTCCGGCCGCCGCCGGACCCGTTCCTCCAGCGGGGCCTGATTCGCCAGACGCGGGAACCGGTTCTCGGTCAGAAGCATGTTCTCCTGGGTCGCGCAGTAGTACGTCGTCGGCCGGAAAACGTAGCGGCCCTTCTTCTCGTCGAGTTGGAGCAGCTTGCGATCCTGGCCGGACACCGGCAGGTACTCGATCAGGTACGTGCCGTCATTGTCACCGCGCTCAATAGTGATCAGGGCACCCGGCACAAGGTTGGCGCTGAAGAACTGATCGAATCCCGCCAGGTAGCCACCCCGGTTCCCCGTCGGGTAGCGCAGCTCAACGAAGAACGTCTCATACGTCTGCGGCGACTCGAAGACAAGCACCGCCGCCCGCTGGTCGGGCAGCACCGGGGGCGGGAACAGTGCGGCGAACGCAGCGTCGTAGGGGAGCACCCCGTAGTGATACTCGTAGAACGTGAGCACGTGCTCCACCACCGGCTCGGCCGCCTCGACCGGCTCCGTCACGTAGTCGAGCAAGAAGCGGTAGTCGGAGCCGATCTCGCTCGCCTTCCGCTTCGTGGTACCAATCGTGGGAAGGCCGCTCGTGCTCCACAGGCGCTGCCCCGGAGTCCCGACGAATTCGAACTCGCGATGCTCCCGTGAGAGCCGGAAGTTCACCGCAAACCGCATCAGCTCGTAATCGGACGCCGATGGATTCAGGCCCAGCACGTCCTGAAGCAGGATGTCGTCGGTCAGAGGCTCGCCGCGCTCCAGGAGATAGTCACGGATGCGCCGCAACTCGCCTCGGCTCAGGCGGGAGACCTTGTCCTCCATCATCCACAGGTCGCCGAAGTTGGCGACCGAGAGATCCTGACGCAGGTCCCGACGAATGATCTCCGCCAGCCCAGCATCGTCCAGAGCGGCCAATTCCTCGTCGCTGACAGGCGCGGCGGCTTCCATCGCCGGCACCGGCTCGACTTCCGCCTCTGCCTCAACCTCGACCGGCTCGCTCGGAACTGGCTCGGCCAATTCCTCCGTGATCTCGGGGACCACCACATCCGCGGGCTCCACGACGACGGTGTCCCCCACGAGATCCGGGCGCCGCCGCGGCTCGAAGACCGCCGGCTGCTCGGGTAGCGGAACCGGCTCCTGGAATCGCTGGGCCAGCGTGTGCTCAGAGACGGTCTCTTCCTCCGGCACCGGCGCGCGGCCTTCCCGCGTCGTCGCAAAGACCACTCGCCCGTCCGCCTCCACGCGCTGGAACACGTCCGGGTTCATCGACAGGACACGGTCGATCTCAGCGCTCCACTCCTCCGCGGAGCGCTCACCGTGTCGCGCCGCGTAGAACTCAGCGAGCGCGGAGAGCGGGCTGCGGATCGGCGCCGAGCGCGGGAACAGTCTGCCCATGGTGGACAGCGCCTGGAAGATCTCCTCAGCCAACCGCTGCTCGTCTTCAGTGCCTACGAATTGCGGCTTGGAAGCTGCCTCTGCCGTCTGCATCCCGGATCCACTCTCCTCGCGTCGAACACATGGGCGGACCGCGTTGGTCAGCGGCTCAGCCGCTCCCGCAGCGCCCGGACGAGGTCATCGGTCGTCATTGGTTTCGGGGAGTTGCGCAGCAGGAACAACAGATAGGTGAGATGCTCCTCGCTGAGACGCACGCTCGACATGGCCGTTCCTCCCATCACCAAGGCCACAAGTGCAAAGTGTACATGCGTTCTCGTGGATCAGGCAACGCGCACGAGCGGCGTCGGGACCGACGGTGCCGCTACCGGACCTCGTCGCCCCGCAGCGCGAGCGCGACCGCACCGAGGATAGCCGAGTCGCCGCGGAACTGCGCGGTGGAGAGCCGCAGGCGGCGCACCGACGCCGGGTACGAATACTGGCGCACCCGCGCGCCGAGGGGGTCCATGAGCAAGGCCCCGACCTCCGCCACCGGACCACCCACAATCACCGCCGCCGGGTTCAACACCGTGATGAGATTGGCGATCGCCAGCCCAAGCACCCGCACCGTCTCGGTGACGACCTCCCGGGCGATCTCGTCTCCGGCGCGCGCCCGCTCGAAGATCGCACCGACCGTGATCGCTCCGGGCGCCAACCAGGCGTCGATCACCTCACGCCGGGCCGTCCGCAACCGTTCGCGAAAGTTGTTGACGATCGCCGGTGCCGACGCATAGGCCTCCAGATGGCCGGGCTTCCCGCACGAGCAGATCGGTCCACCAACCGAGACGACCATGTGCCCGATCTCGCCCGCCGTCCCGCTGGCGCCATCGACCAGGCGACCGTCCACGATGATTCCGCCGCCCACGCCGGCACCGAGGTGGACGTAGACCACATCGGCGCATCCGCGGGCCGCGCCGTAGCTGGCCTCACCAACGGCAGCAGCCCGAGCATCGTTCTCCAGCACGCTCGGGATGCCGACCGCCTCCTCAAGCAAGTTGACCAGGGGAAAGTTCTCAAAGCCCGGAGCCCGGTGCGACAGGAGCGTCACCCCTCGCGCTGCGTCCACCGGGCCGCCGAAGGCGATCCCGATCCGCCAGATTTCCGAAAGGTCCACCTGGATCGAACTACAGGCCTGGTCGATCAGACCCCGGACCGTGTCCACCACCACCGGCGCCGGCGCCGAGGCATCGATCGAGTGGGCTTCGGCCACGATGCGTCCCGACGGCTCGGCCAGCACCACCCGCTGGCCACGACCGGCGATCTCCACCCCAAGCACGAAACGCTTGTCACAGGGGAGTACGCCCCACTGCCCCGGGAGCTGGGCCTGCTCCACCCGAAACCTCCTCGGCCTGTCGTTTGCGCGGACAACTGTGCCGGTGCGCCCCGACCCAGATCGCGGCCGGGTGCCCCATTCTAACACGCCTCTCGGCGCTTGTGCGGAATTGCACGAACACCATGTCCGTCTGGATCGCCGCCGGGTCACGATGCGCCAACACGCGGGCCGCTCGCGGTTGCATCCATCGCGGTTCCGTGCTACACTCCTGGGCGGCAAATGAGGCTGTCGACGTTCCCCGATAGCTCAACGGTAGAGCAGGCGGCTGTTAACCGCAAGGTTGAAGGTTCGAATCCTTCTCGGGGAGCCAACGGGAGGACACAGATCCTCCCGCTTCTTGTTTCTGTGCCCTCTCCTTCACCCCCGCCCCGCAGACCGTCACCTTGTCCAAGCCATGGCCGCTCTCGTCCCTGAGGCACGGTCGTCTGGCCACTGGCGAGACACGCCGCCGCCCCGCCGCCATCCCGCCTCGGTCGGCTCGCGCGGCTGTCGACCGAATCCGAGTTGGGTCGAGAAAAGGTTCCCACGCCGCGATGGGTGCCCGGGGCTAGAGTCGCCGGGCTGCATAGGAAAAAGCCCACTGAAGGGGCTCCCATCTCCCACACCTCGGCGGATCCGGTCTGGCACCCAGCCGGACGCGGCATCACCAGCCCCTTCAGTGGGCTTCGCTTTGTCAGCCCGGTGGCCTTACCCCCGGGCACGGGCCACGATGCGGGAATCCTTACGCCACCCATCTCGGAATCGATCGGCGGCCGCCCGAGCTGGCGTTCGATGTCGAATTGCGCAACGTCACTTACGTTTCCCTGCCTTCAACCCGGACATCATTGCGCGAAGATCATCGCAATGACACGAGTCAGCGCTATTTGCGTCATTCGCGTCCGCACATTACCATGGGAGCGTTGAGATTGGCCGGCTCGCCAATCCGACGACCTCGCAGGCGGTCCCCACGGGTGGTGCTCCGATGACACGTTCCGACGCGCTCGAACGGGCCAGGGAGTTTTTCAGCATCCATGCTTGGCATGATGCATACGACACGCTGGTTGCCGCGGACGAACAGACGCCGCTTTCGGCATCCGACCTGGAGCGGCTCGCCATCGCTGCCTTCCTCACCGGGAATCTCCGCGGCAGTGCGAACGCCTGGGCACGAGCACATCGGGAGTTCCTCAGGAACGGCGACCCGGTGCGCGCTGCGCGCAACGCCTTCTGGGTCGCCTTCGTCCTCATCGACCTGCGCGATGTCGCAGGGACAAATGGCTGGACCGCCCGAGCACAACGCCTGCTCGACGGCGGCGCCCATGACTGCGTCGAGCGGGGTTATCTGCTCCTACCCACCGCACTCCGGCACGCTGCCTCGGGCGACCCCGCCGGCGCGCGCTCCTGTTTCCACCAGGCCACCGAGATCGGCGAGCGCTTCGGCGACACCGATCTGGTGGCCCTCGCCCGCCAAGGAGAAGCTCGGGCCTTGTTCAGCATGGGGGAGATCCCGAGCGGCACGGTGCTGCTCGACGAGGTCATGGTCGCCGTCGCAAACGGCGAGGTATCCCCACTCGTGACCGGCACCGTCTACTGCAGTGTGATCGAGGCGTGCCACGAGATCTACGACCTGCGTCGGGCTCACACCTGGACGACGCTGCTGACCCGCTGGACGGAGGCCCAACCCGGGCTCATCACCTTCCGCGGACAGTGTCTGGTCTACCGCGCGGAGATCCTACAGGTGCGGGGCGCGTGGCCGGACGCCCTGGACGCGGTGCAGCGGGCACAGGAGTGGTTCGCCCACGCGCCCGCCGACCCGGCCACAGGCTCCGCGTTCTACCGGCAGGGCGACCTTCATCGGCTGCGCGGTGAGTTCGCCGAAGCCGAGGAAGCGTACCGCCGTGCGAGCCACTGGGGGTACCGGCTGGAGCCAGGTCTGGCCCTCTTGCGGCTGGCTCAGGCCAAACACGATGTCGCCGCGGCAGCTATCCGCCGCGCGCTCGACGAAACACACGACCGGCTCGCCCGCTCCGCCCTTCTCCCGGCCTACGTCGACATCATGCTCGCTGCGGACGACGTGCCCGCAGCGCGATTGGCCGCCGACGAGCTTGGGAGAATCGCCACCGAATTCGGCGCACCCCTCTTGCGCGCCCGTGCAACCCACGCCGCTGGAGCGGTCCACCTCCGTGAGGGAAACACCAAGGCCGCGCTGGCCGCCTTGCGGACGGCCTGGGCGGCCTGGCAGGAGATCGAGGCCCCGTACGACGGCGCGCGTACCCGCGTGCTTATCGCCCTCGCTTGCCGGGAACTGGGGGACGAAGAGACGGCGACGTTTGAGCTCAATGCGGCGCACTGGTCCTTCACGGAGCTCGGTGCCACGCCCGACGTGGCCCGCGTCGAGGCGCTCTCCCGACCGCAGGCGGCCGCACCGCAGGCAGGTCTGACCCCGCGCGAGGTGGAGGTGCTCCGCCTTGTGGCCGCGGGCAAGACCAATCGCGCGATCGCGGCGGATCTGTTCATCAGCGAGAAGACGGTCGCGCGCCACATCAGCAACATCTTCACCAAGCTTGATCTCCCGTCGCGAGCGGCAGCCACGGGGTACGCCTACGAGCACGGCATCGTAGCCCCATCTACATAGAATTACCCATCACGATCGTCGCTCGGAGTTGGGTATCCCGCCCGATGCGGCGCCTGCCGGCGCGCACCTACCCTGAGATATGCAGAACGACGGAACCGTCCCGGCCGGTTGAGCCGGATGTATCAGGGAGGTGACCCATGACCGGCCAGCTCGCCCCAGAGCGCTTGCAGACGATCGTCATCGGCGGGGGCCAGGCGGGGCTCGCGGTCGGCTACTACCTGGCATGCCAGGGTCTGTCATTCGCGATCCTCGACGCCAACGAGCGAGTCGGCGATGCCTGGCGCACGCGGTGGGACTCCCTCCGCCTGTTCACCCCGGCTCAGTTCGACGCGCTCCCCGGGATGCCCGTCCCGGCGCCGAACCACGCCTTCATCACGAAGGACGAGATGGCCGACTACCTCGAAGCGTACGCTGAACACTTCGCCCTGCCAGTGCGCACGGGGATGCGGGTGGACCGGCTGTCTCGGGACGAGGGTGGGTTCGTGGTGACGGCGGGCGATCGGACGTTCCATGCCGAGCAGGTCGTCGTCGCGATGAGCAACTACCAGCAACCTCGAGTGCCGGAATTCGCCCGTGACCTGGCACAGGACATCGTGCAGTTGCACGCGATCGACTACCGCAATCCAGGGCAACTACGAGACGGTGGTGTCCTTGTCGTCGGGGCGGGTAACTCCGGCGCTGAGATCGCTATCGAGGTCGCGCGGGGCCATCCGACCTGGCTCTCCGGGCGAAGCACCGGCCAACTGCCCTTCCGGATCGACGGCCGGGCGGCGCGGCTCGGGGTTCTCCGGTTCGTACTCCGCGTGCTGTTCCACCGCGTCCTTACGGTCCAGTCGCCCGCTGGCCGCCGCTTCCGGGCGAAGCTCGCCGGTCACGGTGGGCCACTCATTCGCCTCAAGGCGGAAGACCTCACCAACGCGGGTGTCGTGCGGGTGCCGCGCGTCAGTGGAGTGCAGGACGGCCGCCCGCGACTGGAAGACGGCCGCGTCCTGGACGTAGCGAACGTCATCTGGTGCACCGGGTTTCACCCAGGCTTTTCCTGGATCGACCTTCCGGTCCTGCAGGACGGCAATCCCGTGCACCACCGGGGTATCGTCCCTAACGAGCCCGGTCTCTACTTCGTCGGCCTCGAGTTCCTCTCCGCGGCCTCCTCCGTGATGATCCACGGCGTTAGTCGAGACGCCGCACGCATCGCGGATGCGATCGCCGTTGGGGCCCGTCGCGTATCCGTGCCCGCCGAGGAACCAGCCCTGGCCACTGCCTGATGCACACTGTTGAGAGGACCACGACCATGGTTTCCCAGGACATCGCACAGACACGAGCCGAGTGGGATCGCATCGCCCCGGGTTATGACCGGACCAACACGCGGACGCAGATGGCGCTCGGAGCCGAGGCGCTCCGTCGCGCCGGATTGAGCCCCGGAATGCGCTTCCTTGACGTTGCCTGCGGCAGCGGAGCGCTTTCCATTCCGGCCGCGCGTATCGGCGCGAGCGTGGTCGCCATCGACCTGTCCCCGGTCATGCTCTCGCTCCTGCAGGAGCGGGCACACCGGGAAGGTCTCGCCATCGAGACGCGAGTGATGGATGGTCACGCGCTCGAGTTCGAGGAAGGCAGCTTTGACCTGGCAGGCTCGCAGTTCGGCGTCATGCTGTTCCCCGACATGCCGCGGGGTGTGCGTGAACTAGCCCGTGTCGTTCGCGAAGGTGGGCGCGTTCTGATCGTCACGTACGGCGACCCTCACGCGATCGACTTCTTGACGTTCCTGATCCGCGGGATTCACGCGGTCCGACCCGACTTCACCGGCCCGCCCGCCGATCCCGCGCCGCTAGCGTTCCAGTTACAGGACCCTACTCGCCTCCACCGGGAACTGGTCGCCGCAGGGCTCGCTGACGTTACGGTGAACACCGTCACCGAGGCAACCGAGTTCCAGGACGGCGCCGAGCTATGGGACTGGGTCATCTGGAGCAACCCGATCGCGCCGGCGCTGGTGGACAGCCTGGAGCTGACAAGCGTGGAGCTCGACGCGGTCATCGACCGGCTTGACACGCTCATCCGCGCGCGGGCCGGGGGCACTGGCCCGGCCACACTGACCAACCCGGTACACATCGGGATCGGCAGGAAGTAACGAATCCGGCGAACGACAACAGGGCGCCGCCCGGAGCGGCGCCCTGGTCAACGTCGAGCGAGTTCCGCCAGCTTCTGCACCATCGGGTGATCCGGCATCACGCGCTCAAGGTTTGCGGCCCACCTAAGGGCGCCGTCTTTGTCGCGCTCAGCCAGCGACAGATGGATCATCAGTGACCCCAGGGCCACGTACTCTTCGACGTGGAAGCGGGTCCGGTTGAGCAGCGGTAGCAACATCTGGCGAGCCTCGGCGTACCGTCCCTGCTCGATGCGAATCTGCGCGAGTCCGAGCGTGGCGAACATGTAGTCGGGGCTGTCGGCCACTACCTCCTGCAGCAGGGCCTCCGCCTCATCAAAGCGCCCCTGCAGCGTAAGGGCCTGCGCCAGGTAGGATCGGATGCCCGGTGACTCGGGCTCAACGTCGAGCGCCTGCCTGAAGAGCGTCTCCGCCCGTTCCGGCTGCCTGGCTTGGAGCGCCGTCCGAGCCTCAGCCAGCAGCGCCTCGACCTCAGGAGCGTGCGCGACTTCGAGCGGTTCCTCGTGGAGCTCGAAGCTCTGCGCCTGTATCGTGGTCCATTCCCCGCCGATCCACATGTCGAATGTCTCGCCCGGTTTCAGGAGGCCGGCATCCTGCACCGCCGTGATCGCCTGCTGGCGTTGCGAGTCCGTTCCGCGCTGGGACAAGGCGAACCGATGCAGGGCTTCGAGCAGCGCCCGATCCTCGGAGTAGGCGGCGATCTGCACCGCGATCGTCCGACCCGCCGGGTCCCCCCGTTCGAGGAGGACCGGAACGACGCCTTTCAGTTCCGGGCACTGCCGCAGCGTCCGCCGCACGACGCGGGCAAGCGCGACCTCGTCCTGCGCGATCACTGCCGCCGTGAAGGCGGTCAACAGGTTGTCCAAGACGCGCTCGGACACCCAGTTTCGGAATTCGAAGGGCCACGGTGCCTGCCGTTGGCCAACGGGCCGGCTCAAGTCCGAAAGATTCTCCCGGGCAGTGTGCAGATCAGGATCCAGCTTCAGCGCTTGTTCCCAGAGCGTCCGCGCCCGCTGTTCGTCGCCCTGGTTCATCGCTGCCACCGCCGCGAGGTGGCAGATAAATGCGCGGCCAAATTGGTCAAGTACACGTGCTGCCGTCGCGCGCTCGTACACGTCCAGCACGCGCTCGTCGTACCCGACGAAACTGAACGCCTCCGCCAACTTGAGCCACTCGTCCTCTCGGACCTCGTCCACCAGCGCCAGGCGATCAGCCTCCGCCCGGGCCGCCTCCACTTGACCCGTCATCATGAACGCGCGGATCAGGTTGCCACGCGCGTGGACGTTTTCGGGATCGATCGCCAGAGCGCGCCGGGCGGTCGCGATCGCCTGGTCATACGCCCCTTCGAACGTCAGGATCAGCGTCAGGTTGTTTAGCACCGGGACAAAGTCAGGCCACCGCTTGAGGGCCTTCTGGGCCGCCGCCCGAGCCTCTCTCGTGCGCCCCTGATCCATCAGCGTCTGGATCTCTTCGTGGAGCGCAACGAGCTGCAGCCCGTCCTCACCGCTCACACCTGACTCGGTGAGCATTTCGTCGACGTCCGGTCGGAGCCGCATGAGGATCTGCTCAACCTCTGGCACCTGGGGATGGTTCGGCCAGCGCTGTAGGAAGGATTCGAAGGTACGGAGGGCGAGCACCGGGCGCAGGTTCCGCATGTAGGCATCGCCCAGCGCCAGGGTCACGTCGGCATCGTTCGGCTGCTGCGAATGCCACTGCTCCATGGCAGACAGGTAGGTACGCCAGTCCTCGAGCTCCCGAGTGACCGCCGCCAGCGCCTGGAGGACCGCCGGATGGGGCCTGGATTCGTCGGCCAGCTCGAGGAGCAGCTCACGGGCCCCCTCATAGTCCTGCTGCATGAGCAGTTCTCGGACCTGATCAAGCTCCCTGGGTGGCGGCCGCCGAACCGCCTCCGTGGGCAGCTTGCTCCGCTTGCGCTTGGCCATCCAGTACCTCCCCCACGTGTCTTTCCTGCCCGCGCGCAAACTCTACCAGTCCACGCGGAACCAGTCAGCTACCTGTCGCCCGGGAACCGGGCACTGTTCGGCCATCCAGCGCGCAATCACCATCGGCGTCGATTTCTCCGGCGCGCATCACTCATGCCGTCGGAGGAATCCACCTCGGGCAATACCCCACCCCGAGCCCTCCTCGTGGACGGGCTCAGGCGAGTCGTCCGCCGGTGACTGACAAGCTCGCGGCCACCGGGGCGCGAATCTTGCCATTCTCGCGAGCCGGGTGAGGGACAGGAGCATGCATGAAAGAACCATTCGATATCGATGTCGCCATCGCTCGCGTCCGCCAGGCCGTACGCGACTTTCCGCCAGCGGCGCTCTTCGCGCTGGCAGATGAGGGCCACCGCTCCCTGTTCGAACAGGTCGTGGCCTGCATCCTCTCAGTCCGCACCTACGACGAGGTGACGCTACCAACCGCGCGGCGACTGTTCGCGGCCGCGCCGACCCCTGCAGCCGTGGCGGAACTCCCGGTCAGCGACCTCGAGGAACTCATCCATACCGTCTCCTTCTCCGAACCGAAGGCGCGGCAGATTCACGCCGTCGCCAGGGCAACCGTGGACGAGCACGGCGGCTCCCTGCCGTGCGACCGCGACACGCTGATGAATTTCCACGGAGTCGGGCCGAAGTGTGCGCACCTGGCGCTCGGGATCGCCTGTGGACAGCCCTGGATCAGCGTGGACGTTCATGTTCATCGTGTAACCAACCGCTGGGGGTATGTCCACACCAGGACCCCCGGGCAGACCACCGCCGCGCTGGAGGCCAAGCTCCCAGAACGGTACTGGATCGAGATCAATCGCCTCCTGGTTCCCTTCGGGAAACACATCTGCACCGGCGACCGGCCGCACTGCTCGACCTGCCCGCTGCTGTCGATGTGCCAGCAGGTCGGGGTGACGTCGCACCGCTGAGCCGCTTGCCACATCCGCGACCGCGACTGATACTGCTTCCGTTCGACAGTACACGACAGGACGGAAGCGGGGGATGAGATGGCGATCCGGATCGTCACCGGGGGCATCGCGCAGGAGACGAATACGTTCCAGTGGCAGCCGACCACGCTGGAGGACTTCCAGACCGGGTCGAGTGGCATCCACCGGGGACAGGAGATCCTGGACCTCGACGGGACCGGAACCATCTACGGCGGCATTGTGGCCGAGGCCAGACGCCAGGGCGTCGAGTTGATCCCGACCACGTACGCCCACGCGGTGCCGGGTGGACGGGTCACCCGCCACGCGTTCGAGACGCTCAAGCGGGAGATTCTGGACGGCATCCGGGCCGCGCTGCCGGTAGACGGCGTGCTGCTCGGCATCCACGGGGCGATGGCGCTCGAAGACGAGGATGACGGCGAGGGACCGCTGATCGCAGCCGTTCGTGAGCTCGTCGGGCCGGACGTCCCCATCGTCGCCCCGCTGGATCTGCACACCAACCTGTCCGACGCCATGATGGCGGGAGCCGACGCCTTCGTCGGCTACAAGCACTACCCGCACATCGACACGCCGGAAACCGGCGCGCACGCGATGCGCATCCTCCTGGCAGCCATTCGGGGCGAGGCGCGGCCCACTATGGCACACGTGCGCCTGCCGCTCATCGCGCCGAACCAGTCGATGGTGACGACCTGGCAGTCTCCGCTGAAAACGGCGATCGATCGCGCTCGTGAGATCGAACATGAGCCGGGTGTCCTCGCCGCGACGGTGCTGGGCGGGTTCCCCTTCGCCGACGTGCCCTTCGCCGGCGTCGCCACGATCGTCGTGACGGACAACGACCCGGCACTCGCTCGGCGCTACGCGACGGAGTTGGCCCGCATCTGCTGGGAGCTGCGCGACGACTTCACCATCCACCCGACACCGATCGCCGACGCCATCGCCGAGGCCATGGCCGGTGAACCGGGGAGCGTCTACGTGTTGGCCGACATCGCCGACTCGGGCGCGAGCGGCACGGCCGGCGACGGCACCGCGGTTCTCCGCGGGCTGCTGGAGGCCAACGCCCGCTCGGCTGCGGTGGCTCAGATCATGGACCCGGAGGCGGTAGCCGCCTGTATCGAAGCGGGCGTCGGCGCGACCGTCACGCTCTCGGTCGGCGGGAAACACGACACCTACCATGGCGAGCCGGTCGAGGTCACCGGCCGGGTGCGCCTCATCCATGAGGGCCGTTTCCCCATCCTCGGCCCCATGGGCGCCGGGACCTATGCCAGCCGGGGGAAGACGGTCGTGCTGGAGATCGGCGGTCCGGACGGCATCGAGCTGCAGCTCACCGAGCTGCGGGGCCATCCCCACGACCTGAACTTCTTCCGCTGCTTCGGGATCGAGCCGACCCAGCGTCGCATCCTGGTGCTGAAGAGCGCTGCGCACTTCCGCGCAGCGTTCGAGCCGATCGCGACCAAGGTTATCGAGGTCGATGCGCCCGGCATCAGCAGCCCGCGACTCGAGCGCTTCGACTACAAGCGGCTGCGCCGTCCGATCTACCCGCTCGACCCGGAGACAACCTGGTCGCCTGAGGACTAACCCGCCGCGTCGCGTTGGGACCAGGCGGCCTCACCACGCCGCGCGCAGTGCCGAGCGCGCGGCGTGGTACCCGCACATACCGTGGACGCCCCCGCCGGGCGGCGTCGAGGCAGAGCAGATGAAGAGCGTCGGGTCAGACGTACGGTAGGGGTCCCAGCGCGGCAGCGGTCGGGTGAAGAGTTGCCGCAGATCCTGCACGCCGCCGTTGATGTCCCCACCCACGTAGTTCGGGTTGTACGCCTCGAACTCGCGGGGATCTCGGGTGTGGCGGACCAGGATCCGGTCGCGAAACCCGGGGGCGAAGCGCTCGACCTGCGCTTCAATGCGCTCGGTCATGTCGACGTCACAGCCGGGCGGGACGTGGCAGTAGGCCCACGCCGTGTGCCGGCCGGCCGGCGCGCGGGTGGGATCGAAGAGCGACGGCTGTGCCAGGAGCACGAACGGACGCTCCGGCACGCGGCCATGCGTCGCCGCCCACTCGGCCGCCGCGATCTCGTCGAGCGTACCGCCCAAGTGCACGACGCCGGCCCGCCGGCACTCGGGCGACCGCCACGGGATCGGCCCGTCCAGCGCCCAGTCAACTTTGAACACGCCAGGACCGTAACGGTACCGACCGAGTCGAGGGGGCGCGCCCGGGCGCCCCCCCCGCCCGCCCCCCGCCCCCCCCAGGCCCCCCCGCGCGGCG
>NZ_JADGHZ010000154.1 GCF_019683595.1 Sphaerobacter sp. | reverse complement strand
GGCAGCGTAAGTTGTTTATAAGAGACAGGCCCGGATGCGTTGCATCCGGGCCCGTCGCGTCCGAGCAGTAACAGGACGGCGAGGAATGGACCGGGAGATCACGCTCGATACCGGCGAGGCAAGCGAGCGGGCGTCGGAGGAATCGCAGATCGAGCGAGAGGGGCAGCGTGCGCTCTCGACCCGCGCGCTGATCCTCGTCCACCTCTCGCTCCTGTTCGTGGCCGTCTCCTGGGGCTCGAACTTCGTCTCGATCAAGTACCTGCTGCGCCGCATCGACGCGACCGAGGTACTCATGATCCGGCTGACGCTGGCCAGCCTCTGCTACGCCGGGTTCCTGCTCCTCTCCGGTCGCGGCTTCACCCGCTTCGCCCGCGCCGACTGGCGCAAGGCCGGGCTCATGGCGCTGCTCGGCGTGACGATCAACACCGGTGCCGTGGCCTACGGCGTTCAGATGATCCCCGCGGCGGTCGCGAGCCTGATCGTGACCGGCAACCCGGTCTTCACCGCGCTGATCGCACGCGCTCTGGGCCAGGAGCGCCTTACCCCGCGCAAGCTCGCCGGGATCGCCGTCGCCTTCGCCGGCTTCCTGGTCGTGCTGCTCTACGGCGGGCCGGAGGCGCAGTTCAGCGTGCGCAACGCCATCGGCATCCTCATCACCCTGCTCGGGCCGCTGGCCTGGGCCTTCTACACCGTGCTCAGCAAGCCGCTGCTCGTGCGCTACGAGCCGGTGCAGTTCGCGGGGACGGTGACGGTCCTCGGCACCATCCCGCTTCTGCCGCTGTTCGCTACCCGTCCCGAGGTGGTGCGCGAAGCCCTTCGGTTCGGCCCGGCGGAGTGGCTGGCGGTGCTGACCATGGTCCTCTTTGCGCTGGTACTGGCCTACGCGCTCTGGTACCGTGGCCTGCGGGTGCTCAGCCCGACTCAGATCGCCGTCTACATCTACCTGGTGCCGGTCTTCGGCACGCTCGGGGCCTGGCTCCTGCTGGGAGAGCACATCACCATCTACCTGCTGCTCGGCGGCACCCTGATCCTGCTCGGTGTGATCTTGACCAACACGGCGCGCCGCGGCCCGGTCGAGCACGACGCGCGCGCCCGGAGGAGGGCACGATGAGTGAGTTGACGCACTTCGACGAGCGCGGGCAGGCGCGCATGGTCGATGTCGGGGAAAAGCCGGAGACGCACCGCGTCGCCATCGCCCGCGGCGAGGTCCGGATGCAACCGGAGACGCTGCGGATGATCGTCGAGCAGCGCGCCGCCAAGGGTGATGTGTTCGGCGTGGCCCGGATCGCCGGGATCATGGCCGCCAAGAAGACGCACGAGCTGATCCCGCTCTGCCACCCACTCATGCTCACCGCGATCACCGTCGATTTCACGCCCGACGAGGCTCGCGGGGCGGTGGTGATCGAGGCGCGGGTCGAAACCCGCGGCCAGACCGGCGTCGAGATGGAAGCCCTGACGGCGGTGAGCGCCGCGGCGCTGACGATCTACGACATGGTCAAGGCGGTCGACCGGGGCATGGTCATCGACCAGATCCGCCTGGAGGAGAAGCGCGGCGGGCGCTCCGGTACCTGGCGCCGCGAGGGGTGAGTGTCCCGCCGTGCCGGCGTTCCTTCAATCGGACGCTGACGACCCGTGCGCTGGACGCCGCGTGGCCGCCTGAGGGCTGTGCTCCGGGTGCCGGGCGCGATAGAGCCAGCCGAGGACGAAGCCAACCGCGCAGAGGAGGGCCATGATCCCGACCGCGATCCGCACGCTCAGCGTCTCGGCCAGGTAGCCGAGCGAGAGGGAGCCGACGGGAGCCGTCCCGGCAAAGAGGAAGATGTACAGGCTCATCACCCGCCCACGCAGTTCCCCGGGCGCCAAGATCTGCAATCGTGAGTTGGCGGTGGCGGTGAAGATGATGCTGCCCGCGCCCAGCAGGACCAGGATCGCCACTGTGAACGGCAAGGACGTCGAGAGCGCCAGCAGCCCGAGTAAGACGGTGAAGCTGCCGGCTCCAATCAGCAGCAACCGCTCGGTCGGGCGGCTCACGTAGGCCACCCCGAGTGCGGAGGCAAGCGAGCCGATCCCCATAGCCGTCAGCAGTCCGCCGAAGCCCAGCGCGCCGGTGTCGAGGACGTAGCGGGCGATGAGCGGCAGGATGACGGTGAACTGGTAGCCGAAGGTGCCCAGGAACGCCATCAGGATCAGCACCAATGCCACCGCGGGCGTGTGGATTGCGTAGGCGATCCCCTCGCGCAACCGCGTCAGCACCGGCCCCCGCGCCGGTGGCGGCACCTCATGGAACTCCTCCGGGCGCATCATCAGCAGACCGACGATGACCGCCAGGAAGCTCACCGCGTCGGCATAGAAGGGGACAGCGATGCCGAATGCGGCGATCATCGCACCGCCGATAGACGGGCCGACGATGCGGGCCGTGTTGAACAGGCTGGAGTTGAGCGCTACCGCGTTGGGCAGGTTCTCCGGCCCGACCATCTCGACCACGAACGCCTGCCGTGTCGGGTTGTCGAAGGCGGTCGCCAGCCCGAGGACAGCGGCCAGGACGTAGATGTGCCAGATCTGCACCACATCCAAGGTGATCAACACCCCCAGGATGAGCGAAACGGTGCCCATAACCGCCTGTGTGACCAGCAGCACCTTGCGCTTTGGCAGCCGGTCGGCGATGACGCCGCCGAA
The DNA here is from genome assembly GCF_019683595.1 of Sphaerobacter sp. Lineage (GTDB taxonomy): Bacteria > Chloroflexota > Chloroflexia > Thermomicrobiales > Thermomicrobiaceae > Sphaerobacter. The sequence goes on along the minus strand of NZ_JADGHZ010000154.1, from coordinate 5,331 downwards.
GAGTGCGAAGAGCATCATCGGCAGAAACTGCAGCGTGGTCACCATCCCGAGGGCGAAGGAGGAGTCGGTGAGATTTAGCACCAGCCAGGACTGTGCCACTCGCTGGATCCAGGTGCCGGTCACCGACAGGAGTTGGCCGAACCAGAAGAGCCGATAGTTGCGGTTGGAGAATGAGACGAACGTCCGCGCGAGCGACTGGCGCAGTCGGCTGCGCAGCGGGACGCTCGCAGCGCCGTCGATCGATCGCTGTTTCACCAGTTTCCGGCTTGGTCTCCGCATACGCTCTGCCGCCTCTCGCTCGTGGTGCCGGCTACCCCATCACGGCAATGGTGAATACCCCGGCCAGGATCAGCATCGCGCCGGGGATACGCTCCCGGCCGCCGCCCTCACCCAGCACCCACACGCCGAGGACCGCGCCGATGACGATGCTCACCTCGCGCAGGGCCACGATATAGCTGACCGCCGTGAGTCGCATTGCCGCGAGGATGATCAGATAGGTTCCCAGCACCAGCACGCCGACCACGAGGATCGGAACCCGGTTCTCGGTCCACTCGCGGCGCAGCGCGGCCCGGCGGCGGGTCAGGATGTAGGGCGACAGGCCGAGGGTCATCCCCGCCATGAGCAGGTAGCCGTAGACGACCGGGTGGACCCGGGCGACCCCCGCCTTGTCGACCAGCGAGTAGCCACAGATCGCAAACCCCGTCAGCAGCGCGAAGAAGGTACCGAGGTTGAAGGCGCTCTGCTGACCGGCGGCGATGCCGAGCGGTTGGCGGACGAGCGCCCGGAGCGGTTCCTGGTGCATCACCAGGATGCCCGCGACGACGAGCGCGATCCCGACTCCACCGGCGAGCGAGACGTGCTCGCGCAAGAGCGGCAGGGCCACGAGCGGCACCAGCGCCACGCCGGTGCCGCGGGCAATCGGATAGGCCAGCGAGAGCGCGCCATGCGTGTAGGCGGCAGAGAGACAGAGGTAGTAGGCGACGTGGATCGTCGACGTGGCCGCCACGAAGGGCCAGCCGTCGGCAGGGATCGGGTGGGCGCGCAGAAAGCCCGCGAACGGTAGTGCGTAGACCACGAGTGTGGCGAGGTTCGCCAGGAAGAGAAAGGCGAGCGTGTCCCGGCTCCGCTTGACGAGCAGATTCCAACTAGCGTGCAGGCTGGCCGAACTCAGGACCAGAACCGTCGCGAGGGTTCCCATACATCCCATCATACCACCGCTGGGGAGATGCCCCGCCCGCCTTCGCCCGCAAGCTGCTACGATTAGCCGACGGCAGCAGCCGATGCGGAGTGGAGTCGAGGAGGCGATGAGCGAGCGCGTCGAAAGGAGCGAGGTCCAGCGACTACGCGCGGAGGTGGTCCGCGCGCACGATCGGTTCGCGGCCCTGGTGTCCGGGGTCGACCCGGTCGTCTTGGAGACCAACCCGGCGGTCGGCTCCTGGTCGGTGCGGGACGTAACGGGGCATCTCGCCGACTGGCACCGGGAGATGCTGGACGCCGCCGAGCACATCCTGGGCGGGCCGAAGCCGCGGCACCACCCGATCAAGCACACGCAGAGCTTCAACACTATGTCGGCCGCCGTGCGCGGCACCGAGCCCTGGGAGCAGGTCGCGGCCGACTTCGCGGCCGCGCGCGATCGCGCCCTCGCCTTCCTCGACCGGCTGACGCCCGAGCAACTCCGCGCGATCGGCCCCTTCCCCTGGGGAGAGGTCGGCCGGCTACACCGCCTGATCGAGGAATTGGTCGAGCACGTCGACGAGCACGCGGCGCAAGTGGAGGAATGGCGCCTGCGCCTCGGGTGAGCGACGGGAGCACGAGCGTCTCGCCTGTCCCCCGCTAAGAGACTCCCCGCTCCAAACGTTGGGAGCGGGGTCGGGGGTGAGGGCCGTTCCCATGGCGAAGGCGCCCGCGCTCCTTGCGCCGAAGGAGGCCCGAGTCATGACCACCACCATTGAGTGGGAACGGGACTTCGCGCACGCCGCGGAGCGCGCCGCCCGCGAGCGCAAGCCGCTGCTGATCGACGTCATGAAAGACCCCTGACGCGGCTGCGCCAAACTGGATGCCGTGACGTATCCAGACGCCCGTGTCGTGACCGCGGTCACCAGCCGCTTCGTGCCACTCAGGCTCGACCTCTTCCGCGACCCGCGGGAGGTCGTGCGGCCGCTCAACGTGATCTGGACCCCGACGATCCTCTTCGCCGACCGGCGCGGCACGGTCCACTACCGCAGCCTGAACTTCCTGCCCCCCGACCTGTTCCTCACCCTGCTCGACCTGGGCGAGGCCTGGGTGGACCTGCACTGGTCGCGTACCGACCACGCCATCGCCGTGCTCCGCGGCGCCTACGAGCGGGACCCCGACGGCGCCCTCGCGCCGGAGGTGCTCTACCGCCTGGGCATCGCGGTCTACCTCAAGACCCGTTCGGACCCGGAGATGTACAAGGTCTGGGACGTCCTGCGCAAGCGCTTCCCCGACTCCATCTGGGCCGCGCGCGTCCCGTAGACGAGGGCCGGGCGCTGCCCGCATGGTCCGCAGGCGTGACGCCCGCCCCTACTGCGGGTCGGGGTGGCTCAACACGGTGTCGACGACGGCGAGGAGGTCGATCAGGTCGAACGGCTTGGGAATGGCGGCCGCGGCATCGAGCGTCCTGGCGTGCTCCTCCAACCGTCCCCCGGCCGAAAGCAGCACCACCGGCACATCGCGCGCCCGGTCGAGCGCCAACTGGCGGCGACGGAACTCCCAGCCGTCCATCTTCGGCATCCAGAGATCGAGGAGGATCAGGTCGGGGCGCCACTCGTTGAGCACGGCGAGCGCCTCCACCCCGTTCCGGCACGCACGCGTGACGTAACCCTCGGCCGCCAGCACCTGCGTGATGATGTCGACGATCGCCGGATCGTCGTCAACCACAAGGATCGAAGCGGCCGCAGGCGCCATTCTCTCGTCTCACTAGATCACTCGCGGCAATGCTGCGCGTTGCGCATTCCCCAGCATCCACTACCGCCGCAAATCCGCAAGCACACCGGCCGTGCGCTCACGACGCGGCATTCCCCTCCGGGTAGCGGCAGGTCGCAAGGGGCATGCCGTGATACTCCATCAGCGTGGATTGGTCGGTGCGCAATCCAGACACGGACGCCGGGCCCATGGAATAATCGGCAGGCAGACACCCGGTAGAGGATGCAGGGAGGGAAGGAACCTCATGACCGAACGGTTGACGTCGCCGGCCACGCGGGTCGAGCCGGTGACCGAGGAGCTGCACGGGCACACGATCGTCGACCCGTATCGCTGGCTGGAGGATGATGAGTCACCGGAGACGCGCGCCTGGGTCGACGCCCAGAACGCCTATACCCGTCGCGTGCTCGACGCCTCCCCCTCCCGCGCCCACATCCGCGCCCGGCTGGAGACGCTGCTCTCGATCGGTGACATCTCGGCGCCGGTGATGCGAGGCGAGCGCGCCTTCTTCCTCCGGCGGGAGGGGCACGAGAACCAGCCGAAGCTGTACCTGCGCGAGGGGGACAGCGAGCGGGTGTTGCTCGATCCCAACCAGGAGAGCGCCGAGGGGACGACCGCGCTCGACTGGTGGTACCCCTCGCCCGACGGCAAACTCGTCGCCTTCGGCTACTCCCAGGACGGCAACGAGGAGAGCGTGCTGCAAGTCCTCGACGTCGAACGGGGCACGTTGCTCACCGAGCGCATCGACCGGACCCGCTTCTGCAGCATCGCCTGGCTCCCCGATGCATCCGGCTTCTACTACACGCGCTATCCCCAACCGGGCGAGGTCCCACCGGGTGAGGAGCGCTACCACCGCAAGGTCTTTCTCCACCGGCTCGGAGACGACCCGGCGGCCGATCCCCTCGTCTTCGGTGACGGGCTACCGGCGGAGGCCCAGCCGCACGTCCATCTCTCCCGCGACGGCCGCTGGCTCATCGTCACCGTGAGCCACGGCTGGGCGCGAGCCGACCTCTACCTCTACGACCGCACCCGGCCCGACGCCGGGTTCGTACCCGTGCTCGTGGGCGAGGAGGCCCTGGTCGAAGGGTTCGTCCACCGCGATCGGCTCTTCCTGCTGACCAACCTCAATGCGCCGCGCTACCGGCTGCTGGCGGTCGATCCGGAGCGCCCGGAGCGCGAGAACTGGCAGAACGTCATCGCCGAGCCGGAGGAGGCTCGCATCGAGCAGGTCGTCCCGGTGGGTGACCGGCTGGTGGTGCAGACACTGGTGCGGGCGACCTCCCGCCTGACGCTGCACGACCTGGACGGCCGTCCGCTGAGCACCATCGACCTGCCGGGGATGGGGACCGTCTCCGGGCTGAATGCCGAGTCGGAGGGCGAGCGCGCCTACTTCCGCTTCGAGTCGTTCACAGTGCCGCCGACGGTCTTCGCGTGCCACGCTGCCAGCGGCCAAGTCACCGAGTGGGCCGCGGTCAAGGCGCCGATCGACCCCGCCGCGTACACCACCGAGCAGGTCTGGTACCGTTCGGCCGACGGCACCCGCGTCTCCATGTTCATCGTGGCCCGAGCCGGGACGCCACGCGACGGCAGCGCCCCGGCGCTGCTGACCGGCTACGGCGGGTTCAACATCAGCCGCACGCCGCTCTTCGACCGCCGTATGTTCTTCTGGCTGGAGCAGGGCGGCGTCTACGCGCTGCCCAACCTACGCGGCGGCGGCGAGTACGGCGAGGAGTGGCACCGCGCCGGGATGCGCGAGCACAAGCAGAACGTCTTCGACGACTTCATCGCCGCGGCCGAGTACCTGATCGCCGAAGGCTACACGCGCCCCGAACGCCTCGCGATCCTCGGCGGCAGCAACGGCGGCCTGCTGGTCGGCGCAGCCATGACCCAGCGGCCGGATCTCTTCCGCGCCGTCGTCTGCCAGGTGCCGCTGCTCGACATGCTGCGCTACCACCGGTTCCTGATCGCCCGCCTCTGGATCCCGGAGTACGGCTCGGCCGACGACCCGGAGCAGTTCGCCTACCTGTACGCCTACTCGCCCTACCACCGAGTGGTGGACGGCACGCCCTACCCGGCCGTGCTCCTGACGACGGCCACCTCGGACACGCGAGTCGCCCCGCTGCACGCGCGCAAGATGGCCGCGCGCCTGCAAGCCGCGACCGGCTCCGACCGGCCGGTGCTCCTGCGGGTCGAGACGGCCGCGGGCCACGGCGCAGGCAAACCGCTCGGCAAGCAGATCGCCGAGCAGACCGACATCTGGACCTTCGTCTGCGACCAGCTCGGGGTCTCGGTGGCCTAGCGCCACACCCCATGAGCGCGGTCGACCCGTGGCCCCCCCCGTGCCCCCGCGGGCGCCCGTTTTCGTTGGGGCCCCCCCCCCCCCCCGGT
>NZ_JADGHZ010000153.1 GCF_019683595.1 Sphaerobacter sp. | reverse complement strand
GTCGACGAACTCGTCCTCGGTCATGCCCTCACCGTGCCGGTAGTAGTAGGGCGGGGTGAGATGGATAAACCCGGCGGGGCGGGGGCCAAAGTCCTCCCAGTAAGCCGGAATGCCGGTGGCCGACAGCGCGCCCATGGCGATGCCGTGGTAGGCCATCATGCGGGAGAGGATCTTCACCTTGCTCGGCTTGCCGCGCAGCGACCAGTAGTAGCGCGCGATCTTGATGGCCGTCTCGTTCGATTCAGCCCCGCCCGAGGTGAAGTTGAAGTAGTTCAGGTCGCCGGGGAAGAGGCTGGCGAGCTTGGCCGCCAGCTCGATCGTCGGCGGGGTGGCGAGGCCGAAGAAGGTGGGGCTGAAGGCGAGGCGCTCTCCCTGCTCCCGCATCGCATCGGCAAGCTCGCGGCGGCCGTGACCGACGTTGACGTTCCAGAGCCCGGCGAAGGCGTCGATGTAACGCTTGCCGTCGGTATCCCAGAGGTAGACCCCCTCGCCGCGGGCCATGACCAGGGGTCCGTACTCTTGAAGCTGGCGCAGGTTGGACACCGGATGGAGCATGTGCGCCTTGTCCTTGCGGACGAGGTCGGCGGTATTCCAGGTCTCCTGCGCCGCGCCAGTCTGGTTCATGCCACACTATCCCTTTCGTCGTGACCGCGTTCACTGACCGCCTGCCTATTGTCGCCCAGCCCGCGGTGCGCGTCTACCGAAGCATACCGCCCCGAGGGTACTCACGCGGGCGGTGCATGAGTGCGCCCGCTCGTGGGCAAGTCCTTCGATTTCGATGAAGCTTGACGGTGTGTGGTGGTGAAGTGGGGCCGTGGCCCGGTCGTTGTCGTCCTTCGCTCCGCCACCCGCTCTCGCGCTGCCGTCATCCTGAGTGGCGCGAAGGATCTCGCGTCGGATCGGCCACGCAGCGAAGGATGACAGTCACCGGCCGGCTGGCGGATGTATCACAGCAATTCGTCATGAATCATGAATTAAGGAAGCGGTGCGCTCGGCACACTGCATCGCGACCGGGCCGGCTGGTGTAGCATCGACGTGCGGGGCGCGTACAGATGCACCCTGTAACCGGAACCGTCGCATCGAGTAGGAGTAGGGAAGGGTGATTCTGACGACAACCACGACCATCGAGGGGCAGCCCGTCCGCGAGTACCTCGGCATTGTCCATGGCGAGGCGATCCTGGGCGCCAATCTGTTCCGCGACCTGTTCGCGAGCATCCGCGACATCGTCGGTGGGCGCTCCGGCGCCTATGAAGAGGAGCTGCGGCGGGCGCGGCAGATCGCGATGGAGGAGATGGCCCAGGAAGCGCGCGAGCGCGGCGCGAACGCCGTCATCGCAGTCGATGTCGACTACGAGACGATCCAGGGGGGCTCCGGGTCGATGCTGATGGTCACCGCATCGGGGACGGCCGTCCGCATCTAGGGGCGACACCGGAGCCGAGGCGTCTGCGAACAGACCGGTAATGTCAGGAGCGCCGGCAAGATGCCGGCGCTCCTCTGCGCGCGGCGCAGGCCGTTGCCCGAGGGCGCGCCATGGCGTACGCTGTCAGCCTGGGGTGTGCCTGTGAGACCCCGCCATAACTCAGCCTGGGAGGAGCCATGACCCCACTCGAGCCTACTGCCGACGAGTACTACGTTGACTCTCCCGTCGTGCGCGAGTTCATCGCCGCGGTCCAGGCAGCCCGAGCCGCCGAGCCGGACCCGGCGCTGCTCGTTGAGCGGCTGCGCCCGGCATTCAGCCGCCTGCTCCAGGCCGACGGCTGGCTGCCGGACGAGTTCGCCCGGCCGTACGAGGCGAGCGGCATGGGAGGTGGGATCGGCCAGTACCTGCTCTACCGCTCGGCCGATCGCTCGCTGACCCTCTTCTCTCTTGTGGTCCCGGCCGGGTCGACGACGCCAGTGCACGACCACCTGGCGTGGGGGCTGGTCGGGCTCTACCGCGGCGAGCAACTCGAGCGGGTCTATGCCCCCATCGCCACCAACTACGACGCGGGGGAGGCGAAGCTGGAGCTGATCGAGGAGCGAACGGTGCGGGCGGGTGAGTTCTACACGCTGCTGCCCCCGACCGACGATATCCACAGCGTGACGACCACATCGAGCGAGGCGTCGATCTCGATCCACCTGCTGGGCAACGACGCCGGCTGCGTCGTGCGCCACCGCTTCGACCCAGAGGCCGCGTCGGTCACGCCGTTCCGCTCCGGCTACAGCAACGTGCCGTGCGAGGACGAAGCGAGGGGTTGAGCGGGTCGCCCGCCGCAACGCGGGGAGCGCCGAAAAAGCCGTTGTTGCACGCAGCGTGCGACGTGTAGGCTGGCTCTGTGTGCGCGCCGCGCGGGCGGCCGAGAGCACTCCAGGAGGGAACGCCTCGCATGCAGAGATGGTATCCGCTCATCCTCGCCATCCTCGCCCTGGTGCCGGGCATCGCGCTGGAGCTGGGGTTCTACCACGTCTCGGCGCCGGTTGCGGCACTCCTGCTTGGTATCGCCATCATCGGAGCCGCGTTCCTGCTCTCCTGGGCTGCCGAGGTGATTCAGCTCGACGTCTCGCAGGGGCTGGCGCTGGCGCTGCTTGCCCTGATCGCGATCTTGCCCGAGTACATCGTTGACGCCACCTTCGCCTGGCTGGCGGCGAAGGATCCCGCGTACTCCCACTACGCGATCGCGAACATGACCGGTGCCAACCGGCTCCTCATCGGCGTTGCCTGGCCCCTGGTCGTCGTGCTCGTCTGGCTCCGGACACGGAAGACCAAGGTGTCGCTTGAGCCGTCGCACGGGCTAGAGCTGATTGCGCTGCTGCTGGCGACGATCTACGCCTTCGTCCTCCCGATCAAGGGGACGCTGTCCCTCTTCGACTGTGCCGTCCTGGTCACGATCTTCGTCGTGTATGTGGTTCGGCTGGCGCGGATGCCGGCCGAGGAGCCGCACCTGGTCGGGCCGGCGGCGACCATCGGCACGCTCCCGGCTCGCACACGCCGGTTGGTCGTCGCGGGGCTGGGGGTGCTCGCGGCGGTGGCGATCCTCCTGGTGGCCGAGCCGTTCGCGCACGCGCTGATCGAGACCGGTACGCTGTTCGGTGTCGACGAGTTCCTCCTGGTGCAGTGGCTGGCGCCGCTGGCCTCCGAGGCACCGGAGTTCGTGGTGGTGAGTATCTTCGCCTGGCGCGGCGCGGCCGGTGCCGCACTGGGGGCGCTTGTCTCGTCGAAGGTCAACCAGTGGACGCTGCTGGTTGCCATGCTGCCGCTGATCTACTCGGTCGGCCTGGGGCACCCGGGCGCGCTGCCGCTCGACGGGCGCCAGCAGGACGAGATCCTGCTCACGGCCGCGCAGTCCCTCTTCGCCGTCTTACTGTTGCTGGACCTTCGGCTGTCGCTGGTCGGTGCCGGACTCCTCTTCGGGATGTTCGCGGCCCAGTTCATCTTCGCCGACATCCGGGTCGAGATGTCAATCGTCTACCTCGTGGCCGGGGCTATCGCGATCTTCATCAGCCGCGCCCACCTTGGAGCGGCGATCCGCGGCGCCCGCTCGGCCGGGCAGAAACACTGACCCGGCCGGTTTCCTGGGAGGAGGTGTGCCCACCATGGCCGAGCCGGTTCAGATCGCGCTCTATGCTGATCTCTCCTGCCCCTTCGCCTTCGTCACCGCGTTCCGGCTGCGCCGGCTGCGCGACGAGTACCGCGGGCGCATCGCCATCGTGCACAAGAGCCTGGCGCTGGAGTACGTCAACCGCGAGCCGACGCCCAAGAAGGTGCTCGACAACGAGTTGCCGCTGCTGGCGCTCGAGGAGCCTGACCTGCCCTACCAGCCGTGGCACCGGCCGGCCAGCGAGTGGCCCGTCACCTTCTGGCCGGCCTTCGAGGCCGTCAAGTGCGCCGAGCGGCAGGGCCTGGACAAGGCCGACGATCTGGCCTGGGCCATCCGCGTCGCCTTCTTCCGCGACAGCGCCTGCGTCTCGATGCGCCACGTGCTGATCGACCTGGCCGAGCAGGCCGGGCTCGACCTGGATCGCTTCGTAGCCGACTTCGATGCGGGCGTCGGCAAGGCGCAGGTGATCGAAGAGGCGCGCGAGGGCTGGGAACGGCTGCGCGTCCCCGGCAGCCCGACCTTCGTCCTGCCGTCGGGCAAGCAGTACAGCGGGCTCGGCCTGCCGGAGATCGACCTCGACGTCGAACGCCACCACCGGGTGAGCGGCATGACGCCCGCGCCGTGCCGGGGCGAGGAATGCCTCGACCTCTACCGCCGCATGTTCGACGAGGCATTGCCGTCATCCTGAGCGGCGGGGCGCGGGATCACCACCGGCCCCAGGGCCAGATCCACCCCAGCCGGCCCGTGCGGAGCGCGACGGAGTAGGGTGCCGGATCGTCGTCGACCGTGAACCAGAGCGTGTGCGTGCCGGACGGCAGGCCCCAGGTGCTCACCATGGCCAGATACTCCCCGCCCTGCGGCGACAGGCCGACGTAGACGATCCGCGCCAGCGGCCATGGGTGCGCTGCGCCGTCCTCCGTGGTCAGTCCGGCGGCGCGCAGGCGATGCGCCGCGGCGGAGTGGTTCACCCCTTCGGCATCCACGAGCCGCAGCCGCACCCAGACCCACGGCCCCAGCCCAAGCGGACCGATCTGCTCGACCCCGTAGCGGACCTGATACGTGACAGTCTTGCTGGCGGTGTTGCCCGCGACGTCGCGCGCGTCCACCTGGAAGGCGTGGTTGCCCACCCGGCTCGTGTCGATCAGAGCGCCGGACGGCACCGGCCCATCGCAGGTCACGACGCCCGAACCACCGTCGGAGCAGGCGTACTCGGCCGCGACCTCCTGGTTGAGCAGGTACGTCCCCGCCGGGTGGACGATGTGGATCTCCGGCGCCGCCGTGTCGACCGGGAGGCTGACCGGCCCGGCGACGGTGCAGTTCCCCGCCACATCGCAGACCGTGCGCGTCCCGTCTCCGGCGATGCTTGCCACCTGCAAGCCGTGCGGGATCGGTGTCAGCGTGAAGTGCGCATCGCCCGGGTCGCGCAGCCCGGAGACCGGGTCGACGGCCGTGCAGGCGACGGTCGCCCCCTCATGCCAGCTATCCGGTTCCTCGCAGGAGACGACCGGCGGGGACGGGTCGATTCGCACCTCAATCATCCGCGCCGCCTCGACGTTCCCGGCGACATCGCTGCTCCAGACGGTGAGCCGAGTGGTACCCTCCGTGTCGATCGCCAACGGCTCTTGATAGCGCTCCGGCGTGCCGCCGTCGATCTGATACCGGATGTCTGCCGTCCCCGATCCGCCGTCGGTCGCGGTCAGGGTTACGGTGACGGTCCCCCGGTACCAGCCCGCGTCGCCCAGCGGCCCGGCGACCGCCGCGGTCGTCACCGGCGCCGTCCGGTCGATATTGATCTCGTCGACGACCCGGCTTGCTGTGTTCCCCACCCGATCGACGCAGGTGCCGGTCACCGCCTGCCCGGCGCCGTCGTCCACGAGCGTCACCGGCGCGGGCGGGCTCCCGGGCGCGAGCCCGGCGCCCTCATCGACACAGGTGAACGTGACCGTCACCGGTTGGTTCACCCACCTGCCCGGCGTGTAGGGCACACCTCCCACGGAGACGGTCGCCGCGATCTCCGGTGCCTTCCGATCCACACCGAATGTGTACGGCCCGGCCTGCGTACAGTGGCCGACGCGGTCGCAGACCTGGTGGGACTCAGTGGGAGCGGCCGCGCGCTCCTCGCCGGCCGGCACATCCGTCCGGAGGGTAAAGCTCGCGTCCTCCGGGTCGGCCAGCCCCGCGCCATCGTCGCGCGCCGTGCAGACCACCGTGCGGTTGTCGCCCGACCACCCCTGATCCGGCACCGTGCAGTCGATCGAGGGCGGGGTGAGGTCGACATTGATCGGCCCGACCGTGACCTCAGCGCGCTTCCCGGCCTCGTCGACGGCCTCTCCGGTCACGATCTGGCCCGCCCCCTCGCCGAGGGTCACGTCCGGCCCGCAGGTCACGAGCACCCCCGTCCCGCCGCTGCACGTGAACGTGACGGTGACGGGCCGGTCGTACCAGCCGGACGGGCTCTCCGGAATCGGCTCACCGGCGGCATCGACCAGCGCGTAGGTGATGCTCGGCGCTGGCCCGGCCACGTTGATACCGCTGATCTCGACCGGCGTCTGATTCCCGGCGTGGTCTTCCACGACGTCGTGCACGCTCTGCCCCGCCCCGGCGCCGAGCGTGCGATCCGCGGGGCAGACGCGGACGCCGGAGCCATCGTCGGAACAGGTGAAGACGATACGGAGCGGGCCGGGGTACCAGCCGTTCGTCGCCGCAACCGGCCGGCCGTCCGAATCCTGGTAGGCGACCGTGACGGTCGGCGGCACGGTGTCGACGTTGATGCCCTCCACCACCGTACGGGCCGTGTTCCCCGCGACGTCGGTCGCCACTCCTTCCACCCGTTGCCCGGCGCCGTCGGCGAGCACCTCCGGATCGGGACACTCGTGCGCGCCCGATAGCGCATCGGCGCAGGTGAACACCACGGTGACCGGCTGTGAGAACCACCCCGCCGCGTTCGGCTCGACCGGCTCCCCATCCGGCCCGTGCAGCGAGGCCGCGATCGACGGCGGTGTGCGGTCGATGTTGATCCCGTCGACCGTCACCTCGGCCCGGTTCCCGGCCCGGTCGACCACCGATCCCTTGGCAGACTGGTCGCGCCCCTCCTGCGAAAGCGTGACCGGTGCCGGACAGGCGCCCTCGTCAACGCCCGAGGTGTCGTCGTCGCACGTGAAGTGGATCTCGACGGGCTCCCGATACCACCCGTCCGCATCCGGTAGGCGATCAGGCGCGCCGCCGATCCGGGGCGGCGTAGCGTCAATCCGCAGCGAAAGGCTGTGAGCCTCCTCGGCGTTGCCGGCAGTGTCCGTGGCGAAGAATTCCAGCGCGTGGACACCGTCGTCCTCGATGACGACAGGCGCAACGTAGTCCTGCCATTCGCCACCATCGATCCGGTAGTGAATTCCCTGCACCTCGGACTGCTCGTCACGGGCGCTGAGTGTGACGGTCACCGGTCCGGTGAACCAGCCATTGGTTCCGTCCGGGCCGTCCAGGTCGACCGTTGTGACCGGTGGCGCGAGATCATCCACCGCGATGGTGACGAAACGCTCGGTGGAAGAGACCGTGCTCGTGTTGTACCCACCCACGGCGTAGATGACCCCCGCCGGAGTGATGGTCACCCCCATCGCGTAGCGGGCTTGTTTGAGTGGCGCACCGGCCTCCCAGATGCCATCGCGAGGATCCAGCGACAGGACGGAGTTGGTCGCATTCACGTCATAGCCGCCGATGACGTAGATCCGTCCGTCGGCCCCGGTGACCGCACCCATCTCCCGCCGCCCGCTGGGAAGTGAAGGCCCCTCTGGTTCCCACTCACCAGTGGCCGGGTCGTAGATATCAACAAACGCGATCGGCTTGTTGGAGGCATCCGCCCCGCCGATCACGTAGATCCGCCCATCCGCCGCCGTCGCGGCCGCCGCACCCCAGCGGGCTCGCGGCATCGGCTCGATGGACTCCCAGGTTCGATCGACCGGATCGAACACCTCGGCGGTGGCAAGGGGAGTCCCAGCGTTCCGCCCTCCGAATACATAGATCCGCCCGTCCTTCCCGGTCGCCACGGCCGCATTCGCCCGCGCGGTGGACATCGTTGCCGTCAGCAGGGTCCAGGTGTTCTCTGACGGATCGTAGACCTCGACCGAATCGAGCTCCGTCGAGGAGTAGCCTCCAATAACATAGATTCGCTCGTCCCCACCCCGCGCCGCGACTGGGCTGCGCCGGGCAACGTTCAACGAGGCAATCGTGCCCCAGGAATTTGTCTCCGGATCATAACGCTGGACCGTATCGAGGTTGGAACTCGCATAACCCCCGATGGCGTAGATCCGGCCGTCGCTATCGCTCACCGCAGCCAGATACCGGCGCCCAGGCGACGGCAGATTCGCGACCGCCTCCCACTCCGTCGCCGCGGCCACCGGCAGGCCCGCCAGCTCCACAGCCAGCAGCCACGCGACCAGCAGGCAACGGAAGACCCCTCCCCGTCCCCTCATGACCCGTGCCCCCCGCCCCCGGGTGGGGGGTGTACACCTGTCCCGGCCCGCGG
>NZ_JADGHZ010000152.1 GCF_019683595.1 Sphaerobacter sp. | reverse complement strand
CGGGCTCGAAGCGCTCGCCGGTGGTCGGGATCTCACGATCGAAGACGGTTGTATTCTCGAGCTCGGTTGGTTCGACGGTGATGTCGTAGCTGGCGCCTGGCATGGCGACACCATAGGTGAGGTCGGCCGCGATGGTGTGTTCCTCGGGCACCAGGGTGATGGTGGCCGTCGGGAGAACGTAGTAGAGAATGCCGCCTACCAAGAGCAGCACGACCAGGGGCGCGACGATGGCGAAGATGAGGGCGAAGGGGATCTTACGCCGCCGTGGTGTGGTGTCGTCATCCTGCTCGATGTCGGCCTGCTCGTATGGGGCGGGCCGGACATGGCCGTTCGTACCCGCGGCGATCTGCGCGGTGAGCCAGGACGGCGGTTGCTCGTGATCCGGGTCGAGGACGATGGTGCCGGTCGGTGTCCGCGGAACAGCCCGGGTTGCGGCGTCCGGTTCCTGGCTCAAGGGCGTCGACGGCCGTGGGATGTAGGTTGCCAGGTCGGCGGTGGTGTCGTCGTCGTGCTCGGGCGCCGGGGTGAGCACGGTCCACCCGATCATGCGCGCGAGTTCCTGGCGCAGGGGGTCGCGGGTGCTCAGGGCGAGTGTCACGTGCTCTTGCCTGGCGGCGGACAGGACGCGTGACAGCTCGGCCGCCGTCGTCAGCACATCGGTCTCGTCCGCCACGGTCAGCGTGACGCGGCGGTCGGTGTACTCGGGCAGGCGCGCCAGCAGATCGTCGAGGTCCGTCTCGCTGTTGATGTGGACGATCATCGGCTCCGGTGCCCCCATGGAACCCTTCCCTTGCAATGGGCTCGGTCGAGGGGCGCCAGCTCCGGGCTAGCCCGTAAGCTGGCGCTCGACGACGGAGCGGGCGGTCTCCAGTGCGGCATCGAGTCGCGACGGGTCGGTGCCGCCGCCCTGGGCGAGTTCGGGGCGGCCACCGCCGCGGCCGCCGACGACCGGGGTGATCTCGCGCATCAGCTTGCCGGCATCGACGCCCCGCTGCACAAGGTCGCGGGTGACCATGGCGAGGAGCGCCGGCCGGTCGTCGATGACCGCGCCGAGCACGACCACGCCGCTGGCGAGCTTGTCGCGCAGGCGGTCGCCCATCTGGAGCAGTGTGTCACGGTTCGGCGCCTCAACGCGGGCGGCGAGCACGCGCGTGCCGTCGACCGTAACCGCCTTTTCGATCAGGTCGCCGATCTGGACGCTGGCGAGTTCGACACGCAGGCGCTCGATCTCCCGCTCCCGCTCCCGCAGGCGCTCCTGGAGCGCGGCGACCTGCGCGGGGAGCTCTTCGAGCGGGACGTGAAGGTCGCGCACCAGGCGCTGGGATGTCTCTTGGAGACGCAGCGCGTACTCGGCGGCGGCGCGGCCGGTCAGAGCCTCCACCCGGCGGACACCGCTGGCGACGCTCGACTCCTCGGTGATGACGAAGAGGCCGATCTCGCCGGTGTGGGTGACGTGCGTGCCGCCGCAGAGCTCCTTGCTGAAGGACGGAATGGTGATGACCCGCACGGTGTCGCCGTACTTCTCGCCGAACAGCGCGATCGCCCCCTCGGCGATTGCTTCCTGGTAGGGCTTGATCTCTGCCTGCACCGGGGTGTCGGCGAGAATCTGCTGGTTGACGATCTCCTGCACTTCTCGCAGCGCGGCGGCGCCGACCGGCTCCAGGCTGGTGAAGTCGAAGCGCAACCGGTCGGGCGCGACGAGGGAGCCGGCCTGCTGGACGTGCTCCCCGAGCACCCGGCGCAGTGCGGTATGGAGCAGGTGGGTGGCGGTGTGGTTGCGGCGGATATCGGCCCGTCGCTGGGCGTCCACCCGCGCCTCGGCCGTCTGTCCCACCTGGATGTACCCCTCGCGGACGACCCCGCGGTGCACGATGACGCCGGGCGCTGGGCGCTGCGTATCTTCGACATCGAAAACGCCCGTATCGGTCTGGATCGTGCCGGTGTCGCCCACCTGGCCGCCGCCTTCGGCGTAGAACGGGGTCTGGTCAAGCACAACCTCGACCCGGTCTCCGGCCTCGGCGCTTTCCTCCGTGGCCTCGGCCCCAAGGATCGCAACCACGGTCCCCGTCGCCTCGGTTGTCTCGTAGCCGAGGAAGACGGTCGGCTTGCTGGTGAGGTTGGCGTAGAGCGCCGCACGCGCGCGCGCCTCGTCGCTGAAGATTGCGGCGCTGGCGCGGCTCTGCTCCCGCTGCGCGGCCATCGCCCGGTCGAAGCCCTCGCGGTCGACCGTCAGCCCGGCGTCACGCGCGAGCTCCTCGGTCAACTCGTATGGGAAGCCGTAGGTGTCGTAGAGGCGGAAGGCTTCAGCGCCGGGGACGACCGTCTCGCCACGCGCTTGGAGATCGGCCGCCAGCGTCTCGAAGCGGCCGATGCCGGTCGCGAGCGTGCGGCCGAAGTGCTCCTCCTCGTGCCGGATCACCTGGCGAATGCGGTCCCGCTGGTCTCGCAGGTTGGGGTAGTGCTCGGCGAACATGTCGATGACGACGTCCGCGACCTCGGTGAGGAAGGGCCGGTCGATGCCGATCAAGCGGCCATGGCGCACGGCACGCCGCAGGACGCGGCGCAGGACGTAGCTGCGGCCCTCGTTGCCCGGGAAGACCCCGTCGCCGATCAGGAAGGTCACGGCGCGGCTGTGGTCGGCGATGACGCGCAGCGAGCGGTCGACCTTCGGGTCCTGGCGGTACTGGACCCCGGCCAGCTCGGCTGCCTTGAGGAGCACCGGCATGTAGAGGTCGGTCTCGAAGACGGAGCCGACACCCTGCAGGACCATGGAAATGCGCTCGAGGCCCATCCCGGTGTCGATGTTCTTGCGCGGCAGCGGGCGCTGGGAGCCGTCCTCTTCCTTGTAGAACTCCATAAAGACGAGGTTCCAGATTTCAAGGAAGCGGTTGCAGTGATCGCAGCCCGGCCCGCAGTCGGGCCGGCCGCAGCCCAGCTCCTCGCCGCGGTCGTAGAAGATCTCGGAATCGGGGCCGTTCGGGCCGGTGGCGCCGACCGGACCCCACCAGTTGTGTTCGTCGCCCAGCCGGGCGATGAGGTGCTCGGGAATGCCGATCTCATCCCGCCAGTAGGCGAAGGCGAACTCGTCGTTGCGGTGCACCGAGGGGCGCAGCCGCTCGCGCGGGATGCCGAACCGCTCGGTCAGAAGCTCCCAGGCCCAGGAGATCGCCTCGGCCTTGAAGTAGTCGCCGACCGAGAAGTTGCCGAGCATCTCGAAGAAGGTCAGGTGTTCTTCGTCGCCGACCTCGTCGATGTCGACGGTGCGGAAGCACTTCTGGATGGAGGTCATGCGGATGCTGGGTGGACGCTCCAGTCCGAGGAAGTAGGGAGTCATCTGCTGCATGCCGGCGGTGGTTAGCAGGACGGTGGGGTCGTTGTGCGGCACCAGGGATGAACTCGGCACATGGAGGTGCCCACGCTCGGCAAAGAATTCGACGAAGATCCGGCGGATCTCATTACTCTTCATCTGGGTAACGCCCTCACGAGTCGCGGCCAGACAGCAGCCATGGATTGTACCGACGTTGAAGCCGCCGGACCACCTCCAGCCGCGATGTGTACGTACATTTTGGCAGGGTGGTGCCTTCGTGTCAACGGGTTCGGACGCCCGATTAGGAGTCTGCGGCGATCGTTTCGCACGGGCGGGGATGCGTTCCCGGCCTTCCCGCGTCGATCACTGGACGAACCGGCATCTCACACGTGGCGGCGAAACACCGCTGCCGGCGCTGGCGAGGGCGGGCGCGACGACCCTGACGAATCCCACATGAGTACTCGTCCAATCAGCTCCGCATGAAATGCCATGATGGCAACTGGGACTCATTCGGGAAACCGAAGGCGCAAGAACGGCGGTTCGTCTCCCGAGCGGAGACGGGCCGGCCCACGGTTGGCGGCGTGAGGACGATCTGCCATGCGAACGCATTACCTCACGTTGATCGGCGCAGTGGTGATTCTGCTTGGGCTGGTCGCTCCGGGTCAGATCCAGCGCGGGGTCGCGCAGTCTCCGCCGGGCGTACCGGCCTCGGCTGAGCAGGTTGCCGAGTTCGAGGCCGCTGCGGCGTGAAGAGCGTGCCGTGTTTGCCATGTGGGCGAGCGGGGACATGCACGCGTTCCCCACGATCTAGTACAACGACCCGACCGTGGAGCTCCCCGAGGGGTTCTGCGAAGCCGTCCGTCGCGTCGGCGCCGAGACCGTCGAGCAGGCGATGGCGGGTCTGGCCCAGGCGCCGCGCGGAGCCGAGACCGGAATCCTCTCGGCAAAGGTGGCACTCGGCATTGAACGCCAGCGGCAACTCGACGCCTGGAAGCAGGCGCAGGCCAAAGCCGCCGCCGAGGGGCAGCAGCCGACCGCCGCGGACCTGCCGGAGGGGATCGAACCGCCGGCCAATCCCCTGAGTCCGAACGAGTGGGTGGACGTTCCGTTCGACGTCTTCGATGTCTTTGTTCAGGGCGTTCGGGCGACGGCGAAGCTGGCGTACGGCTCCCGCTCCCAGTCGGAGGTCATCGACGTCTACACGTTCACACGGGTCGGGGGGACGGTGGTAGATCAGCGGGGTGGAGTCGCAGCCGAACCCGAACCTTCAGAACCAGCCCGTCGAGCGCCCATCGTCCGCGCCACAGCGGTGAACTGTTCCGGCAAACGGCATGGGTGGAGGGGGCCGTCGCCTCAAGCTCGGCGAGACGGCTCTCCGTGCGAAAGCAAGAGGGGCAGAGATCTTCCCTGCCCCTTTGGTGGTGTTTCTTGGGGGTGCCTCACGGGGCTTGAACCCGTAACCCCTGGTTCCACAGACCAGTGCTCTGCCAATTGAGCTAGAGGCACCATGGCATTGAATGGCGTGGGCGAGTAAGCCGAGTTCTGTTCTTGACGGTCATCTGTCTCGGCCGATGGCTCTTGGCCACCGACCGGCCACGTCGTCACCTCCGTGGCTGCTCTCGACTTCGGGCCTCGGCGAGCAACCTGATAGCGGCCCAGCCGGAGATTGCTGCGGGGAGGATTGCCCTTTTCACTCCGGACCCCCGATGGGGCCCGGCATTGGTCTCTGTTGCTCTCACCGCGGCGGGAAACCCACCACGGTGCCGATCTGGACTGTCAGCGCCACCGGCGAACGCTGCCCCGGCTTTCGCCGGGCACCCTCGCTCTGTGCAGCTCGGACTTTCCTCTGGCCTGTGCGGCCAGCGACCGTCCTGCCCACGCCATTCAATTGTTAACTACAGAAGCCCGCTCGTGACGGGCTTCCGGCCGGTGGTGCCGAAGGGGAGATTTGAACTCCCACGGGCGTAAGCCCACTACGCCCTGAACGTAGCGCGTCTGCCAGTTCCGCCACTTCGGCAGGATCCCGACTCGTTTCCGGGTCGGAGCGCCGTTTCCCGACGCGGCACGCAGTATAGCATATTCCGACCGGTGCCGCAAGGACACTGGTGCCGACCACCAGGTGCCGGCGCTCCCGGGCGCGGGGAGCGCGGCCCTTGACACAACTTTCACAACCCGCTATGATGCGAAGAGTCAGTAGACCCGTGCAGGGTGAGTGACGGGTGGACCAGGCAGTGACGGCCGAAGCGCAGACAATGTACGAGCAGGTTGCGGCGCCGATGCCGATGCCTGCGGCTGCGCGTGTCTTCACCCTTCGCGAGACCCTCGTTGGCGCCTTCCTTATTATCGTAGGCCTTATTCTTATTATTATCGGCCATATCCATACGGGGGGCGCAGCGAGAGCGTAAACACGGAACACTGAACATCGAGTAACTCGCGAGCCTCCCAAATCGGGAGGCTCGCTCAATTTATGGGGCGGGGTGGTTGACGACTTCCCCGTGCCAGGCCAGCGGAAGAGGGGGCACATGGTCGTCGAGACGAAGCGAGCGGAGACAGCGCGTGAGGCACAGGCCGAACCGGCGAGTCGACGGGCGATCGGAGCGCGGCTGCTCTGTCAGGCGTTGGAGCGCGAGGGCGTCGATCTGATCTTCGGGTACCCGGGTGGCGCGGTCATCCCGCTCTACGACGTGCTGCCGGAGTTCAATATCCACCACGTGCTCGTCCGCCACGAGCAGGGCGCAGCGCACGCGGCCGATGGGTACGCGCGTGCCACCGGCCGGCCGGGTGTCTGCCTGGCGACTTCCGGGCCGGGGGCGACCAACCTGGTGACCGGCATCGCGACGGCGATGCTCGACTCGGTGCCGGTGGTGGCCATCACCGGCCAGGTGCCGCAAGGGGTCATCGGGAGCGACGCCTTCCAGGAGATCGACATCACCGGTATCACCCTGCCGATCACCAAGCACAACTTCATCATCCGTCGGGTGGAGGACATCGGGCCGACGATCCAGAAGGCGTTCTACCTCGCCACGACGGGGCGCCCGGGGCCGGTGCTGGTCGACGTGCCGAAGGACGTGCTGCTGGCCGAGGGGGAGCTGGCACCCGCTGAGCCGGTGCAACTCCTGGGTTACCGGCCGACAATCGTGCCCCACCGTCGTCAGATCCGCCGGGCGGCCGAGGTGCTGCGCGCGGCGGAGCGGCCGCTGATCCTCGCCGGGCACGGCATCCTCATCTCGGGCGCGACCGAGGAGCTGGTCCGCTTCGCCGAGCGGGCGCAGATTCCGGTCGGGTTGACCCTGCTCGGGATCGGTGGTTTCCCCGGCTCCCACCCCCTCTGCCTCGGAATGGTTGGGATGCACGGCTTCGCCCACGCCAACCGGGCGATCCATGAGGCCGACGTGATCGTGGGGATCGGCATGCGCTTCGACGACCGGGTCACCGGCCGGGTCAGCGAGTTCGCACCGAACGCGCAGATCATCCATATCGACATCGACCCGGCTGAGATCGGCAAGAACGTCGAGACGGCCGTCCCGGTGGTGGGAGACGCCCGCGAGGCGCTGCTGGCCTTGCTCGAGGAGATGGAGCCGCAGCGGCACGACGCGTGGCTGGAGACGATCGCGAGCTGGCGCAAGCGGTCCTCGGGGCGTTCGCGGGGCGTGCCGGGCGCCCTGGCGCCGCAGTACGTGGTCGAGCGGCTGCACACGCTCACGGAGGGGAAGGCGATCGTCACCACCGACGTGGGCCAGCATCAGATGTGGACCGCGCAGTACTACACCTGCGATATCCCCAACCAGTGGATCACATCGGGCGGCCTGGGAACGATGGGGTACGGCGTGCCCTCGGCGCTCGGGGTGGCGCTGGGTCGGCCCGACGCGGAGGTCTGGGCCGTGGTCGGCGACGGCGGGGTCCAGATGACGATGTTTGAGTTCGGCACCATCGTCCAGGAGGGGGCGAAAGTCAACATCGCCATCGTCAACAACGGCTACCTGGGCATGGTGCGCCAGTGGCAGGAGTTGTTCCACAACCGGAACTACTCGGAGACGCCGATCAGCAGCCCGGACTACATGCTCATCGCCCAGGCGTACGGCATCCCGGCACGGCGGGTGACGCGGCGGGAGGAGGTCGACGACGCGATCCGCTGGGCGCGCTCGATCGACGGGCCGACGCTGCTGGAGTTCAAGGTCAATCAGGAGGAGAACGTCTACCCGATGATCCCGTCGGGCGGGTCGATCCGCGAGATGATCGAGGAAGCGTAGGGGTGGAAGCCGTGCGACGTCACACACTCGTCGTCCTGGTCGAAGACCGGCCCGGCGTGATGAACCGGGTGATGAGCCTGTTCCGCCAGCGTGGGTTCAACGTGGACAGCATCGCGGTCGGGCACAGCGAGCAGCCTGGCCTGTCGCGGATGACCTTGGTGGTCCAAGGGGACGACCGCACCATCGAGCAGGTGACCAAGCAGCTCTACAAGCTGCTGGAGGTCATCAAGGTCACGGACGTGACCGGGGAAAACCTGATCCAGCGCGAGCTGGCGCTGGTCAAGGTGGCGGCGACCGAGCGGACGCGCGGTGATATCATGCGCCTGGTGTCCGAAGTCTACCGTGCGCGGATCGTCGATGCGGCGCCGGACACGCTGGTGATTGAGGTGACCGGGCCGAGCGAGAAGATCGACTCGCTCATCACCCTGGTGCGGCCCTACGGAATTAAGGAGATCGCCCGGACCGGCTGCGTGGCGCTGGAGCGTGGCAGCGGCGCGGTCGCGGTCCGGGCGGAGGATGCGGTGGCGTAGGAACGCCCCTCACCCCCCAACCC
>NZ_JADGHZ010000151.1 GCF_019683595.1 Sphaerobacter sp. | reverse complement strand
CGCCCCCGGCGCCGCTCAGGATGACAACGCGGGGGCGCGGACGGCTGTCGCGTTTACCGGATTAATTCGTCAAAGTTCATTAGCCCCGGGCACGCGCCGACTGCGTAGACCCTTCCCACCACCCGCCTCGGGCATATCACGACGGCCACCGTCGCAGCCCGACACCGCACGCCGCTAGAGCTTCAGGCGCGGGTCGAGGGCGTCGCGCAGGCCGTCGCCGAAGAGATTGATCGCCATGACCAGCAGGAGGAGCGCGATGCCGGGGAAGGTGGTGAGCCACCAGGCGCTGCTGACGAAGTCCTTGCCGTTGCTCAGCATCGCGCCCCAGTCGGGCGTGGGCGGCTTGATCCCCAGACCCAAGAAGCTCAGGGCGGCACCGGAGATGATCGCCGATGGGATGCCGAGCGTCGCCAGGACGATGATCGGCGCGAGGGCATTGGGCAGGATGTGCCGCGCGATGATACGCGCGTTGCGGCAGCCGATGACCCGGGCGGCCTCGATGTACTCGGTCTCCCGCAGCGTGAGGACCGACCCACGCACGACCCGGATGAAGACCGGCATCCCGGAGATCCCAACCGCGATCATGGCGCTGACGAGGTTCGGCCCCAGGATCGCGATGATGACCAGGGCGAGCAGGATCCCCGGGAACGCCAGCATCACGTCCACCAGCCGCATGACCACCATATCGGCCGCGCCGAGGTAGTAGCCGGAGATGAGGCCGAGCACCGACCCGGCCGTGACCGAGATGGCCACGGCGACGAAGCCCATGGCCACGGAGGTGCGCGACCCGTAGATCACCCGGCTCAACACATCCCGGCCGAACTGGTCGGTCCCCATCCAGTGGCGGGCGCTTGGCGGCTGGAGCGAGTCGATCGGGTTGAGCTTGACGGGGTCGAAGGGGGCCAGCCACGGCGCGCCCACCGCCATGAGCAGGATGACGACGAAGACCACGACGCCGATCAGCGCCCCCTTGTTGGCGGCGAGGCGTCGCAGCGCATCCCCCCAGAGACTCCGCGGCTTCCGCTGCAGCGCGACCAGCGGCTCGGCCGACGCGACGGCTGCGGAGGTTGCATCCCTCATGGTCACCACTCACCGGACACCGTAGCCAGGCACCGCCGCCTGCCAGGGCGTCATCGAAGCCGAATCCGTGGGTCGATGACGGCGTACGCGACATCGACCAGCAAGTTGATCACGACGTAGATCGTGGCCAGCACGAGGATCACACCCTGCACGACCGGAAAGTCCTTGTTCTGGATCGAGTCGACCACCAGCTTCCCCAGCCCCGGCCGGGCGAAGACCGTCTCGGTGATGACCGCCCCGCTCAGCAGGCTGCCGAACTGGAGACCGATCACCGTGATGACCGGGATCAGCGCGTTGGGGATGGCGTGCCGCAGTACCACGGCGGCACGGCGGAGCCCCTTGGCCCGCGCGGTCGTCAGGTACTCCTGCTGGAGCACTTCCAGGATGCTGGAGCGGACCAGGCGGGCCAGGGTCGCAGCGGAAAGGAGCGCCAGCGAGACGGCCGGCAGCACCAGTCCGCGCAGCCCGGGTTGGCTGGTCGCCGGGAACCACTGGAGTCGTACCGCGAACAGCATGATGAGCAGCAGCGCGAGCCAGAAGATCGGCACGGAGACACCGACCAGCGCGACCGACATCGACACGGTGTCGAGCCAGCTATTGCGGTTCAGGCCCGACAGGATGCCGAGGCCAACCCCGACCACGATCGCGAGCGCCATCGCGGCAATGGCGAGCGCGGCGGTATTCGGCAGGCGATCCCGGATCTCCTTGCTCACCGGCTGGCCCGTCTGGAGCGAGCGGCCGAGGTCGCCATGCAGGGCCTTCCAGACGAAATCCCCGTACTGCACGTAGAGCGGCCGATCGAGGCCCATGATGTGGCGCATCTCGGCCAGCCGCTCGGGCGTCGCCGTCTTGTCACCCAGATAGATCGACGCCGGGTCGCCCGGGATGAGATACAGCATCAGGAAGACGACGATCGAGGTGAGCATGATCGTCGGGATCGCCAGGAGCAAGCGCTTCTGCAGGTATCGAACCATGCTGCATCCCTATGCTGGATCAGCACGAGTGGATGCACCGGCCGAGGGCGCGTGGCTCGCCGGCGCGCTCCCCGTCCGGCGCATCCAGATCGATCGACCGGAGCCCTACGCCGTCACCCGGGCCCCGTGGAAGAGCGGGAAGTTCCCCGACCAGTCGAGGTAGACTCCCTCCACCTTGCCCTTCTGATAGGCGTAGAAGTTAACCACGTTTGCGAAGAAGACCATGATCGCCTCATCCAGCGCCTTCTTCTGGATCTGGGCGTAGAGCTGCTTGCGGACCTCTGGGTCGGTCGAGCCCGCGGCCTGGTCGAGGAGCTGGTCCATCTCGGCGTCCTTGTACCGGTTCCGGTTGGTGCCGCCGTCGGCGTTCGAGGAGTGGAACAGGATCCGCAGGACGTCAGGGTCGGTGGCAGACTCCCACCAGAACTGGAGATGGTGCTCACCCGCTCGGACCGCGTTGAAGTAGCCGGCCTGCGCGAGCCCGTTGAGCTCCACCTTCACACCGATCGCGGCGTACATGGCCTGCAGGAAGGTGGCCATGGCCACCGAGTCGGCGTTGTCCGACCGGTAGTAGAGGCCGAGGACCAGCTCCTGGCCGTCCTTCTTGCGCACGTCGCCGTCGAGCGTCCAGCCCGCCTCGTCGAGCAGCGCGCCGGCCTTCTCGGGATCGTAGGAGTACATGTCCTCGGTGGCCGGATCGTAGCCGAACATGTTCGCGCTGAGTGGGCTGTTGGTCGGCTGGTAGAGCCCGCGCCAGACGGCCTGGTTCATGCCCTGCTTGTCGACACCCCACTGCAGCGCCTGGCGCACGCGCACGTCGTTGGTCGGCTCCCTGGTCACGTTGATCATCATCGACTCGCCGGAGCCGGCCGAGGGAGCCTCGAGCACCGTCAGGGACGAGTCGCCCTTGAGGCTCTCGACATCCTGGGTTGGTACATCCTGGATGAACAGCACCTCACCCGACTTCAGAGCCGCTACGCGCGTGGCCGGCTCGGGGATGATGCGCCAGGTGATCGCGTCGAGGAGCGCGGGGCCCTCGTTCAGGAACGACGGTCCCCAGTTGTAGTCCGGATTCCGCACCAGGCGGACCTGATTGTC
Organism: Sphaerobacter sp.; assembly: GCF_019683595.1. Lineage (GTDB taxonomy): Bacteria > Chloroflexota > Chloroflexia > Thermomicrobiales > Thermomicrobiaceae > Sphaerobacter. Next base: position 5,001 of record NZ_JADGHZ010000151.1, on the reverse strand, counting down.
GGTCTCATACGACTCGAACTTGAAGGGGCCGGTGCCGACCGGGTGAGTACCGAAGTCAGGACCGTACTGCTGGACGGCCGCCGGCGACACCGGCGCCAGGTTCGGCCCGGAGCAGGAATCGAGGAAGGGCGCGAAGGCGGTCTTGAACTTGGCGGTGACGGTCAGGGGATCGACCACCTCGGAGCTGTCGTACGGACCGATCAGCGAGAAGGCGGTCTGTGACTTCAGTTCGGGGTCGACGATGCGATCCCAGGTGAACTTGACCGCCTCGGCGTTGAAGTCGGTGCCGTCGTGGAACTTCACGCCGGAGCGGAGGTGGAAGGTGTACTCGTCAGCGGTAGTGGCGACCTCCCACTTCTCGGCCAGTCCCGGCACGAACTCACCGGCGCTCGGCTGCCAGACGAGCGGGTCGAAGATGTGGATCGCGATGCGGCCGACGTCGGTGAAGGTCGTGACGTTCGGGTCGAGCGTGTCGAACCGGTTGGTCAGCCCGTAGATGAGCTCGCCCCCGGCCTCGGCGGCCCCGCCGCCCGCCGCCGGCGTGCCCGCTCCGGTGCCGGTCGACGACGTGGCGGACGCGGCTGACGTGGGTGCCCCGCCCTGGGAGCTGCTCGTTGGGGTGGCGTCGCTCGATCCACCGCAGGCCGTCAGGAGGCTCCCGACCGAGAGCGCGACACCGCCGCCGACGACCGCGCGGAGCAGCCCGCGGCGCGACACACGGCGCCCGGCCCGGTGCGACAACGACCGCTCGATAGGCTCTGACATACCTCACCCCCTCCTGAATGGCTATGGTGAGCCACAGCCGCACACGCTGAGAACGGAGGCCTGCCAACCTCGCACCGGAGACTTGACATTGTGTTCACCAAGATATATTGTCGACAATCGGTTGTCAAGCAATTGCGGCGGCCACATATGGCACGGCGAGACCAAACGGCGGATCGGACGCGGGGGCGCGCAGGAGAGGAGATGAACCAGCGCAGGCAGGGGCCTCGCGGGATCGGTCGCGCCAGCGCGAGCGCGGGAAGCGCGGGAGATGGACGCACGACGATGGCTCACCATCGGGCACGGCGTGACGCTCTGAGGCCAACCTTGATAATCTCGGTGCCCGTGGGACAGATTCACTCGCAGCACTCACCGTGTTCGCACCGTATTGAGAGGACAGGGCATGCTGAGAGAAAGGCCATCGCGCCTGCGGCGCCCGAGCCGTCTTCGTCTCGTGGATGATGTCTGCGGTTCGCTCCAGGAGGCCATCCTCTCCGGTCGGATGCAGCCAGGAGAGCGGCTCGTCGAGACATCCATCGCCAGCGAGCTGGGGGTCAGCCGGACCACCGTCCGGGAAGCACTCCTCATGCTTGAGCAGCAGGGCCTGGTGGTCATCCGGCCTCGGCGCGGCGCGTTCGTCACGCGCCTCTCCCCCGATGAAGCGCACGACCTCAAGATCACGCGCGCGCTGCTCGAGGCCTTCGCACTGCGGTTGGGGCACGCGCGGTTCGACGACGCGCTGATCCAGGATCTCACCCGACTGCTCGACGAGATGCGGGCCTTCACGCTGCCGGCCGAGTTCCCGCAACTGGTGCAGACCGATCTGGCGTTCCACCGCCGCCTCGTGGAGACGGCCGGCTCACCGCGCTTGCTGGCGCTTTGGGGCGCGCTCGACGGCCAGATCGGGGCGCTGATGCTCCGGAGCTTTGAGACGATCCACGGCACGATCGACGGCATCGCCGCGCTGCACGAGCGGTTGCTGGACGCAGTACGCACGGCCGAGCCTGCCCAGCTCCAGGCCGCGGTGATCGAGCACTATGTGGGCCCCGAGGCACTGAATTCCGATGGGGTGGCGTCGATGATCGAGGTCATCGACGCGGTGGCGGAGCGACGCATCAGGTGATCTGCCGCGCACCGTTCCGGTGCACGGCAGCGCGAGAGTTGCCGCGCGACGGGGGTCGTCACCGCCCCTGAAGCGGTGTGAGGATGTGGAGAGCAGAGTAGATGAGCGAGAGCAGGGTGCGGGTAGCAGTCCTCGGTGCGGGCGCCTGGGCGGAGCACGCCCACATCCCGGGCTGGCAGCGCGACCCCCGCGCGGAGCTGGTCGCGATCTGCGACATCGACGGTGAACGCGCCCGGGCGTTCGCCAGCCGCTTCGGTATCCCGGAAGCCAGCGACGACTGGCAAGCCATCGTCGGCCGCCCTGACATCGACGTGATCGACATCGTGACCCCGTCACACACTCACTTCGAGTTGGCCTGGGCCGCGCTCGAGGCCGGAAAGCACGTGCTGTGCGAAAAGCCCGTGGCCTACGACTTTCGCGACACCCGCCGTGCTGCTGAACTGGCGCGCAGCAAGGGGCTGAAGACCAAGCTCGGCTTCACCTTCCGGTACAGCCCTGGGGTGCAGTACGCCAAGTGGCTGATCGACGACGGCTTCGTCGGCACTCCCTTCATCTTCAACGGCTATGAGCAGAACTCTCAGTGGCTCGATCCCATGGTGCCCCTGCGCCAGGTCAACCACGAGGCGGATCAGTCGGTCATCCAGACGTCGTCGCTCGAAGGCTACGGCGCCCCGATCATCGATATCAGCCGCTGGTGGGTGGGAGCCGACTATCGCCGCGTCGTCGGCACGATGCGTAACTTCATCCCAGAGCGCATGGTCCGGGCGACTGGCCGGATGATGCGGATGAACATCGACGATGGCGACATCTACATCGCCGAGTACACCAACGGCGCGCTGGCGTCGATCCAGACCAGCTTCGTCACGATCGGCAACTATCCGGGGGTCGAGGCCCGCATCTACGGCCAGCGGGGTGCCATCATCTGCCGGCTGGTCGAGGAGTTCGGCGTGGCGGAAACCATCAAGCTGGCGACGCCGGACAACGTCGAGTTCCGAGAGGTGGAGATCCCGCAGCACTTCTACCCGGCCGGCGGCCACCCGCGGGAGTCGTGGCGCTCGCTCTTCTATGCCAACCTGATCAAGGACTTCATCACGGAGATTCAGGACGGTGGCGATCGGAACCAGGGCAACTTCGACGATGGAGCCTGGGTGCAGGAAGTGATCAACGCGGTGGAGCTCTCCTTCCACGAGCGCCGCTGGGTTGACATGCCGCTGGAGCCCTGACCGATGACCACCCAGGCACCCGCGTTCCAGCAGTGGCTCGACGCCTTCTTCGCTGAGTACTATCGCCATCGGCCGGTGAACGCGACGTTCATCGGCGTGCATGATTTCGACGATCGCCTCCCCGACTTCTCGGAGGCGGGCGTCGATGCCTGCGTCGTCGGGATGGCCGATCTCCAGCGCCGGCTGCGCGAGCTACCCGACGAGCCGCTTTCCGCAGCGGAGGCGATCGACCGGCAGCTCGCCGAGGGATTCCTCGAGATCCAACAGTGGGAATTCGCCTCGCGGCATTTCCAGCGCGGCAACCCCTGTGTCTACACCGGCGAGGCCATCTTCGGCGTCCTGAGCCTGTTCCTGCGGCCCTTTGCGCCCTTTCCGGAGCGGGTCGCCTCTGCCGTCGCTCGACTCGAAGCGATCCCCACGCTCCTCGCGCAGGGGCAGGCCAATGTGCGCGCCGCCCCGACGGCCTGGACTCAGCGCGCGATCCGGGAGTGCGACGGAGCGCTGGCCTTCCTCACCGACGGCATCGACCGGCTCTGCGCCGAGCACGGCGGCGAGCAGCCTCAACTCCGCCGCGCGGCCGACCGAGCCGCCGCGGCGTTCTCCGCCTTCCGTGCCTACCTCCAGACGGACCTGCTGGCGCACCCGGTCGAAACCTACGCCTGCGGGCCGGACGCGCTCGACCTGCTGCTCCGGCGCGGCCACTTCCTCGCGCAGGGCGCGGAGGAGATCGAGCGCTACGCGTGGTCGCAGTTTGAGGAGGCCAACGCCCGCCTCGCGGCGAGCGCGGCGGCCTGCGGCGTGCCGTCCTGGTCCGCGGCGCTGGCGCAGCTCACCGACCTGCATCCGACGACCAGCGACTACTACGCGCGCTACACGGCGATCTGGGACGCCGCGAAAGCCCACGCCGAGGCCCACGATCTTGTCACCTGGCCTGACTACCCGATCCGCTACATCCCGCAGCCGGTCTGGGCACGCCAGGCGGCGCCATCGCTCTACTTTCTCTTCTACCGCGCGCCGGCGGCGTTCGACCGCGTCCCGGTCGTCGACTACCTGGTGACCCCGATCGAGCCGGACATGCCGCCGGAGGAGCAGGAGCGACGCCTCCGGGCACACAACGACAGCGTGATCAAGCTGAACCACGTCATCCACCACGGGGGGCTCGGGCACCACGTGCAGAACTGGTACGCCTATAACCGAGCCGCGTCACGCATCGGGCAGGTGGCCGCGGTCGACTGCGCCTCCCGGATCGCCATGTTCTGCGGCGGGACGATGGCCGAAGGGTGGGCGTGCTACGCGACCGAACTGATGGATGAGTTCGGCTTCTTGACGCCGCTTGAGCGCGTCGCGGAGACCCATTCACGGCTGCGCATGGCGGCGCGGGCCATCGTCGACGTGCGCCTCCACACCGGGGCCTTCACGCTCGACGAAGCCGCCGCGTTCTATCGCGAGCGCGTCGGCATGAGCGACGAGGCGGTCAAGAACAGCATGTTCCCGGGCACGGCGCTGATGTACCTCGTCGGCACCGATCTGATCCACGACCTGCGCCGGACCCTCGCGGCGCGGCAGGGCGCGGGCTTCCACCTCCGCCAGTTCCACGACGCGTTCCTCGCCTACGGCTCGGTGCCGGTCAGCCTGATCGCGGACGCCATGCTGCGGGAGATCGAGCCGCAGCCCGGGTCGGCAAGCCGGCGGGGCACCGTCAATGAGTGCGGTGGTCCTGAGCGGTAGCCCGATCCCGCGTGCCGCACCAGGCGCCCGCCGCGGCACGTCGAGCGTCGCGGTGTCTACGCCCGCCCGGCGGCCTGGCGGCGGCGGCGGGCGAGGGCGTCGATGGTGACGGCCAGCAGCAGGACGCCGCCGGTGATCATGAACTTGATCGCGGCGGAGAGCGCC
>NZ_JADGHZ010000150.1 GCF_019683595.1 Sphaerobacter sp. | reverse complement strand
CCGGCTTCATCCGGAACGCGGCGACGACCACGTCCTCATTCGCGTCCACCCAGAGCGAGCCGACGCGGCCCTCCGGCAACGGGGTGTCGGCCAGGAGGTCAACCGAGACGCTCTCCCCCGCGGGCAGCCAGTAGTTGCCGAGGATGAGGGTGCCTCGCCCGGCCACGCCCTGCCCAGCCGCCGGATAGAACGTCGCGTTCACGGTAGCGTCGTTCTGCGAGACATTGGTGATGAAGATCTCGGTGTTCCAGCCGCTGCTGGTCTGCACGATCGGCACAACCCAGCGGACCTGCCCTTCCAGTGTCTCCCCGCCTTCTGCGGCGAGCTCCAGGTCGCTCTGTGGCACAGCGCTGTAGCCGTCCACCATGTCGGTGGTGCTTGTCGTCTGAGGGCCGAACAGGGTGCCGACCGCGTGCTTCTCGATCCCTGCGATCCGTGGGGGCCGACACCGTTCATACGCCGTCACCTGATACGCGGTGTTCGTGTCCGGCTCCGGCCCGCCCGGGCTCCAGTCGATGACGAGCGTGCCGTTCCCATCCCACCACGTGACATAGCTGCCGGCCGGGAAGACGAAATTCCCCTGCGCGATCTTCGCGATCACGATGGGGGACTTGAAGTCTTGGATGATGTCGTAGTTGCGCGACGATACCCTCACCACAGACCAATCTCGCCGCACGCAGATGCTATGGTCGATCTGGTAGATCTCCTCGGGGTCGTTCCAGCGTGCCTCGACGATGATCCCGGCGCCGCCCGACACGCCTTCTTCCGGGTACTCCCGGGGAATCTTGAGCTGCGCGGCGGTCCACACCTGTGATGCGCGCGGCTTGAGCGTCAGCGCGGCAAGCTTCTCCCCAGTCGTAGTCTTCACCACCACATCGACGGCGACGGGCTCGACGTTCTGCACGACGATCGCGCCGGTCACGCCAGCCACCCCGGCGATCGTGTTGTTGTGCGGCACCCAGGGGAAGTAGATGCGGCCCACCACCGCGTCCTCGGAAGCCGCGACGGTCGGGCTGATGGCAGCAGCGAAGAGGGCGGCGACGAGTCCCAGCGCCACCGCGAGGCGAAGCAGTCTGGTGTGCAATGGCATGCGTCCTTCCTGCCGGTCGCCGACCGGCACTCCTCCCCGTACCCCGTGCCTCGCGCCGGGCATGCAGGAACCTCTCGCCGGGGCGCGAGGCGTCTCGCCCCCCGACCTCCCTCCATACAGGCGCGCCGAACTCGCCCCATACGTCGGGCGGTCCAACGGCACAACATGGCTAGTACAAAGGTACTATGATCGTATCACAGACTGGCGAAATGTCAAGTCTTGCGCGTGGTCATGTCGTGAGAGAGTGGCGATCGGCGGAGCCTGCGTGGTTTTCGGGGCAGGACGCAGGATGCGGAGCCGGGCCGACTGCCCGGCTCCGCTGATGTCGCCCTCGTGGTCAGTCCCTCCCCGCGACGGTGTCCAGTTGCCGCAGGGCGTTCGCCATCTCGATTGCGGTGACGGCGGCGTCGAAGCCCTTGTTGCCGGCCTTGGTGCCGGCGCGCTCGATCGCCTGCTCGATGGTGTCGGTGGTGAGCACGCCGAAGATGACCGGGACGCCGGTGGCGAGCGAGACGTTCGCCACGCCCTTGGCGACCTCGGCAGCGACGTAGTCGAAGTGCGGCGTCGCGCCCCGGATCACGGCGCCGAGGCATACGACCGCGTCGTAGCGCCCGGAGTCGGCCATGCGCTTCGCCGCGAGCGGGATCTCGAACGAGCCCGGCACCCACAGCACGTCGATGGCGTCGGGATCGACCTCGTGCCGCACCAGCGCGTCCAGCGCGCCCTCCATGAGCTTGGAAGTGACGAACTCGTTGAAGCGCGCCACCACGATACCGATGCGCAGCCCGCGCCCGGTTAACATGCCCTCAATCGTCCGCATCGTCTCTCTCCTTACGCCTGCTGCGTGCCGGGGTGTCCTGGTGCCCCCGGCGGTTGTGTGGTCGCTGCGCCGCCGCTAGCGTCGCCCGTACGTCGAGCCCTCGCGGGCGACGGTCCCCGCGGGGCTGGGGTCTGCCAAGCCGGCTGGGTGACGGTCTGCCTGTGCCCGGCGCACGGCGGCGAGGTCGGCGACGCTGATGATCGGGATGTCGTGGCGCGCGGCGAAGCGCTCCAGCACGGGGAGTCGGGCCATGGTCCCGTCGTCCGCCATGATCTCGCAGATGGCCACGACCGGGTGCAGCCCGGCCAGTCGCGCCAGGTCGACCGCCGCCTCGGTCTGCCCCGGTCGCTCCAGCACCCCGCCGGGGCGGGCGCGGAGCGGGAAGACGTGGCCGGGCATGGCGAAGTCGGCGGGAGTGGACGCCGGATCGGCCAGGGTGCGGATCGTCCGGGCCCGGTCGTGCGCCGAGATGCCCGTCGTTACCCCCTCCCGCGCCTCCACCGACACGGTGAAGGCGGTGCCGAACGGGGCGGAGTTGACCGCCGGGTCGACCATGGGCGGCAGGCGGAGCCGATCGACCCATTCCGGGGCCATCGCCGCGCAGAGGAGCCCGCGCGCCTCGCGCACGATGAAGTTCACCGCTTCCGGGGTGATGAACTGCCCGGCGATGCAGAGATCGCCCTCGTTCTCCCGGTCCGGCCCGTCGATGATGATGACGAACCGGCCCGCGCGCAGCGCGGCGATGGCCTGCTCGATCGTCGCCAGCGGCACGGTGCCTCCTCCCCCTAGGCGAACCCCGCCCGCCGCAGCAGGTCGAGGTCGACTCCCGCGCCGGGCTGCGGACCGCAGAGCCGCTCCACGTACTTCGCGATGATGTCCACCTCCAGGTTGACCCGCTCGCCGGGCCGCTTGCGCGCCAGCGTGGTGTGGTGCTGGGTGTGGGTCACCAGCGAGACGGTGAAGCCGTCCGGCAGCACCTCCACAATCGTCAGGCTGGCGCCGTCGACGGCGATGAAGCCGCGCGGCACCAGGTAGCGATGGATCTCCGGCGGTGTCGCGATGCGGACCACGACCGCTGCGCCGTCCGGCGTGTGCGAGACGACTCGGCCAGTGCCGTCGATGTGGCCCTGGACGTAGTGGCCGCCGATCCTGCCGCCGACTGTGACCGAGCGCTCCAGGTTCACCGGGGAACCCGGGCTGAGATCACCCAGATTCGTCAGCCGGAGCGTCACCGGTTGCAGGTTGGCGACGAAGTGGTCCGCGCCCAGGTCAGCGACGGTGAGGCAGACCCCGTTGACGGCGATGCTGTCGCCCAACCGCGTGCCCTCCAGCACCGTGCGGCCGCGGATGGTGAGCGCCACGTCGCCACCGGCCCGGCCGAGCGCGGCGACGGTACCGACTTCCTCGACGATGCCGCTGAACATCACACCTCCTCCAGTCCGGGGATCGGCTGTACCCGGCCTTGCACCATGAGATCGCTCCCGACCTGTCGCACCTCGACCTCGCGGAGGCGGCACGCCGCGTCCATCGTGGCCACACCCTCGCCGCCCAGCGGGCCCGGCGCATCCCGCCCGCCGATCATGATCGGGGCGATGAACGCGGCCGCGCGGTCGATCAGCCCCGCGTCGAAGAGCGCGCCGAGCAGCGTCCCGCCCCCTTCGACCAGCACGCTGTTGACGCCCCGCGCCGCGAGGCAACGCAGCAGCGCATGCAGGTCGACCCGCCCACCCTGGTCCGGGAGCGTCACCACCTCGGCGCCAACCGCGTGAAGTGCCGCGACGCGCTCGGGTGGGGCGGAACCGGTGGTCGCGATCAGCGTGCGACCCGGGACGTGCGGCTGCAGCATGGCGGCACCCGGTGGGGTCCGCGCCCGGCTGTCGACCACGACGCGGAGTGGGTGATGCGGCCCGCCGGCACCGCAGTCCTCGGGTGGGAGGCGCGTGGTGAGTAGCGGGTCGTCGGCCAGGAGCGTGCCGACGCCGACCATGATGGCGTCGTGCATGTCGCGCAGCCGGTGGCCCTCACGCCGCGCCTCGGCGCCGGTGATCCAGCGCGCATGGCCGGTGCGCGTGGCGATCTTGCCGTCGAGGCTGACCGCGAACTTGGCCGTCACTTCCGGCAGGCCGCAGTGCACCCGCTTGAGGAACCCGGCGTTGATTGCGGCGGCGGCACCGGCGGCCAAGCCCAGTTCGACCTGCACCCCGGCCTCGGCCAGGCGGCGGAGGCCTCGCCCGTTGACCGCCGGGTAGGGGTCGCGCAGCGCCACGACGGCGCGGGCGATCCCGGCCGTCATCAGGGCATCGACACAGGGCGGGGTGCGCCCGTAGTGGGCACATGGTTCGAGAGTGACGTATAGCGTGGCGCCGCGAGCGAGGGCGCCCGCCTGTCGGAGCGCGACGATCTCGGCGTGGGCGCCGGGTGGCGGCTCGGTGGCTCCCTCGCCGACCAGGCGGCCGTCGCGGACCAGGACAGCTCCAACGGCGGGGTTGGGCGCGACGCGCCCGCGGACGCTGGCGGCGAGGTCGAGAGCCCGCCGCATCCAGTGGAGGTCGGTTGCCGGCACGACCCGGCAGTCCGTGGTCACTATGGCTCGCCCCCGCGTCGTTGACACGAAAAACCCGAGGGCAAGCCCTCGGGTTGCGGTGGCAAGATAGGTTCGCACGGCCGGACCGGCCGTCGCATACCTTCTCCCATCCGGACTATACCGTCGGCCCCGGAGTTTCACCGGATCCTGCGGCTCTCGCCGCTCGCGGGCTATACCGCCGGTCGGGAATTGGCGCCACGCGCCTCACCCTGCCCCGAAGGTCTTGCGTGCCCAGTGTAGACCCGATCCCGCCGAGCCGTCAACCGTGCAGTGTCGCCGGAGCGGCCCTCACCCCCGACCCCTCTCCCAACGTTGGGAGAGGGGAGCTATGCACGATACCGGCGCGCTGAGAGCCCGATCACGCTCAATCAGCCGCCTGGATGGCCTGGCGGGTCTGCGGGGCAGGGGTGAGGCGCAGCAGGATCCAACCGAGGATGCCGGAGACGAGCGAGGCCGCGAAGATCCCCAGCTTGGCCATGGTCAGGTGGGTCTCGTCGACGAAGGCCAGCTCCGCGATGAACAGCGCCATGGTGAAGCCGATCCCTCCCAGCGTGGCTGCGCCGTGGAGGTGTCGCCACGTGACTCCTTCCGGGAGCTTACTCAGCCCGGTGCGCACCACCAGCCAGGTGGTCGCGGTGATGCCGATCTGCTTGCCGATGATGAGGCCGAGGAGCACGCCGAGCGTGACGGTGCTCGAGAAGTCGTCGCGCAGGTTGCCCCCGATCGCGACCCCCGCATTCGCCAGCGCGAAGAGCGGCACGATGAGGAAGGCGACCCAGGGATTGAGCGCGTGCTCCATCCGCTGCATCGGCGGCTGCACCTGCTCCACTGCGGCCCGCAGCGCGTGCAGCGCCTGCTGGTGCCGCTCGTTGGAGAGGACGCTCCGGCCCGGCTCGCAGGCGTCGCGGAACTCCTCCAGCGCGGCGCCCGCCCGGTCGAGGAACTCCGTAGGGTCGATTCGGTTCCGTGCCGGGATGGTCATTGCCAGCAGCACCCCGGCCACCGTCGCGTGAATGCCAGACTGGAAGAACGCGAGCCACAGGCCGACCCCGAGCACGGCGTAGACGATCGGCTGGGACACCCGCGCCAGGTTCGCACCGAGCAGCAGAAGCAGGATCCCGCCACCGACCGCCAGTGCTCCCCAGTTGAGGTCGCCGGTGTAGAAGATCGCGATCACGAGCACGGCCAGGAGGTCGTCGGCGATGGCGAGCGCCGTCAGGAACACCTTCAACCCGATCGGCACCCGCGACCCGAGCAGTGCGAGCACGCCGAGCGCAAAGGCGATGTCCGTCGCCATCGGGACGCCCCAGCCGCGGACCATATCGGTCCCGGCATTGAGCGCGAGGTAGATCAGCGCCGGCGTGATCGCTCCGCCGCACGCCGCCGCGACTGGGAGCGCCGCCTGCCGCGGCGAGGACAGCTCACCGACCAGCAGCTCCCGTTTGATCTCCAGGCCGACGACGAGGAAGAAGATGGCCATCAGGCCGTCGTTGATCCACTGGTGGAGGGTCAGGGGCAGCGCGGTGCTGTTGACTCCGATCCGCAGCGGGGTGTGCCAGAGGTCCGTGTAGCTCTGGCTCCAGGGTGAGTTGGCCCAGATGAGCGCGACGAGGGCCGCGAGCAGCATGACGATCCCGCCCGACACCTCCGAATGGATGAACTCCTCGAGCGGGGTGATGATGCGCCGGACCGGGCGCATAGAATCGCCGTGCTCCTCACCTACGATGACTGCGGCCGTGCCGTCGCGAGGCACGCACGGGGTGGAACGAGTGGACCGGGACCGACTCTGGGCCACACGACGGCGTGGTTACTTTCTAACTGTAGCAGAGACGCGCCCGGTCTGGAGCGCCGTCGCTGCTCATGGTGCGCGAGAGCCGGGCGGTGTGCCCGGTCAGGACGCGGCAGTGCGGGACGCGGCTTCGACCGCGCCGACCATCGCCGCCTCCGGTCGCGCGCCCTCCAGCTCGATCGACTCGTTGATGACGGTCTTCGGCACGCCGTAGATCTGGTAGCGCTGGGCCATGAGGGGGTACTCGCTCACCTCGATCACGTCCGCCGTCACCTTGTCGCTCTCGATCGCCATCATGTGCGCCAGCCTGGCGGCACTCGGGCAGTACGGTCAGGTAGGGGTGACGAAGACCTTGATGTGGACCGGTTTCTCCAGCGTGACCAGCACCTCGCGGCTGGACGGTTGGAGCGACGTGGTACCGCGGGAGACGTCGATGAGATCCTCGATCAGCGTGGCGAACTCGTAGCCGGCCGGGACGCCGATGAAGCGCACCGTGCCCTTGTTCTGCCCCTCCAGCACGATCGCCGGGATCTCCTCGATCCCCTCGGCCTTCGCCTGCTCCTGCTCGGCGACGAAGTCGTGGACCTCTAGCGTGAGCTTGTCGGAGAGCGCGACCAACTCGTTCAGCAGCGCGTGGGTGTCGGAGCAGGTGCCGCACTCTTGCCCCGGGACGCTCAGCACCGACTGGCGCTGGGTGTAGAAGCGGAGCATGACCGGGTGCTCCAGCTTCTCGGCGAAGAGCCCCTTTAGGTATTCCTGATCTTGCTGCGGGATGATGGCCATGGTGTGGCTCCTTCCGGTTCGGCGGGCATTGGGCGTGCACCACGTCGCGCCGGGCACCGCCGGGGCGTTCCTGGCCCATCGCGCACGTCAGCGTGGGCGCGGACCCTGCGTCTGCACTTGCACGGATGCTGCCAACGGGCTCGCGCGCCGTGCGATAATCGAGCGCCGGAGCACCGCGGATCCCATTATCCGGCTCCGCGCACGCCGCGCCGGGACCGATACCGGTTGGGAGGAGCGCACACATGGGTCAGCTACTCATCGGCACCTCTGCCTGGAGCGACCACGATCCCTTCTACCCGCCGGGGATCAAACCGGCGGAGCAACTCCCCTTCTACGCCCGCTACTTCCCGATCGTGGAGGTCAACACCACCTACTACCGCATCCCGAACCGGCGCATGGTCGAGGGGTGGGTGCAGCGCACGCCGCCCGGCTTCATCTTCGACGTGAAGCCGCCGCGCGAGCTGACCAGCACGCCCGAGACGCCCAGGGGCGAGGCGCCCGTGCCCGACGCCGCCGTGGCCGAGGCCTTTGGGGAGGCGATCGAGCCGCTGGCCCAGGCCGGGAAGCTGGGCGCGCTCACTTTCCAGTTCCCGCCCTCCTACCGCAACACCGAGGAGCACCGCGAGTACCTCCGCCTGCTGCCGGAGCTGCTGCCCGGCTTCACCATCGCGGTCGAGTTCCGCCGCCGCGACTGGCTCGACCCGGAGCACGCCGAGGACACGCTGCGCCTGCTCCAGGAGGCGGGCCTTGCCTTCACCATGGCCGACGAGCCGCAGATGGGCACCGGGAGCGTCCCGCCGGTGTACGGCGTGACCAATCCGCGCCTGGCCATCATCCGCTTCCATGGTCGCAACTACGAGACCTGGTACAAGTTCACCGGCTCCAGCCGCGACCGCTTCAACTGGGAATACAGCACCGAGGAACTGGAGGAGTGGCGGGACAAGCTGGAGGCGGCGGTCCGCGCCGCCGAGGCGGTCCACGTCTTCTTCAACACCAACTACGCCAACCAGGGCCCCCGCAACGCGTTCCGGCTGATGGACATGCTGGGTATCCCCCACCCGCCGCTGCCCGACGGCGGCCCCCAGCAACGCAC
>NZ_JADGHZ010000149.1 GCF_019683595.1 Sphaerobacter sp. | reverse complement strand
TGGAATCGACTACGATGCCATCCCGCCGTCGCTGGCCGAGGTCGCCATCGAGCCGGGCGACGTGGAGTACGCGCGTGTCCGGTCGACGTACATGCGCGGGGGGTCGCCCGGTCTGGTGCTGCCAGTGAGCAGCGTCGAGCAGGTGATCGACGCGCTCGCCTATGCGCGTGCCCATCCACAGGTGCCGCTCTCGATCCGCAGCGGTGGGCATGGGATCAGCGGCCGCTCGACCAACGACGGCGGTATCGTCATCGACCTGGGCCGGATGAACCGCATCGAGGTGCTGGACCCGGCGGCGCGCCGGGTACGGCTCGGGCCGGGCGCCCGCTGGGGGGATGTCGCCGCGGCGCTGGCGCCCTATGGGTTGGCGCTCAGCTCCGGCGACTACGGCGGCGTGGGCGTGGGTGGGCTGGCGACGGCCGGCGGCATCGGCTGGCTCTCCCGCCTGCACGGGTTGACGATCGATCATCTGCGGGCGGTGGAGATGGTCCTCGCCGATGGGTCGATCGTCCGCGCCAGCGACGAGGAGAACCCGGACCTGTTCTGGGCGGTGCGCGGCGCCGGGGCCAACTTCGGCATCGTGACGTCGTTCGAGTTCGAGGCCGACGCGGTGGGCAATGTCGGCTGGGCGCAGTTCGTGTTCGACGCCGGCGACACGGCTGGCTTCCTGGAACGATGGGGCGCGGCAGTCGAGGCGGCGCCGCGCGATCTGACGAGCTTCCTCGTCATGGGCCGCCCGCGCCGGGGGCAGCCGCTGGTGGCGCAGGTGATGGCCGTGGTCGCCTCGGATCAGCCGGAGACGATCGTCGATCGCCTGCAGCCGCTCGCCGCCGTCGCGCCGCTCTACGACCAGTACGCCGTCATCACGCCGTACGCGAGCATCATGGCCAACGCGCAGGGTGGTTACCACGACGGGCAGGGCGAGCCGGTGGCGCGCTCGGGGCTCATCGAGCACATCACGCCCTCGTTCGCCGCAGCGGTGGAGCGACTGATCCTTGGCGGGGCAGTGTATTTCTTCCAGATCCGGTCGGTCGGCGGCGCGGTGTCGGACGTCGACCCCGACGCCACGGCCTACGCCCACCGCTCGGCCAACTTCCACGTGACCGCGTTCGGTACCAGCCGAGCCCGTCTCGACGCCGAGTGGGATGCGCTGCACCACCACTTCACCGGGATCTACCTCAACTTTGAGACTGACCCGCGCCCGGAGCGGATCGCCGACGCGTTCCCGCCGCGGACGCTCCAGCGCCTGCGCGAGTTGAAGGCGCGCTACGATCCGGACAATGTGTTTCGGGACAACTTCAACATTGCGCCGGGTGTGCTCGCCCGCTGATCCGGCCTGTCGACCCATCATCGAGGAGACGCTATGACCGACTACGGACACGAACTACTCTTCGGAACATTCGTCACGCCGGTGGCGCAGCCGGTGATGCACGCGGTGGACCTGGCTCTCGTGTCGGAGCGCGCCGGGCTCGATCTGGTGACATTCCAGGACCACCCCTACCAACCGGCGTTCTACGATACGTGGACGCTGCTGTCTTTCGTGGCGTCTCGCACGGAGCGGATCCGCGTCGCCGGGAACGTGCTCAACCTCCCGCTGCGGCAGCCGGCGGTCCTGGCCCGCGCGGCCGCCAGCCTGGACCGGCTGAGCGGTGGTCGCTTCGAGCTGGGTCTCGGGGCCGGTGGGTTCTGGGGCCCCATCGCCGCCATGGGCGGGCCGCGCCGGACGCCGGGAGAGGCGGTCGAGGCCCTGGAGGAGGCGATCCAGATCATCCGCGAGCTGTGGGCGGCCGATCAGCGCGGCGGCGTGTACGTCGACGGCACGTACTATCAGGTGAAGGGCGCCAAACGCGGTCCCGCGCCGGCGCATGACATCGGGATCTGGATCGGTGCCTACAAGCCGCGGATGCTGCGCCTCATCGGGCGCCGGGCGGACGGCTGGATCCCGACACTCGCCTACCTGGAGGGCGGGGTGGCCGACCTGGAGGAGATGAACAAGTACATCGACGAGGGCGCGGCTCAGGCGGGGCGTGACCCCCGCGCCGTGCGACGGTTCCTGAACATCGGTGGGCGATTCGCGCCATCGGGCCGTGGCCTGTTCGACGGTCCGCCCGAGGCATGGGCGGAGCAGATCGCGGCGATCGCCCTGACGTACGGCGTCAGTGGCTTCATCCTGGCGGCGGACGACGCGGCGTCGATCGAGCTCTATGCGTCCGAGGTCGTCCCCGCGGCTCGCACGCTCGTTGCCGCCGAGCGGGCGCGTTCGGGTGTCACGAGCGACCCCGGCGCGGGGCTGGTGCACTAGCCACGGAGCCGCAGGCAGGGTTTCGCGGCTGTATGGCCGCTGCTACGATGCGGAGGACGTCCTGCGAACGACGGCAAAAGATCCGTTGGAGAGAGAGAGGAAGGACGTATGGCAAAGATCACTCCCCGCTATTCGACGACCGTCACGGTGACCGGCGGGCGTGAGGGCCACGCCGTCAGCGATGACGGGGTGCTGGATGTCCAGCTTCGGCGCCCGAAGACGGACGGTCCCAACGAGGGAACCAACCCGGAGCAGCTCTTCGCCGCCGCGTGGGGTGCCTGCTTCCAGGGCGCCCTGCTGGCGGTCGGGCGTCAGGCCGACGTGGACGTGACGGACTCGACCGTGAAGGTCGAGGTGGCGCTGGGGGCCGATCCCGAGGGTGGGTTCGGTCTCGCCGCGAAGATCATGGTCGAGATCCCCGGTGTGGACCGTGAGAAGGCGCGCGAACTTGCCGACGCGGCCCACGCCATGTGCCCCTACTCCAAGGCAACCCGCGGGAACATCGACGTCGAGGTGCTCGTCGTCTGACACCGTTTGGAGCGCTGTCGTCCGTTCGGTGCCGGACGGTGATTCGCCCTGTGCGCGAAACGCGGCGCGGCGGGTGTCGTTCGTGGACGATACCCGCCGCGATCGTGTTCCAGCTATGCTGCTGCTGCGCCGCTAGTACGCGCCCTTCAGCCAGCCGCGGGCGATGAGGATCTCCCGGCCGAGGTGGCCGAGCAGGAACTCGTAGGGCGTGCCGCGCTTGTCCGGGTGCCACTCGAAGCGGGCACGCTCGAAGTACTGCACCGTGTGCATCTGGCCGTCGGTCCTGCTCAGCTCGGAGAACTCTTCGCTGATCGGGTACCCGAAGATCGGCAGCCCGCCGTTGCGGTACCAGTAGTCGCGGAAGCCGTAGGCGAGGGTGTGCCCTGTCGCCGGGAAGAAGTCGCGATCAGGGCCGGGCGTGGCATTCGCCAGCGGACGGAACGGTGCCTCATGCTCGCGCCCCGCGGTGATCTCGCGACCCAGCAGGCCGAGGAGCACTTCGTAGGGGGTTCCGGCCAGATCGGGGTGGTGTTCGAAGCGGGCACGCTCGAAGTACTGGACCAGCAGTGCCTTGCCGTCCACCGGCGACAGCTCGTAGAACGGCTCGGTCAGCGGGTAGCCGAAGCGCATCAGCCCGCCGTTGCGCTCCCAGTAGTCCCAGAAGATCCGGGGGACGTTGTGCCCGGTCACGTCGACGTAGACCATGTCCGCATTGGGGCTGCGGGGTACGGCGTCGGTCGGTGGGGGCTCGATCGTGATCTCCTGGGGGAAGGCGTTCTCCTCATGGTAGCGGACGAATTCCTGGACGAGGCTGGCGGTGATCGTCTTTGTGCCGGTGGATGCCAGGCGGAAGTAGCCGGTGATGGTCGCCCGCTCGCCGGGCGCAATCGGGTGGGGCGTGCCCCAGCGGAACGGATTCGGCAGGCCGTCGTTACCGGAGTAGTCAATCCCGACGCGGAAGCGCCCCTCGATCTTGGGGAAGCCGGCGCTTTGGAAGTCCTGCCCCTCGACGTACATGTAGCCGTCGGCGGGCTCTTGCCCGTAGAGCGGGGTCGATCCGATGTTCTCGACCACCGCGTCGACGCGGATCGGCATCCCGACGTAGGTCGACTTCGGGGTGATGGTGACGGCGACCAGGCGGCCCCGGGCGTCGGCTGACTGTGGCGCGTAAATCGGCCCGGTCCCCTTCAGCCAGCCCCGGATCTCCGGGAGCCGGGCGTAGAACGCCGAGCCGGGGCATTCGGTTGAGAGCACGTCGCGGTGGCCGGCGATGTTGGGGACGTTGTCCCGGTCGACGAAGAAGCTCCAGCCGCCTGGGTCGACGTTTCCGGCACGCTCGCGGATCAGACGCACGATCGCGTCGAGCGCCGCCTGAGGCACGGGCGTGTCCTGGAAGTTGCCGAGGACGGCGATCCCGATGCTGCCGCGGTTGTACTGGAGCGCGTGGCCGCCGACCACGCCTCCGCCGCCGTAGCGGCCCTCGTAGACGCGACCCTCCCAGTCGACGAGGAAGTTGTAGCCAATGTCGCCCCAGCCGAGGGTGACGGCATGGTAGTAGTAGATCGACCGGATGGCGGCCGCCGGGTCCGGGGGCCGGTTCTGGGTGACGGTGTGGTGCAGGATCACCTTCTGGATCGGCGCGTACTCCGGCTCCCAGATCTCCTCGCCGTCCTTGAAGCGGAGCGACTCGTCCGCACCCCATCCCGCGCGCGGGATGATCCAGCCGTCGATCAGGTCGGTCGCCGCCAGGAGCTGTGCCGGGGCGGAGGTATCGACCGCCGCGATCTCAACCTCGTGGAGGAGGGGTGCCTCGCCCAGCGCGTTCGGCACGATGTCGACCCGGTACTGGAGGTGCGTGCTCGGCTCCGTCAGGAGCGGAACCGCGTAGGTGCGCCGGCCCTCGAGCGGTTGCAGGTGGTCGTCCGCATGGAGGTCGACCCACTCGCTCCAGGTCGTCCCATCGACGCTCGTGCGCACCGCGAAGTCGAGCCGGCTCCC
Source organism: Sphaerobacter sp. (assembly GCF_019683595.1). Taxonomy (GTDB): domain Bacteria; phylum Chloroflexota; class Chloroflexia; order Thermomicrobiales; family Thermomicrobiaceae; genus Sphaerobacter. Next base: position 3,386 of record NZ_JADGHZ010000149.1, on the reverse strand, counting down.
TGCCGGGATATCCGCGAACCACCCGACCTCGATGCTGTTGTACTGGCCCTCGGTGGTGAAGACGGCAGATTGATACTGGCCGCTCGTGGGGAAGACGTCGCGCTCGACCCACGCGGTGCGGGTCATGGCGCTGGCCTGTGCTCCCGGTTGCCGGAAGTCGACCACGGTCGCCAGGAGCGCACCCCCGGCCACCTTGAGCAACGTCCGCCGATTCAATCGCTCACGCAACATGGTCTGCTCGCTCTTCGTCTTGTCAGGCGGCAGCCGCACGTAGTCGGCTGCGCTCGCGACAACGGTACGTCCCCAACAAGTGAACGGTCAAGATGTCCGTACAACGAGCAATCGTTGTCGGAAATACTAGGAATGGGTCACCTAGTCTACTATACGCGGGGATGCCGGTAGCGGGTGACGAGGGAGCCCAAAGATGACGAAGGTCGCATACCAGGTACTCACCGGGGGTGAGCGGCGGGGTACCGTGTTCGTCGTGCTGGTTGGTCTATCACTCCTCGTGTTCCTGGGCGTGCCGGCGCCGCTGGAGACGAAATCCCTCGCGCTGCTGCACGGACTGTGTGCCCAGATCCCGGACCATTCCTTCTGGTTCGGTGTGGTGCGGCTCCCCTTCGACGCGCGCATGACCGGCATCTACGGCGGGTTCCTGGTGACCCAGCTCTACCTTCTGACCCGGGGACGCGTGCGCGCTGCCGGGCTGCCTTCCCTTCCGATCGTCCTGTTGCTTGGTGGGTTCGCCGTGGCCATGGGCATCGACGGGATCAACTCGCTCCTCGACGACACCGGCCTTCCGGCGATCTATCCCCCGACAAATACGCTCCGGTACATCACCGGAGCGCTCATGGGTACAACGTTGGGGACGTTCCTCTGGTTGCTCACCGCGGCGACGATCTGGCGGCCGGAGCTGACGCAGCGGGAACCGGCACTGCGCGGGTGGCGTGACCTCGCTGACGTGCTCGCCATGGCAGGTGCGTTCGGGTTGGCTGCGGGGAGCGGTATCCCCGCGCTCTACACGCCGATCACGCTGCTCCTGATCGGCGCGGCGGTGCTGGCGCTCTTCGAGATCGCGCTGGTGTTGATCCTGCTGGGCCGGTCGCGCGTGTTGGCAGCCGCGACGCCGCGCGAACTCGCCGGCCCCGCCCTCGGCGCTCTCCTCGGCGCCTACGCGACACTCGCCATCCTCAGCGCCGGCCGCTACGCGCTGGAGACGTTGTTCCCGTAGATGACAAGAAGGTAACGGAACCCCTCACCCCCTGCCCCTCTCCCACAAGGGGAGAGGGGGTTAGGGGGTGAGGGATCGCCTCTCCTACTTCTGCCCCACGGGCCACTTGCCGTACCAGTCGAAGCGCTCGTCGGCCAGGTTGACGACCACGTTCTTGACCTGGGTGTAGAGGTCGAGCGCGTGGCGGCTGAGCTCCCGGCCGATGCCGCTCTGCTTGAAGCCGCCGAACGGCGCCTCCGGCGGGTTGACGGTCGGGAAGTTGATGCTGACGTTCCCGGCGCGGATACGGGATGCCAGCCGGTGGGCGCGCTTCAGGTCGTTGGTCCAGATCGTCGCGGCCAGGCCGTAGATGGTGTTGTTCGCCATCGCCACGACCTCGGACTCATCCCGGAAGGGAATGACCGAGAGCACCGGCCCGAAGACCTCCTGCTGCGCGATGGTCATATCGTTCTGGACCTGAGTGAAGATGGTCGGCTCGATGAAGTTGCCCTTCTGGAGCACCTCGTCGTCCGGGCGCTTGCCGCCGAGCGCCAGGTTCGCGCCCTCGCTGCGCGCCCGCTCGATGAAGCCCAGCACGCGCTCGCACTGGCGCTTGGAGATGACCGGGCCCATCTGCGTGGTGTCCTCCAGCGGGTCGCCGATGCGGATCTTGCCGGCCTTGGCGATGAAGTCGGACAGGAACTGGTCGTGGATCGACTCGTGGAGGAAGAGCCGGGTGCGGGCGGTGCAGCGCTGGCCGGCGTTGGTGAAGATGGCGAAGAGCGAGCCGTTGACCGCCTCCTCCAGGTCGGCGTCGGAGAAGACGATGTTGGGCGACTTGCCGCCCAGCTCCAGCGACACCTTCTTGATCGTCCCGGCGGACAGCCGCAGGATCTCGCGGCCCGTCTCCGTCTCGCCGGTGAAGGCGATCTTGTCGACGTCGGGGTGCTCGGCGATGGCCGCGCCGACCTCGGCGCCGGGCCCGGTCAGGATGTTGACGACCCCGTCGGGGATATCCGCTTCCTGGCAGATCTCGCCCAGGACGAGCGCGGTCAGCGGTGTCGCGCTGGCGGGCTTGAGGACGACCGTGTTGCCCGCCGCGAGCGCCGGAGCGACCTTCCATGCCGCCATCAGCAGCGGGAAGTTCCAGGGGATGATCTGCCCGCAGACGCCGTACGGCTCGCGGAGGGTGTAGTCGAAGAGCGGGCCGTTCATGGGGATCGTCTCGCCCCAGATCTGCCCGGTCAGGTTGGCGTAGTAGTCGAAGCAGTTGGCCGAGGCGGCGACATCGGCGCGCGACTCGATGATGATCTTGCCGCAGTTGAGCGTCTCCAGGCGGGCGATCTCTTCCAGCCGCTCGCGCAGGATTTCAGCGACCCTCCGCATGCGCTTGGCGCGCTCCATCGGGGTCATCTTCCCCCAGGGGCCCTCGTCGAAGGCCTTGCGCGCGGCGGCGACGGCCCGGTTGACATCCTCGCGGCCCGCCTTCGGCACGTGCGCGATGACCTCGTTGGTTGCCGGGTTGTAGGTGGGGAAGGTCTCCCCGGAGGCGGCGGGAACGAACTGCCCGCCGATCAATAGTCCGTACTCCTTGGTGGTGACCTCTGTCGCCATGGTGGTTACCTCCCGCGTACCCGTGGCGAACGCCGGTCGTGACCGGCGTGGTCCGATCCCTCGCTGGTGCCGGGCCCAGATGCGGCATCCCGCTGGCATGGGCGGCTCAGGGCACATAGTAGCACCGAAGGAGCGCCTGCGTCGCCGGGGCCGACGCCGGATGACCCCGGTCGCCGTCCAAGGCCGGGACGCGGTCCATCCCCGCTGCTGTCGGAGGTCGGCGACGTGTGTATAGACCGCTCCCGATGCAGCCGTGCGGGGCGGGCGACCGGCAGGCGGCGGCGCCGCACGGTGCGTCGGTCAGTGGGGCCGGCGCGGCCAGGAAAGATGCCGGCCTATGGAGTTTGATGAATTACCGTGATATACCGTCGCCGACCCCGTTGCCCGGTCGCTGTCATCCTGAGCGGAGCCGACCGGAGCGGAGCGCCGGGCGGCGGAGCCAAGGATCTCGCATCGCATCGGCCCCGCATCAGAGATCCTTCGCTGCGCCGGGGGGGGGGGGGCGCCCCCCCCCCCGCCGCGGCCGCGGGGCAGGTCCAACCCCCCGGGGCCCCGAGCAGGT
>NZ_JADGHZ010000148.1 GCF_019683595.1 Sphaerobacter sp. | reverse complement strand
CCTGCGGCCTGGCCACCGGCTCCCTCCTCGCCACCGACCTTCTCACCAGCCCGCTCGCGATCACCCAGGGGCGGATGGCAGTGCCGGCTGGAGGTGGATTGGGAGTGGAAGTGTGATGCGTACGCGGTGGGAGCGGCCCTCACCCTCGACCCCTCTCCCAGCTTTGGGAGAGGGGAGAAGTATCCAGGATGCGATCTGCGACACGGCTCCCGACTATCGTCCCCCCTCTCCCAAGGTTGGGAGAGGGGGTTAGGGGGTGAGGGCCGCGACATGAACCTGCCGACTTCCAGCCATGTCCTCCCCGACTGGCTCGCGTCCCGCGCCCGGAGCACGCCGGAGCGGGTGGCGCTAATGGCCGGTGGGGAGTCCTGGACCTTCGCGGAGCTGGACGCCCGCGTCGACGCCATGGCCCGGCGGCTGGCGGCGCTCGGCGTCGGCGCCGGGGACCGGGTCGCGATCATGCTGCGGAACGGGCCGGCCGTCGTGGAGATCGTCCACGCCCTGGGCCGCCTCGGCGCGGTGCTGGTGCCGATCAATATTCGGCTCACGGCCGGCGAGGTCGCCTGGCAGGTGGCCGACGCCGGCGCCCGGCTTCTGGTGTGTGACGCGCACACCGTGGGTGTGGCGGCAGCCGTGCCGGGGCCGCAGCTCGCGACGGTCGGCGTGGTGCCGGATGCGCCGCCTGGGGCCGTCGCGCTGGAGGCGGTCCCGGAAGCGGACGTGGCGCTGGTCGACCACCACGCTCCGGACGAGGTCCACAGCATCGTCTACACCTCCGGCACGACCGGCCGGCCAAAGGGGGCGCTACTCACCTACGGGAACTTCTGGTGGAGCGCGATCGGCTCGGCGCTCAACCTCGGCTTGCATGCCGACGACCGCTGGCTGGCCTGCCTGCCCCTGTTCCACGTCGGCGGGCTGTCGATCCTGACCCGCGGCGCGATCTACGGCATGACGGTCGTCCTGCATGAGACGTTCGAAGCCGAGGCGGTCAACCGCGCCATCGACGAGGAGCGGGTGACGATTGTCTCGGTCGTGGCGACGATGGTGTGGCGCATGCTCGCGGCGCGCGGCGAAAAGCCGTATCCCCCCTGGCTGCGCTGCCTGCTGCTGGGTGGCGGGCCGGCCCCACGGCCGCTGCTGGAGATGTGCGCCGCGCGTGGCATCCCGGTGATGCAGACCTACGGCCTGACCGAGACGGCGTCGCAGGTGGCGACACTGGCGCCGGAGGACGCGCTCCGCCGGATCGGCTCGGCTGGCAAGCCGCTCTACCCCAATGAGATCCGCATCGAGCGGGACGGGCGACCGGCGGCGCCGGGCGAAGCCGGCGAGATCCTGGTTCGCGGGCCGATTGTGACGGCCGGCTACCATGGGCGGCCGGAGGCCACGGCGCGAGCGATCGTGGACGGCTGGCTGCACACCGGCGATGCCGGCTACCTGGATGAGGACGGCTATCTCTACGTCCTGGATCGGCGCGACGACCTGATCGTCACCGGCGGGGAGAACGTCTACCCGTCCGAGGTGGAGGCGGTGCTGCTGGCCCACCCCAAGGTGCGGGAAGCGGGCGTCATCGGCCTGCCCGACCCCGAGTGGGGCCAGACGGTCGCGGCCGTGGTACGGTTGGATGCGGGAGAGGAACTGTCTGCTGAGGATCTCCGCGCCTTCTGCCGGGGTCGGTTGGCAGGCTATAAGATCCCGTCGCGAATACGTCTTACTCACGAACCGCTACCGCGTAACGCGGGCGGCAAGTTACTGCGGCGGGTGTTGCGCGAGTCCTGGGAGACGTACGATCCGGCGCCTGAACCCTGATTGTACAGGCTGTGGCCGCCATGTAAAATCGGCCGGGCGTTTCATTAGCCGGGCGACAACCCCGCTTAGCGATGTTGGGCAGGTCACGTGTATCTCATTGAGCAGCAGGATGAGGCGCTCAACTACCGGCGCCGCCACAGCGGATTGATCGGGGTTTCCAGTAAAGTACCAATTCGCGACCGCGCGGTATTAAGCCTGGTGTACACCCCTGGCGTAGCCGAGGCGTGCCGAGTCATCAGCGAGGACGCGCTCAGCTCCTTCGAGTTGACCTCGCGCGGCAACACCGTGGCCATCGTTACCGACGGGTCGGATCTCTTCGGCCTGGCGGCCGGGTTGCCCGAGGCCGCGCTGCCGCTGCTGGAGGCCAAGAGCGTCCTCTTCAAGACCTTTGCCGGAATCGACGCCTTCCCGATCTGCCTCGACCAGCGGGATCCGTTGTCTATCGTCGAAACCATCCTGGCGCTCACGCCCACCTTCGGCGCGATCTGTCTGGACCACATCAGCGCGCCGCACAGCTTCACCATCGCCGACCACTTGGAGAAGGGCGGCAACATCCCGGTCTTCAGCAACCAGCACCACGGCAGCTCCATCCTGGTGCTCGGGGCGCTGATGAACGCGCTCAAGGTGGTCGGCAAGGAACTGAATGCCATCCGGGTGGTCATTGCCGGGGCGGGCGTGGCCGGCATCGGCATTGCCCGGCTGCTCCACCGCGTCGGCGTGCGCGACCTGGTCGTGTGCGACCGGGCGGGGGCCATCTACCCCTACCGCCCCTACCGAATGAACTGGGCCAAGGCCTACGTCGCCAAGGAGTCGAACCCGGAGCACCGGCGCGGCAGCCTGGCCGAGATGCTGCGTGGTGCCGATGTCTTCATTGGGGTCTCCACCGGCGATACCGTCACCCCGGAGATGATCGCCGAGATGGCACGGGACCCGATCGTCTTCGCGCTGGCGCTGCCGACGCCGGAGATCTCGCCCCAGGAGGCCAAGGCCGCCGGCGCCGCCGTGGTCGGCACCGGACGCTCCGACCATCCCAACATGATGGACATCTCGCTCGTCTTCCCGGGCGTGTTCCGGGGGTTGCTCGACTCGGGCGCCCGGAACATCCGGCTGCGGACGCTGGTCTACGCCGCCGAGGCGCTGGCGGGGCTCGTGCCGGAGGACGAGTTGCACGCCGACAACATCGTGCCCCGCATCTTCGACTTCCGCGTTGCGCCGACGCTGGCTGCCGCCGTGGTACGTGCGGCGAAGGAGACCGGTGAGGCGGTCCACGACGTGGACCCGGAAGAGGTGGCCGAGAACACCCTGCGCTACGTCTATGAGGGGATGCCCACCGCCCGGACCCGTCCCGCGACGCCGCCGACCCCGCGCCCGCGCACGCTCCGCGAGCAGGCGATCGATCTGCGGCGGCGGCACAACGGCGTGCTGGAGATCCGGAGCAAGATCCCGATCAAGGACCACCACATCCTCAAGCTCCTGTATGTCCCCCCGGCCGCGCTGGCGCCGGTCGCCGAGGTGCAGGACGACCCCAGCGTCGTCTACGATCTAACGGTCAAGGAGAACCTGGTCGCGATCGTGACCGACGGCAGCGCCGTGCTGGGGCTGGGCGACATCGGCCCGCAGGCCGCGCTCCCGGTCATGGAGGGCAAGGCGGTTCTGTTCCAGACGCTGGCGGGCGTTGAGGCCTTCCCGATCTGCGTGGCCGAGCGCGATCCGCAGGCCATCGTCGACATCGTCACCGCCATCGCGCCGTCGTTCGGCGGGATCAACCTGGAGGACATTTCCGCCCCGCGCTGCTTCGAGATCGAGGCGGCCCTGAAGGAGCGGCTCGACCTGCCGGTCTTCCACGATGACCAGCACGGCACGGCGATCATCGTGCTGGCGGCGCTGCTCAACGCCTGCACGCTGCGCGGCACTCCGCTCGAAGAGGTTAAGGTCGTCATCAACGGCGCCGGGTCGGCGGGCGTCGCGGTCGCGCGCCTCCTGCTGACCGTCGGCGTGGGCGACATCATCCTCTGCGACCGGCGGGGCATCGTCCACCGCGGACGTGAGGGGCTGAACCGGGTCAAGGAGGAACTGGCCCGCCTGACCAACAAGGACCAGATCACCGGCACGCTGACCGAAGCCCTCGTCGGAGCGGACGTCTTCATCGGCGTTTCCGTCGCCGGGGCGCTGACGCCGGAGATGATCCGCAGCATGGCGCCCGACCCGATCATCTTCGCCCTGGCCAACCCGGAGCCGGAGATCCTGCCGGACGAGGCCAAGGAAGCCGGGGCGCTGGTGGTGGCGACCGGGCGCTCCGACTACCCCAACCAGGTCAACAACTCGCTGGCCTTCCCCGGTGTCTTCCGCGGCGCGCTCGACGCCCGTGCGACCGACATCAACGACGCGATGAAGCTGGCGGCGGCCCGCGCCATCGCGGATCTGGTCTCGCCCAAGGAATTGAGTCGCGACTTCGTCATCCCCGGTGCGCTGGACCTGCACGTGCCCGCCGCGGTCGCCGCGGCCGTGGCTCGCGCCGCCGTCGAAACCGGCGTCGCCCGCATCCCGGTCGATCCCGAGGAGGTCGCCGCCCGCACCCAGGAGTTGATCTACGAGCGCATCCAGCGGTAGGGGCGTGGTGCGTCATGCGTCATGCGTCATGCGTCCCCCTCACCTCCGATCCCTCTCGGACGGAGCCCACCAGGGGAGAGGGGGGAAGCACGGAATACGGACCACGCAACACGCAACACGCATGACGTATGACGCATCACGCGTCACATCCCCAACTCGTTCCCGCGGGTCCTATTCCACGCCCGGCTCGATCCTGAGGATCGGCCCGGTATAGTTCAGTTGCTGGAGCCTGTCGCGCAGAAGGCGCATGTCGATCTGCGTGGCCGTGGAGCTGACCAGTACGGCGTCGGGGGTGGTGAGCACCGTCGCCCGGCAGGCCTCGTCGACGGTCGTCGCCAGCGCCACGTTGTGCCCTGCTTCGCTCAGTACGTATCGCACCTCCGCAGCCGAGTCCGGATCTGGGTCGATGAGAACGAACTGCATCACCGAGTCCTTCATCGCATGACTGAATTGCACCCATGATTCCCTGCTCACCTTTCCATATTCAACGAATTTGGCTGCGAACGGCGTTACAGTTTGGTTATCCCTCGTGGCAGGCTCGCGCGTGGCGCCGCGCAAGTCACTCGCTCATATGGCTACACTCTTGTGAGGGATCCGCACGCATTGGGAGAGGCGGGAGGGCGTATGACGCACGATCGGAAGGCCGTATTGACCGACATGGATGGGGTGCTCGTGCGCGGTCGGACGGTCATCCCCGGAGCACCGGAGTTCATCGAGCGGCTCATCGCCGACGGACGACCGTTCCTCGTGTTGACCAACAACTCGATGTACCCGCCGGCCATCCTGGCCCACCGCCTCCGGCGCATGGGGCTGGAGATCCCTGAGGAGCGCATCCACACCTCGGCTCTGGCCACCGCGCAGTTCCTCAACAGCCAACACCCCCGCGGCACCGCCTATGTCGTTGGGGAGGATGGGCTCTTCGAGGCGCTGGAGGACATCGGCTACACCTTCACTGACCGTTCTCCCGACTACGTGGTGTTGGGTGAGACCCAGGACTACAGCTTTGAACGGATCACCCGCGCCATCCGGCTGATCCAGGGCGGCGCCCGCTTTATCGCCACCAACCCTGATCCCTCCGGCCCGAGTGACGAGGGGATCGTCCCGGCTACCGGCGCGGTCGCGGCGTTGATCGAGCGCGCCATCGGCGCCGTGCCGTACTTCATCGGCAAGCCGAACCCATTGATGATTCGCACAGCGCTGCGCCGCCTCGGGGAGCACTCCGAGAATACGATCATGATCGGCGATCGGATGGACACGGACATCCTGATCGGGATCGAGAGCGGGTTAGAGACCGTGCTGGTGCTCACCGGTGTGACCACGCGGGAGATGGTGTCCCGGTTCCCCTACCAACCCACCCGGATCGTCGACTCCGTCGCGGAGCTGCCCTAGGCTGACGGCGTCAGACCCGGGCTGCGGGGCGCCGCGTCGTGGGAGGTGTCTGAGGATAGGTGGTGTGAGGATCCTCGCGCGGTGGCGCGTGCCCGGGGCTAGAGCCACCGGGCTGACCAGGAAAGCCGGCTGAAGCCGGCTAACGACGGTGATCCGACCGGGCGGTGAGAGGATCCCCGCGCGCCACGTGTGCCCGGGGCTAAAGCCGCCGGGCTGAATAATGGGTAAGCCCACTGAAGGGGCTACGATGGCGACATCCAGGCGGATTCGATCCGGCACGCCGCCGAGCGCAGCGTTCCCAGCCCCTTCAGTGGGCTTCGCCTTCTCAGCCCGGTGGCTTTAGCCCCGGGCACGCGCCGCGGCGTGAGATCCGTCGCGCCACGCAGCCCGTGTCCCGGCGACGGTGCGGCACCAACCCCGGCGCGCGGCTGCGGCCGCGCGATACCAAAGCGGCTGGGGCCGCCGCACTCCAAAGCCGGCTTCGCCTTATCAGACCGGCGGCACTTGTCCCGGGCATGCGCCACGGCGTATGCACCCACCGCCCTCAAACGCATTCCATCACTCCCATGATCGGTTAGAGTAGACGGCACAGCGGGTGTTCTGCGATGACCCGTGCAGTGATGAAAGGGGCATGGTGATGGGTGCAGCGGCCAGTCGGAGCCGGCGCAGTGAGTGGATCATCGACAAGACCGAGGCGGTGGCGCGCGACGGGATGGTCGCGGCGATGCAGCCGCTGGCGGCCGAGGCGGGCGCGGAGATTCTTGCCCGCGGCGGGAACGCCATCGACGCGGCGGTGGCGACGGCGTTCGCCATCGGGGTGGTCGAGCCGCACATGAGCGGCCTGGGCGGCATCGCCTTCCTCGTGTACCGCGACGGCGCCACCGGCGAGATCACCTGCCTCGACGGCAGCACCGTCCTCCCGGCGGCGATTCGGCCGGAGATGTTCGAGCTGCTGCCCGGTGATCAGCGGGCCGGGATGTACAACTGGCGCGCGGTCAAGGACGACGCGAACAACACCGGCTGGCTCGCGCCCGGGGTACCCGGCATGCCGGCCCTCGTCGGTGAGGCGCACCGGCGCTTCGGGCGGCTGCCCTGGCGCGAGGTTGTGCAGCCCGCCATCCGCCTGGCTGCCGACGGCTTCGAGGTCAACCACTACGTCGCCATGTCGATCGCGTCGAACTGGGATCTGCTCCAGCGCTTCCCGTCGACTCGTCGTGTCTATCTGAAGCCGTCAGGCGCCCCGCCTGCCCCACCGATCTCCGGTCCGGGCGACCGCCTGGTGCAACCCGACCTGGCGCGCACGCTCAGCATCATCGCCGAAAAGGGCGTCGACGTGATCTACCGGGGTGAGATCGCCCGGATGATCGCGGATGAGATGAAGCGCAACGGCGGGTTGATCACCGAGGAGGACCTGGCCGCGCACCGCACCTATGAGCGCTCGCCGCATGTTGCGACCTACCGCGGCTTCCAGATCGCCGGCGCGCTCGAGTCCAGCGGATTCCCCACCGTCGTCGAGGCACTGAAGATCGTCGAAGGGTTCGACCTGGCCGGGGCCGGGTTCCAGACGCCGGATGCGCTGCACCTGATCGCGGAAGCGCTGCGCCGGGCGATGGTCGACCGGCTGCGCCACCTGGGCGACCCGGCGCTCGTGCCGGTGCCGCTCCAGGGCGTCGTCTCGCCGGAGTACGCGGCGGTGCGGCGCGCCACGATCGACCCCGCACGGGCGACGCCGGACGAAGGCCCCGGCGACCCCTGGCCGTTCGACCCCAGCGGCGGCAGCTCCCCGGTCGAGCGCAGCGGCGCCCCTGGCGAGGGGAACACGACGCACATCACCGTCATCGACCGTGACCGGAACATGGTGGCGCTGACCTCGACGCTCGGCGGGATCTTCGGCTGCGGTGTGGTCATCGATGGGACCGGCATCCTGCTCAACAACGCGGTCACCTGGTTCGACCCGGAGCCGGGCGCGGTCGCCTCGATCGGGCCGGGCAAGCGGGTCATGTCGGCCGCGACGCCGGTCGTGGTGCTGCGCGATGGGAAGCCGTTCGCCGCGCTCGGCTCCCCCGGCGGCCGGCGAGTCATGTCGGCCGTCTACCAGATTCTGGTGAACCTGATCGACTACGGGCTGGGCATGCAGGCGGCGATCTCCGCGCCGCGCCTGCACACTGAGGGGCCGGTGCTCGAGATCTCGACCCGCTTCCCGGAGGAGGTGCGCGCCGCCCTGGCCGAGCGCGGCCACCGGATCGTGCCGCGCGACGAGACGCTCTCGTCCAGCTTCTTCGCCCGGCCGAACGGTATCCGGATCGACCCGGAAACGGGCGAGCTGCACGGCGGCGTCTTCCCCTTCACCCCGGCGACGGCGATCGGGGTGTAGGTGCTTACCCCTCACCCCCTGACCCCCTCTCCCACAAG
>NZ_JADGHZ010000027.1 GCF_019683595.1 Sphaerobacter sp. | reverse complement strand
GGAGTGGAGGAACATGGATACACGGAAGTCTCGACTGACGCGCGTGCTCGCCGGCATGGGCCTGGCTGCCGCGCTGGCCGTCGGCGCGGTGCTGCCCTCGCTGGCGGCGGATTCCGCAACCTTGGATGGGACAGCCAATCTGGCCGCGGGACCGCTGGACCTCGTGGCGAACGGCTCGGTGAGCTTCAGCGGCACGCTCAACGGGCAGGACCAGACGCTCACCACCAACCCGGGTGACGCCACGATCACCATCACCGATGCAACCGGTTCCGGTGCCGGCTGGAGCTTGTCGGCCAGCGCGACCCAGTTCGCCGACGGCGACGGCCATTTCCTGCCGGCGGATGCGCTGAGCATCGGCTCGTCGACCGTGACCACCGATGCAGGCTACGCGGGCGACCTACCCGGAACCTTGACGGGCGGGACGCTTGGCAGCACCTCGACGGTGATCCTGGCCGCGCCCGCCGACTCCGGGATGGGCACGTTCTCGATCGCGCCGACGTTTACGCTGAATGTCCCAGCCGAGGCGTACGCCGGCGACTACACCAGCACGGTGACGTTCACGCTTGCGGTGACGCCGTAGCAATCGGTCGAGCGACGCGGCCGGGACGCTCCCGGCCGCGTCCACCGCGGGAACGGGTTGTCAACAGCATCTCATGAAGCGATCGCTCGCCTCGAGGAGGCCATCAACGATGCGGTTCTTGTCCAACGCACTGCGCGTCGTGCCCGCCGCGCTCCTGCTCCTGCTCTTGCTCACAACGGCGCGCGTGGCGCAGGCCGCCGGGGAGGCGAGTTTCAGCGTGCGGCCCGCTTCGACGCAGTCAACGAACGCCGCGTACTTCGTCTACGACGCCGAGCCGGGGCAGGTGATTCAGGACGACGTCCTGGTCATCAACACCGGCGATGCGCCAGGCACGGTCCGCCTCTACGCGTTGGACGGGATGACCGGTCCGACCGGCGGGATCGTGTTCCCCGACGCCGACGCCCCTCGCTCGCAGGTCGGCGCTTGGGTGCAGCTCGACGAGACGGAGGTGACGCTCGGCCCGGGCGAGTCGCGCACCGTGGGCTTCACCGTGACCGTGCCGCGTGAGTTGCGTGCGGGCCACCACGTCGGCGGCATTGCCGCGCAGGGCACCGCGGTGAATCAGGGGAGCGGGCAATTCCAGGTCAACGTGCAGACCCGCGTCGTGACCGCGGTGCAGGTCAATATTCCGGGGCCGGCGGTCGAGCACCTGACGATCAACGGGGTGACGCCCTCCGTGCAGAGCTCGAAGCAGACGCTCCTGCTCGCGCTGCGCAACGATGGCAATCAGATGGTGAAGCCGCAGGGCACGGTCACCATCGCCGACGGCGAGGGGCGCGAGCTCCACAGCATCCCACTGCAGGTGCACACGTTCCTCCCGGACACGGCGATCGACTACCCGGTGGTGATCCCCGATGGGCCGCTCGCGGCTGGGGACTACCAGGTGGTGGTGGACCTGCAGTACGGCGCGCAGGGGACGGCGCGCTACGAGGGAACCTTCACCATCCCCGAGGCGCAGGCGGCGCCGGAGAGCGAGGCGACGCCGGGTGAGCAGTCGGCGACGGTGACGGCCCCGGCGGAACAGGGGTTGTCGATCTGGATGATCGTCGCCGTCGCCGGCGCGGGGCTGCTCGCCGGTCTCCTGTTGGCTGGCGGCGGGCTGCTGATCTGGCGACGCCGCGCGGCGGTGCGCCGATCGGAGGCGCCTGCAGCAGGGCAGGGCAGCGGCGTGAGCCCGATCCGGCCGTTGGTTCCGCTGTCCCACGCCAACACGGTCCGGATTCGGCAGTCCGAGGGTGACGACGAGGCGGGAGCGACGCAGTGGTGACGCAGAACTGGCGCCTGCTCCGGATCTGCCTCGGCCTGGCGGTTCTCCTCGCGCTGAGTGGCGTGCCCACTGTGCTGGCGGAGGAGAGCGTGCCCGGCGAGGTGGTCGTCACCGGTGGACCACTCACGATGTCCGCCAGGAGTGGTCCGAGCGTGACAAGTCAACTCGATGGCACGGACCGCCGCGTGACGTCGTCGTTCACACTCGACGTCAGCGACGCCACCGGGTCCGGCGCCGGTTGGAGCCTGGGGATCAGCGCGACGCCCTTCACGACCGGCGGTCCGGCCGGCCACGCGCTGCCGGCCGACGCGATGACGATCACCGGCGTGGTCGCGGCCTGTGCATCGGGGACCTGCACGGACCCGGTGAACGCGGTTGCCTACCCGTTGACCGTGCCCACCGGCACGGAGGTGCAGCCGGTGCCGTTTTTCACCGCCGCGCCCGGTACCGGTATGGGCGCTTTCACCGTGTCGGCGACGGTGGAGATCGCCATCCCGGCGAACGCCTATGCCGGCAGCTACACAACGACGATCACCCTGTCGATTGTGAGCGGGCCGTAGCCGGGCGGGGCGGTAAGTCGACCGAGGAGGGTTAAGGAGGAGAACGGGGCCATGGAGGACTCGCAGTCGTCGCGGCGACAGCCGTCCGTGCTGGAGAGCGGGCGGTCCTGGGCGCGGGTCGTCCCGTGTGCGGAGCATGGAACCTCCGCCTGGTGCTATATCCAGGAGGACGGCAGTCACATCGACAGCGATCAGTGCTGCTGCAACCTGATGCCGAGCGCGTACTGCCCGGTGGACGCGCACCGCGCAACGGCACTGGTGCTCCATCCCGAGGGCATGGCCGGGCTGTTCGGACGTTCGCGAGGCACGAACGGGCACCGGTAGGTGCTGGGGGCGCGCCCGCGAGCGTGCACGGTCAGTCGGTGTCGCTGGACGTGTAGGACGCGGGGCGGACGGGTAGCTCCACGATGAAGGTGGAGCCGCAGCCCTGACCCTCGCTCTGGGCCCAGATGCGCCCGCCGTGGCGCTCCACGATGGCACGGCTGATATAGAGCCCGAGGCCGATACCGCTGATGTTGCGCACGGTGGTGTTGCCGGCGGCGCGGGCAAACGGCTCGAACAGGCCGGCGATCTCGGGTGGGTCGAGCCCGACTCCCGGGTCGCTGACTTCGATGCGGATCCAGCTCGGCTCCGCCCCGGGGCCTACCTGCACGCTGATCGTGCCGCCGGTCGGGGAGTACTTGATCGCGTTCGACAGCAGGTTGGTCAAGACCTGATCGATCCGGTGGGGATCGACGACGATCGCGGGCAAGCCCGGCGTGGCGATGAAGCGCAGCTCGTACCGATCGTCCTCTTCGATCTGCCGCCGGAAGCGATCGACAACCGCCTCGACCAGCGCGGTCAGGTCGACCGTCTCGAAGTGGTACTCGAGGCAGCCGGTGCGCACGCGGCTCACATCGAGCAGGTCGTCGACGAGGCGCGTGAGCCGATCGATCTGGCCCAGGATCGTCTGGAGATCCCGCTCGGCCCGCTCCGGTGCGAGGGTGCCGCGCCGCTGCAGGGTGCGGAGCATGCCCTGGGTGAAGAGCTTGACGCTGGTCACCGGGGTCTTCAACTCGTGCGCGGCGATGGACAGGAACTCCTCGCGCTGCCGCTCGAGCTGGCGGGTCCGGGTCATGTCGTTGGCGACGGCGACGGCGCCGACGATGGTGCCGCGGTCGTCCACGATCGGGGAGTAGGCGAAGCGGAGGTGGATATCCTCGCCGGTGTCCGCCCGCCGCACGATCTGCTCCCAGTCCGCGCTCGTTTCCCCGCGGAGCCCACGCGCCAGCGGCATCTCCTCAGGCGGGATCGGCCGGCCGTCCGGGTAGCGCGCCTGGCTGAACTCGGCATACTTCGCGAGCGGCTGGAGGGCCTGCTCGGTGGTGATGCCGAAGAGCCGGGCACCTGCTTCGTTGACGAGCACCACCCGCCCCGTGCCGTCGCAGACGTAGACGCCCTCCACCATCGACTCGATGATGGTGCTGAGTGCGGTAGCCTGTTGGGCCGCGCTCTTGGCGAGCTCCTCGATCCGCCGCTGGTAGCGCACCCGCTCGGTCGTGTCCGTCACCAGTCCGATCACCGCCTCGACCCGGCCGAGGCGGTCGCGCAGCGGGACGCACCAGGAGTCCAGGTGGATCGCTCCCCGCTCCGACCCCTCGTAGACGACATCCCGCACCTCGATCGTCTCACCGGTGGTGAAGGCCTCGGTGAGCGCGGCTCCGAAGCCCACCTCGTCGAGATCCGGAATGATCGTGCGGAGGGGCAACCCCACGAGATCCTTCTCCGAGCGGTAGGGTTCGTCCAGGAAACTGCGGTAGTGCCTGTTCGCCGTCAGCACGCGCAGGTCGGGCGGCGGCCCCACCACGATGACGCCGGCGGGCACGTACTGCAGCACCTGCTCCAGGAAGACGCTGTGCCGCTCAGTCGATTCGAGCAAGAGGATCTTCTCGACCGCCAGCGCCACATGGCTGGCTACGCGCTCGACGACCGCCAGCACGCGGTCCGAGAAGGCCGCAGGCGTGCGGGAACTGAGGTTGATCGTCCCGAGGATCCCGTGCTCCCCGCGGAGCGGATAGATCGCGTAGCTGCGGATGCCGAGACTCCGGAGGAGGGCATCCTCCTGAAAGGCCGCGGAGAGGGTGTCGTCGACGACGACCGGGACGCCGTCGGTGGCGACCCGCTGGACGGCTTCCGCCACCTCGCCGGTGGAGAGGATGGTCGAGAACGGCGTCGGCCGCAGCGCCAGGACGCGCAGCCGTCCATCCTCGTCCTCCGGCGACGGAACCGCCAACGAGATGTTGTCGCAGCCGATCAGCGGCTGCAGGAAGCCGAACGTGTACCCGAGAATCGTGTCGATGTCGCGACCGGAGGCGATAGCGTGGGCGATGGCGTCCAATTGCAGGGCGTCGAGGCCGGTGTCGTCCCGCACCGGCTCGCGGCGCAGCATGACGGTCATCCCGACGATCGCCCCGCCGGTGTCGCGTACCGGTGACGCCGACAGCCGGATATCCGGTCCGAGGCCAGGCACCGGAACGCCGTAGACCGTTTCTCCCCGCGCGACCCGCTGGCAGAGATTGGCGGGGCCGCCGAGCTGGGCGACGTTCACAAGCGTCTCCCGCCCACCGAGGAGGTGCTGTGCCGCCTGGTTCCGATGTTGAATGACGCCGGCCGGGTCGGCGACGAGGACAGCCTCATCGAACTGGTCGAGCGCCGCGCGGAGGAGGAGCAACTGATGCGTCATAGTCACGCCGGCTCGTCTTCCCTATCTCTATCTCTCGAGGCGGGTTCGGTCCGTCCGGTAAGCATACTACCGACCGGGATCCTCCCGGCCGCTCCCCTGCCTAGCAGATCGCGTGCCCGATGAGTCAGGCTGGCAGGGCTCACCATCGCTGCATCCGGAACCAGACCGCCTGATGATACGACCATCACCGATTTGCTGATCCCCCGCGGACCGCGCCGCATCGCATCCGTGACCACCGGGCACGCTCTGGCACCGTCTATGCATTGTCTCACAGAAATTATTCGTGCGACCAGACTAACCCGCAATGACGCAGGCGGGCGGATGCCGGGTCGCCAGCGGGCTGGAAACGAGAGGTGCAGGAATGCACGAGTCCTACCCCGAGCGGAAGATGGACGATCTCACGGACAGCGACGAGCTACGCGCGACATCGGAGCCGTCCGGCTACGGTGCATCCGAGCCCGGTCGGCGTGCGGGCGAGCAGTCCGCCGGACAGGCCCAGCAGCAGGCGGGGCAAGCGGTTGGCAAGGCTCAGGAGCAGGCCGGTCAGGCGGTCAGCAAGGTCCAGCAGCAGGCCGCGGAGCGGGCGGCTGGGCAGAAGGACCGGCTGGCGGAGGGACTGGAAAGCGCGGCGGATGCCCTGACACAGGTGAGCCGCCAACTCCACGATAGCCAGCAGGACACCATCGCCAACGTCACCGACATGGCCGCGGATCGCGTGCGGCAGCTATCGGACTACCTCCGCCGGCACGAGGTCGAGGACCTGATGGACGACGTGGAGGACTTCGCCCGTCGCCAGCCGGCCCTGGTGCTGGGCGGGGCGTTCGCGCTCGGCGTGCTGACGGCCCGCTTCCTCAAGAGTTCCGGCTCGTCCTCGGGTCGGACCTCTCGGGGCGGCATGCGCGGCCGGACCCGCTACGGCGACGCGATGGTCGAGGAGAGCCCGAGCTATCGCCCGTCCTCGGAGCCGGGCTACGGCGCCGGGCAGACGCGGAGTACAGGAGTTGACTGATGGAGCAGAGCAGAGACGAGCGCTCGCTCGGCGAGCTGTTCTCTGACCTGTCGCGGCAGACCAGCGTGCTGATACGCCAGGAAGTGGCGCTGGCCAAGACCGAGATGAGCCAGAAGGCGACCGAGGTCGGCAAGAACGTCGCAATCCTTGCGATCGGCGGCGCGGTGGTCTACGCCGGGGCGCTGGCGATCCTGGCGGCGATCATCATCCTGCTGGCCGAGATCATGCCCTGGTGGTTGTCGGCACTCATCGTCGGCATCGTGGTGGCGGCGATCGGGTACTTCCTGGTCGACCGGGGCCGGGACGCGCTCCAGCGCACCCCGCTCGCGCCGGAGCAGACGGTCGAGTCGCTCAAGGAGGACCGTGATTGGTTGAAGGAGCAGGCATGAGAGACCCGTTTGAGCGCCCGGACGACGTCCAGCCTCCGGACGCAGATCAGACACCCGATGAGATCCGCGACGACATCGAGGACACGCGGGCCGACATGAGCGAGACGATCGATGCCATCCAGGAGCGCCTGAGCCCGGAGCACCTGAAGGATCAGGCGAAGGAGTCGGTCCGAGAAGCCACGATCGGGAGGGCCGAGCAGATGGCGAGCGACATGGGCGACACGGCGCGCCAGACCGGCGGCGGCATTATCGAGACGATCAAGCAGAACCCGATCCCCGCGGCGCTCGCCGCAGTCGGCATCGGCATGCTCTGGCGGAACCGGCAGAGCGCGTCGCAGCCGTCATCGCGCCCGCGCCACGTCCGCTACGATGAGTACGGGCGCCCCGTCCCCCGCACCTACGCGGACGACGAGCGAGCCGAGTCGCGCGGCGGCGGCGCCGGCCAGGCCGTGAGCCAGGCGCAGGAGCGGGCGGGGGAGATGGCTTCCCAGGTCCAGGGGCGCGCCGGCGAAGTGACCGGCGAGATGCAGCACCAGATGCACAGCGCGCGGAGCCAGCTCGACCGCCTCATCGACGAGAAACCGCTGGCGGTCACGGTTGCCGCTCTGGGCCTGGGCGCCGCAGTGGGCCTCGCCATCCCCGAGACCCAGCGGGAGCGGGAGATGATGGGCCCGGCCCGCGATACGGTCATGGAGAAG
This sequence comes from Sphaerobacter sp., assembly GCF_019683595.1. Lineage (GTDB taxonomy): Bacteria > Chloroflexota > Chloroflexia > Thermomicrobiales > Thermomicrobiaceae > Sphaerobacter. The sequence goes on along the minus strand of NZ_JADGHZ010000027.1, from coordinate 24,941 downwards.
GCGCAGGACGCCGCGCAGCAGACGATGGGCAAGGCTCAGCAGGTCGCTGAATCGGCCCAGCAGTCGGCGAAGGACGCAGCCAAGGAGCAGGGGCTCACGCAGTAGGGGATCCTGCGTCAATCGTCATGCGTCATTCGTCATCTCCCCTCTCCCCTGGTGGGAGAGGGGCCGGGGGTGAGGGGGACGGTTGACGCATCAGGCACCACGCACCACGTTCGCGGCGGTGCCGCCGCCGAGGACGCGCGGCCCGTCGTAGAGCACGACCGCCTGCCCGGGCGCCAGTGGTGGCCCGGGCTCAAGGAACTCAACCCGCTCGCCGTCGCAGACGACCTCAAAACGTGGCCCCTGGTAGCGGATCCGAGCCTGTGCCCGCGTCGGCGGCTCGCCGTGCCAGATCGGATCGCGCAGAGTCACGCTGCGCGTCAGCAGCCGCGCGCGAGGTGCGACCGCGACCGTGCGGGTAGCCGGGTCGATCGAGGCGACGTAGCGGCGCTCCGGGACCGTCTTGTCCCACTGGAGCCCGCTGCGCTGGCCGATTGTGACGTAGGCGATACCCGGATGCCGCCCGACCACCCGGCCGTGCTCGTCCAGCAACGGGCCGGGCTTCCCGGTCTCCGGTCGTGCGGCCGCGACCAGGTTTCCCACCCCGCCGGCCGTCTTCGCGAAGCAGAGGTCGACCGAGGCGGCCTTGTCCGCCACCGGCAGCCCGGCGGCGCGTGCTCGCTCCCGCACGGTTTCCTTGTCGAGCTCCCCCAGCGGGAACTCCAGCCGCTCCAGATCCTCCGAGGTGAGCCGGTAGAGGGCGTACGACTGGTCACGACGCGCATCGCGCGCCTCCGCCAGGTACCAGCGGTCGCCGACGCGCACCTTGCGCACATAGTGGCCCGTGGCCACGGCGGGGATACCCAGGCTGTCGGCCAGGCGCAGCAGGGCCGGGATGCGCACCCGGTGGTTGCAGGCAATGCATGGGTTGGGTGTCTCGGCGCGGGCATAGGACTCGACCGTCATGCCCGCCACCTCGCGGTTGAATTCATCCCGCAGGTCACGAACGTAGAAGGGGATGCCGAGCCAGTTGGCGACGAGGCGCGCGTCGAACGCGGCCTGATCGCCACAGCAGACCCCCTCGGCGAGCGACTCGGGATCGGAATCGAACAGGCGCAGGTGGATCCCGATCGGCTCCCAGCCGAGGGACTGGAGCGTCAGCGCGGCGACGGCGCTATCGACGCCCCCGGAAAGTGCAACGAGAATGCGAGCCATGAAAGGTGCGGACCTCCAGTGCGTAGGCGGCGATGGAACACGGGGCGGCGGGCCGCGACGCCGCCACCTTGAGCGTACCACGTAGGGAGGTCGCACCCCAGGGGTGGGGGCCGCGTTCGGGGCGCCCCGCCCGCTACGAGTGCGCCGTAGCCGGGGCGTCCGCAGGGGCCTCTCGCTCGGGCTCGCGGTCCCAGTCGTCCGGCCGGCGGGCGACCTGGGTCGTGACCAGCAGGCCGCCGTAGCCGATCTCGGCCATCAGGCGCCGGTCGATCGGTTCCTTTGCCAGCGCGTAGGGGAGCAGCAGGTCCAGCACCGACGTGCGGCCGTACAGCTCGCAGGAGGCCAGGCCAAGGAACGGCACGTCGCCCGCGTAGGCGACCCAGAACATCGTGCCGGGGTCGACCGGCGCGCCGCGCCGCACCAGGCGCCCCCCGGTGCCCCGCAGCGCGGTGATGAAGGGGTCGGCGGGGTCGAGCACGATCGACCCGGCGACCAGGACCACCTCCGCCCCGGCCGCGAGCAGCTCCCGGTAGGCCGTGGTGATGCCTGCCGGCTCATCCGCATCCAGGTGGCGCACCTCGATCAGCCGGGCGCCGAAGCGCTCCAGCGTGGCCGCCATCTGGCGCTCGGCGACGCGCAGGTTCGCCGGGCGGATCCGGGTTCCGGCCAGCATCGCGACCCGCTCGGCGACAAACGGCGCCACGCGGGCGAGCGGCCCGCGCCGAGCGCGCGCCAGCGCCCGCTGGATCGCCCGCTCGGGCATGTACAGGGCCGGTGCCTTCACGATGCCGACCGTCTCCCCGGCGGTCACGACGCGGCCGTCCAGCGCGGTCGCCACCAGCGCGGCGCCGGTCCGGTTCACCCGCTCGACCGCACGGGCATCAACCCGCAGCAGCCCAAAGCCTGCCGCGTGAAGGTTCACCTGCCCCTGGTGTGGCCCTTCCAGGTCGATCCCCGGCCCGACCAGGCCCCTGGCCAGCGCCAGCGATGCGTCGGGCTGGGCCACATCGCCCGGCCCCGGGACGACGACCTCGAAGGTCACCTCGTCGACCCCCGCCGGCAGGCGCTCGATCGCCTCCACCAGCGGCGTCCCGCGACGGATCGTCACCGATGGTCGGACCGACGCCAGCGTAAGGTCGCGGCAGAGCACTGCACCGGGGAGGGTTGCCGGGTCATCCCCGACTCGGAACGTTCGTCGCTGCATCGTTGGTTCCTTCCATCCGCGCTGTGGCGGCGACGCGAGCGCCGCGACCTGATCCGGCCCAACCTGCCTCGTCTCTCCTCCTGACTCCTATCCATAAGGATAGTCCACATCGCTCCCTTCCGGTGCGCGCCCCTCCGAAACGAGCCCGGGCTCGCGCGCAGGTGAAACACAGAGCCTGCCGGCGACGTTTGCCTTAGTGGAGTACCTCTATCGGTGCGCCTGCCCCACCGGGCGGACGCCGCACACTATGGAAGGGATCCCCATGTTCAATCTCCCCACCAAGACACGCCGGGCGTACCGGCGCGTCGCCGGCGTTCTTCTCCTCGCGAGCGTCACCCTCCTTCTGGCCGCGTGCAACAGCACCGCAGCCGCGCCCTCCGCCCAGGCCGATCCGTCGCCTCCAGCCGCCACCACCGCCGACGCGGCACCGACCACGGAGGAAGTCGCCGAGCCCAACCCGGGAGCGGGCGACACGTACCGCGATGACCGCAGCACGGCCGAGGCCGTGGTGGAGTCGTACTACAACGCCATCAACCGCCAGGAGTACGTCCGGGCCTACTCGTACTGGGAGCCGGAAGCTGCCGAGTCGCAGCTCCCGCCGTTCGAGCAGTTCCAGGAGGGATACGCACAGACCGCTTCGGTGGACCTGACGATCGGGACCGTGACCTCCGACGCCGGGGCCGGTCAGCTCTACAACGCCGTGCCGGTGGCGCTCGTCGCCAAGCAGACCGACGGCTCGACGCAGACCTTCGTCGGCTGCTACCAGCTCCACCTCGCCAACCCGGCGATCCAGGGCGAACCGCCCTTCCGCCCGATGGGCATCCGGTCCGCCAGCATCGACCAGGTCCCCAACGACGCCGACATCCCCTCGTTGCTGGAAACCGCCTGCCAGGAGTAGCGGCGGGCGTGGTGGGTGCGCCGCGCCAATCGGCCCCCAGCCCGCTGCTGGTGTGAGGCGGATGCATCGGATCAAGGCGCGTGGCTCGGGCCCGGGGCTTATGGGGTTTGACGAATTACAGAGATGCACGCGGTCGGCCCGTGCCCGGGAGTGGGTGGCGAGAAGGATCACATCGTGGCACGTGCCCGGGGCTCAAGCCGCCGGGCTGACAACGAAAGCCGGCTTCAGCCGCGTGCCGGGGTGGGTTCCGCACCGACGTTGGGACGCGAGACGGGTGGTGCGAAGGATCCCGCACCCTGGTGCGTGCCCGGCGGCTTGAGCCCCGGGCACGGGCCGCGGCGCGGGGATCCTCACGCCACCCACCCCGGATCACGGCCACGGCGCGGGAATCCTCACACCGAGTCTAGCTATGGAAAAGCAGTTGTGAAATAATGTTCAGGTTGAGGCCAACTTCCGAGGCGGCCGGGTCGAGCCATGACCGCCATGGGGGACGATGGGGGGACCGGCCGGCTCACTGAGGAGGCGCGAGGTGCACCTCGCGATGGAGGAATGACGACGATGTCGGATAGTCCGCGAGCCTGCTCCTGCAGCCCGGAGCAGGGTATCCGTTGCCCCGAGGGGCAGCGGCTATACGACAGCGCGCGAGCGCTCCACTTCCGTGCATTGCGCGATCCGCTGATCCTCGGAGCCTACCGCGAGGCGTGGGCTGCCTACCTGGCACACGTCTCCGCCCGGCGCGCGCAGCCCGAGCCGGAACCGGATCCATCCCTCCCACCCAAGGCCGTAGCCTGGCTCCGTTTCCATCGCTGGCTCTACCGGCGCGGGTACTACGCTGACGACGTAAGTGCCGCGTGACCGGCGTGCTCCGGCCCGCGTAGGCGCGTGATTGTCAAGCTGGCCACCGCAGCCGGCGTCATCCTGATCACACGAGTGGCTGCCTCTGGCGGCGCTCACCGCAGGCGGTCCTAGGTGCCGCCCGGCAGAGGGTGCGTGTGCTAGCGACGACGTGAGGAGGGGTCGAGGAAGTCCCGAATGCCGTCGCCGAGGAAGTTCGATGCCAGCGCGACGGACAGGATCGCGAGCCCCGGTCCCGCGGCGACCCACCAATGGTAGAAACGTGCCGCACCGTCGCGGATCATCGCGCCCCATTCTGGCTCCGGTGGCACCGCCCCCAGACCGATGAAGCTCAACGACGCGGCCAGCAGCACGACCTGCCCAAAGTCCATCGTCGCATTGACCAGGACTGACGACATCGAGAGTGGCAAGATGTGGCGCGCCATCAACCGCCTGGGGGACGCTCCCATCGCGACCGCGGCCAGCACGTGATCCTGTTCGCGCACCACGAGGATCTGGCCTCGGAGGAGCCGCGCGTAGACCGGCCACCAGACGATGATCATGGCGATCATGGCGTTGCCGATCCCCGGGCCGAGTGCCGCCGTGATCGCCATTGCCAGCACGATCGGGGGAAATGCCAGGGTGATGTCCGAAATGCGCATGAGAACCTCATCGACCCATCCCCGGAAGAACCCGGCGACGGCGCCGATGAGGCAGCCCAGCCCGGCCGACGCTGCGATCACGATCACAGCAATCCGCAGCGATATCTTTGCCCCGTAGAGCGTCCGGGTGAAGACGTCGCGGCCGAGTGCGTCGGTCCCGAAGGGGTGCGTGAGGCTGGGGCCGCTCAGCCGGGTGCTCGTTGGTTCAAGTGGCCCAAAGGGTGCCCACCACTGAACGGTGAGCGCGACCACAACCCACAACGCGAGTACTGCTGTGCCCACCAGCACCGGGACCGGCACACGCCGCGAACGAAGACGCAGCGCGGGGAACCAGTGCCGCGAATGTTCCTCAGCGAGCGTCGTGTCGACCGTCATACATCACACCCTGGTGGTTCGTTCCGCCACGGACGCGGGACTCTGATGCGTTCCGTTCCATGGCCCGCCGGATGAGGCCGTAGCAGCCGAGCCGCGTGATCACGAGAGGCGAACACGTGGGTCGACCAGCGCATAGGCCACGTCGGTCACGAGATTCGTGACGATGTACGCCGCACCGACGAAGAGCGACACGCCCATGATTGCCGGGAAGTCGAGCGTCCGCGCCGCCTCCACGGCGTACGATCCGATTCCCGGCCAGGCGAAGATCGACTCGGTGAGGACCGCACCCGCGATCAGGGATGCGAACGAGAGCCCGATGATGGTCAGAACCGGGATCAGTGCACCGCGCAGTGCGTGCGTTACGATGACGCGGGTTTCCGTTAGGCCTTTGGCCCGCGCGGTCCGCACATAGTCCTGGCTGAGCACCTCGATGAGGCTCGCCCGGACCAGGCGCGAGATGATCCCGAGCACGAGCCAGCCCAGGACGACGGACGGCAGCACGAGATGCTTCAGCGCATCCCAGAACAACGGGAAGTCGAGGGCGACGAGGGCGTCGAACGTGTAGAGCCCGGTCAGGTGCGGGGGCGGGTTTCGCTGCGGGTCCAGGCGACCGGGACCGGGAAGGATCCCGAGTTTGCCGTAGAAGATGAAGAGGGCGATCAGTCCCGCCCAAAACACCGGGACCGATGACCCGATCAGCGCGATGAGCCGCGCGACGTGATCGACCCAGGTATCGCGCTTCAGGGCCGCGATCATCCCAAGCACGACGCCCACCGACACGGCGAACAGCATGGCTGCCAGCGTCAACTCCAGCGTCGCTGGCAGCCGGCGCAGGAGATCCTCTGCCACCGGCGACTTGGTACGGAAGGATGTTCCGAGATCTCCGTGCAGCAGGTTCGTCACATAGATCACGTACTGCTCGGGCAGGCTCTTATCCAGCCCCCAGCGTGCTTTCGCCGCTGCCACCACCTGCTCGTTGTGCAGTTGCCGTTCTCCCACGATCGAGGCAAGCGGGTCCGCCGGCACGGTACGCGAGACGACGAACGTCAGGGTGACGATGCCAAGCAGGAGCACCGGCATGAGGAGCAGCCGGCGCATGACAAATCGCGTCACTCGGCCTCACTCTCCGCCAGCCAAGGCAGCGCCAGGCCACGGACAGCCGCGTGGCCTGGCGCTCTCGGCTACTTCCAACTCAGCTTGGCGATCTCCAGGTTGCAGCACCCGCTGTAGTGCATCCCCTGGACATCCGAACGGTAGGCCAGCACCAGATCAGGGTTCATCAGGGCGATGATGTAGGCTTCTTCGATCATCTCGCGGCCGATCTGTCCGTAGAGGTCGGCCCGGGTTGCCTCATCACTCGCCGCGAGGGCCTGCGCGTAGAGCTCGACAACCTTGTCGTTGACCACATCTCCCGCGTCGGGACCGCCGACGCGACCAGCCCACGCACCGCCCGGGATCATCCCGAAGTACTCGATGTACTGCGACGGATCGGTATGGTCTGGCGCGTAGTAGCCGGCGGAGACGGGAATGCCCGGGTCGACCCGCTCCTCAAGCCAGACCGCGAACTCAATCGGCTGGAGGTTCAGCTCGATGCCGATCTCCTTCAGGTCGGTCTGGATCTTCTGCATCATGATGTTGAAGTCGACCCCGTAGACGTTCATGTTCGGGTAGCGGGCATCGATGGTGAACCCGTCCGGGTAGCCGCCCTCTGCCATGAGTTGCCGCGCCCGGTCCAGATCCCGCTCCGGCAGCGGTAGGTTTTCCGTGCCGAGGAATCCGTTGGGGATCGCTGTAGCTTGCTTCCGCCCGGCTCCACCCAACGTCACCTCGATCAAGCCCTCGTAGTCGATCGCGTAGCGGATGGCCTGCCGGACTTTCGGATTCAACTCATCACCCAGGCCCCGCGCGCCCGGAGACAGCACCAGGTAGAGGAAGTTGAAGGAGGGGACGTTCTCGATGATGATATCGCCTCCAGACTGCATGTCCGCGGCGACATCCGGGCTGATCTGCATGGCAATGCTGACGTCACCGCCCTCCAGCAACTGCCGCTGCGCAACGGCGTCCATCACCTCGCGGATAGTGACGTCCTTGATCGCCGGGGGATCACCCCAGAAGTTCTCGTTCGCGGTCAGCACGATCTCGTCGCGCTCCCGATAGCTGACCAGAACGTAGGGCCCGCTCCCGGCCGAGTTCGACATGAACCAGGCTTCGGCGGTATCCGTGGTATCTGCGTCGGGGTCCGCCGTCGCGCCGTTTTCCATGGCCAGGTCGCTGTTGACGATAGCGGCGTAGGGCGACGCCATCTTGGCGAGGAAGGCGGAATCCGGCTTGGCGAGGTTGATCACGACGGTTCGGTCGTCAGGGGTCTCAATGCTCTCCAGCCCGTCCACGAAGAAGGAGGGCGACCCCTTCAGGTTGTGCAACCGTTCGAGCGACCACTTGACGTCCTTTGCCTCCACCGGAGAGCCGTCGGCGAAGGTCGCGCGCTCGTCCAGCTTGAACGTGTACTGCGTGAGGTCCTCGTTCGAGGACCACTCGGTCGCAAGCTGGGGGATCAGTGTCCGGTTATCCGAGAGATCCAGGCCCACCAAGCGCTGATAGGTCGCCGTGATGACGATCTGGCAGGTGTCGCAGAACGCTCGGTGCGGGTCGAGCGAGTTGATATCGGTGTGGCGTGCGATGACGAGACGCTTGCCCGACTGCTCGCCATTGCTCGGCGCATCCGTCGGCGCCTTTGTCGCGTCTCCGCCTTCCTGCGGGGTGGAACTGCCTGATCCACAGGCCACCGGGAAGATCAAGAGCAGGAAGACTAACACCAGGTATGGCCAGCGACGGGATGTGCCGAGCATGCCCACCTCCTCCACTCCCCAGCGACCCTCGCCAGGGGATGAGCCGATCCCTGCCCCCACGAAACGTATGCCCTGCGAGCGAATCGTCGCCGAACGGCCGGCCGGTGCCGGTGTGAACCGACGGATCACGGCCGGGGTGGCCGGCGAGCCTTCACGCACTGCTAAGGGCCGCGGCGCTCTGAGCTGCTTTCTTCTCACGCACCGCTTGTTCTGTTGCCGATTGGCGCCATAGACAGTAGTATGCCTCCCGAGAGCTGTCAACCCTGTTAATCAGCATCCGGGCATCACCCCAGCGGGCCTCGAGCACGCGCGAGTGGGTGCATGTCGGGGGGAGGGTATCGATCGTGTCGCGGACGGTGTCCTGGTCCAACTGGTCCGGCGGGGTCTCGTGCACCCCGCAACGGGTCGAGGTGCCCGAATCCGAGGCTCTGGTTGTCGATCTCGTGCGCGCCGCGGAGGAGAGCGACGCAGTCGTCCGGGTCGCTGGCAGCGGCCACTCCTTCGTGCCGCTCTGTGCAACTGACGGGGTGGTGCTCTCGCTCGACAACCTTCAAGGCGTGATCGACATCGACCCGGATCGCCAGCAGGCCGTGGTCTGGGCCGGGACCAAGCTCCACCAGCTCGGTGAGCCGTTGTGGCGGGCCGGCCTTGCGTTGGAGAACCAGGGCGACATCGACCGGCAGTCGATCGCCGGGGCCATCAGCACCGGCACGCACGGCACCGGCGTGCGTCTGGGTAACCTGGCGACCCAGGTCGCCGGCGTGCGCCTCGTGCTTGCCTCCGGCGACATCCTCGACTGTTCCGCGACCACAGAGCCGGACGTGTTCCACGCCGCACGCATCTCGCTGGGCGCGCTCGGCGTCATCACCCAGTTCACACTTCGCCTGGTCCCGGCCTATCGTCTCCGTGAGCGGACCTGGGCCGCCTCCGTGGACGAGTGCCTGGAACAGCTACCCACGCTGATGCAGGCGACGCGGCACTTCGAGTTCTTCTGGTGTCCCAACACGGATACCTGTGCGATGAAGGCTCTGGACCCCACCGATGACGAAACCACCCCGCCGCAAGAGCGACCCTACGCGCCACCGGGGCATGTGGACCGCTACGTCGGCCCGGAGCGCGTCGATTGGAGTTACCGGATCTTCCCGTCGGACCGGTCGGACCGGTTCAACGAGATCGAGTTCGCCGTCCCGGCATCGCTCGGCCCGGACTGCTTCAGCGAGATTCGGCGCCTCATGCAGGAGCGCTACCCCGATGTCACCTGGCCGATTGAGTACCGGAGCGTGGCCGCGGACGACATTCCGCTCAGCCCGGCCTATGGGCGGGCGACCGTGACGATCTCCGTGCACCAGGGGGCATCGCTGCCGTACGAGAACTTCTTCCGCGACGTCGAGGCGATCTTCCGTGCCTTCCAGGGTCGACCCCACTGGGGCAAGATCCACTGGCTTACGGCGCGCGAGCTCAGAGACCTGTACCCGGAATGGGATCGGTTCCAGGCCGTCCGCGAGCGACTCGACCCGAACGGCCGCTTCCTCAGTCCCTACCTGCGCGAGCTGCTCATCGACTGAGCACCGGAGCGGGCGGCCAGGACGTCATCTGGCGGCAAGAGCAACAATCGGCACGAGCTCAGCTACCGGCGCGACCACCACAGGCGCCGGTGGCAGTGCCTGCCTCCAGGAGCGACTCATCGGCCCCCTGAGAGCTGCCCTCATCGCCGGGAACCGGGGGCGCAACCGTGGGGGACCGTGCCGCACCTGGCAGTGTTTCTGCTAGGCGTATACTGTACGGTGGAGCATGGGCCGGCGGGATGCGGGATGCTGGCGGGCTGCTCCGGTGAGCGTTGGCAGCGTCTCTGCCCGGCCGGGTAATGGCCCCTCCGCGACCGTCCGGTCCGCACCGGGCCGGTGGCGTTCCCACCACCGGAGACTATTGACGACGGGAGGGACCCCACGTGGCCAATCCACTGCAGCGCCTCGCCGATTTCGGACAGAGCTTCTGGCTTGACAATCTCAGCCGGGCCCTCATCACCTCCGGTGAACTGGCCCGGCTGATCGAGCAGGACGGCCTGCGCGGCATCACCTCGAACCCCACCATCTTCGAGAAGGCGCTCGCGAGCACGGACGAGTACGACCAGGACATCGAGCGCCTGGCGGCCGAGGGCAAGAGCGATGAGGAGATCTTCGAGGCCCTGGCCATCGAGGATATCCGCATGGCGGCCGATCTGCTGCGTCCGGTCTACGATGCGGCCGGGGGCGGCGACGGGTTCGTCTCGCTGGAGTTGCCGCCGTATCTCGCCACGGACACCGAGCGCTCGGTGGCCGAGGCCAAGCGCCTCTTCACCACCATCGACCGGCCCAATGTGATGATCAAGGTGCCGGGAACGGAGGAGGGGATCCCCGCTATCGAGCAGCTCATCGCCGACGGGGTCAACGTCAACATCACGCTCCTCTTCTCGCTCGAGAACTACCGGCACGTGATCGAGGCCTACCTGCGCGGGCTGGAGCGCCGGGCCGCGGCCGGGCAGCCGCTGGCCCATGTCAACTCGGTCGCCAGCTTCTTCGTCAGTCGGGTGGACACCGAAGTGGACCGCCGTCTGGAGCAGAAGCTGGAGGAGGAGCGCGACCCGGCGCGGCGGGAGTTGTTCCAGTCGCTCCTCGGGAAGGTGGCGGTGGCCAACGCCAAGCTCGCCTACCAGGAGTTCCGGAAGGCGTTCCTCGACGGCGAGCGCTTCCGGGCGCTCCAGCAGCAGGGTGCGCGGGTGCAGCGGCCGCTCTGGGCCAGCACCAGCACCAAGAACCCGGCTTACAGCGACGTGGCCTACATCGAGCCGTTGATCGGCCCGTACACGGTCCAGACCATGGCCCCGGTCTCGGTCGAGGCGTTCCGCGACCACGGCGTGGTGGCGGAGACGGTCGAGCAGGGGGTGGCAGAGGCCCGGCAGACGCTGGAGCGGCTGGCCGAGGCGGGCATCGACTACGACGAGGTCACGACGCTGCTCCAGGAGCAGGGCGTGGCGGCCTTCAACAAGTCGTACGACAACCTGCTCAAGGGGATCGCCGAGAAGCGCGCGCTGCTGACCGGCCCGACCGGGGGGAGGTCGGCCAACCTCGGCCCTTTTGATGAGGCGGTCCGCTCCGCCCTCGACCGGCTGACGCGCGACCGCTTCGTCGAGCGAATCTGGCAGCATGACCCGAGCCTGTGGAGCGATGACCCGGCGGTGCAGGCGACGATCGCCAACCGGCTGGGCTGGCTCGATGTGCCCGCGGCGATGCTGGGCGACATCGCGACCTTTACCGCGCTACAGGAGGACATCCGCGGCGCCCAGTTCGAGCGGGCGCTGCTGCTCGGCATGGGCGGCAGCAGCCTCGCGCCGGAGGTGTTCCAGCACACGTTCGGAAACCAGATCGGCTTCCCCGAGCTGATGGTGGTCGACACGACCGACCCGGATGCGATCATCCGGATCACCCAGGGGCTGGATCTCGAGCGCACGCTCTTCATCGTCAGCTCGAAGTCGGGCACGACCGTGGAGACGCTGTCGCTCTACCGCTATTTCCACAGGCTGATGGTGGATCGACTCGGCGCGGCGGAGGCGGGCCGGCATTTCATCGCCATCACCGACCCCGGCACGCCGCTGGCTGCGATCGCGGCGGAGCAGGGCTTCCGTCACACGTTCCTCAACCCGCCCGAGATCGGTGGGCGCTACTCGGCGCTCTCGTACTTCGGGTTGGTGCCGGCGGCGGTGATCGGGCTCGATGTGCGTGCGCTGCTGGAGCGAGCCGCGCCGATGGCGGAGCGGCTGAAGCAGCCGGGCGCGGACAACCCCGGCCTCTGGCTCGGCGCGGCGCTCGGTGGGCTGGCGCTGGCGGGCCACGACAAGCTGACCTTCGTCTTCGAGCCGGCCCTGGAGCGCCTTGCCGATTGGCTGGAGCAGTTGATCGCCGAGAGCACCGGGAAGGAAGGCACCGGGATCGTCCCCGTCGCCCACGAGCCGCTGGCCAGCGCCGGGGATTACGGGGCGGACCGGGTCTTCGTCGGGCTCGACCTGGTGCCGCAGCCGCACCCGCAGACCGACGCGGTGCTGGAGGCTTTGGAGACGGCCGGCCAGCCGGTGATCCGCCTGCGGATGGGGGACCAGTGGGATCTCGGCGCCGAGTTCCTGCGCTGGGAGTTCGCGACCGCCGTGGCCGGGGCCGTGCTGGGGATCAACCCCTTCGACGAGCCGAACGTGCAGGAGAGCAAGGACAACACGAAGCGCCTGCTGGAGGAGTTCCGCAAGCGCGGCGGCTTGCCCGAGCCGCCTCCCGAGGCATCGGGGGACGGGGTGTCGGTCGTCGGAACGCCGGCGGCAACGGTCGGCGAGGCGATCACCCGTTTCGTCGAGCAGGTGCGCGTGGGCGACTACGTGGCGATCATGGTCTTCCTCGACCCGACGCCGGAGGTGGAAACGCCGCTGCGGGAGATCCGCGACCTGCTGCGCGACCGGCTGGGGGTGGCCACCACGCTCGGCTATGGCCCGCGCTTCCTGCACTCGACCGGCCAGCTCTACAAGGGCGGACCGGCGAACGGAGCGTTCATCCAGATCGTCGCCGTGCCGCAGCACGACCTGCCGATTCCCGAGGAAGGGTACACGTTCGGGACGCTCTTCCGGGCGCAGGCGCTGGGTGACTTCGAGGCGCTCCGGCGGCGTGGTCGGCCGCTGCTGCGGCTGGAGTTGCATGGCGACCCGGTCGATGGGTTGAAGCGGGTTCTCCAGATGCTGGCGCCGGCCGCGCTGCGCTGATCGGTGTTGATGGAGCGAGCACGACGGGCAGGGTGCTGCGTATCGAGCTGTTGACGGCAGGAGAACGGGAACGCGGGCGTCGCGCGGCCCCCAGTTCCCGCCGGGCGGACAGGATCAGCAGCGTGCCCGGCCGTTGGACCTGTTTGGAATGTTGGCGAGGACGCCAGCCACCGCACGGGAGGGCGTGATGCCCTCCCTGACCGCTTTGGAGCGGGAGGACCGTACCGGCGAAGGAGTGAGTGCATGGATCTCGCGATCATCGGGCTGGGCCGCATGGGCTCGAACATGGCGCGGCGGCTGATGCGCGACGGCCACCGGGTGGTGGTCCACAACCGGAGCCCGGAGCCGATCAAGGAGATGGAGCAGGAGGGCGCCGTCGGGGCGTATACCCCGGCGTCGGTGGTGGACCGGCTGGCGCCGCCGCGGGTGATCTGGATGATGATCCCGGCGGGCGACCCGGTCGATGACATGATCAACAAGCTGCTCCCGCTGCTGTCGCCGGGCGATGTGTTGATCGACGGGGGTAACTCGAACTGGAAGGACTCCGTGCGGCGCGCGGCCGCGGTCTCAGAGCGGGGTATCCACTACCTCGATGTCGGCACCAGCGGCGGTATCTGGGGCCTCGAAGTGGGCTACTGCCTGATGATCGGGGGTGAGGAGGCGGCCTTCCGCATTGTCGAGCCGGCCTTCAAGAGCCTGGCGCCCCCGGATGGGTACCGGCTGCTGGGTCCGAGCGGCGCGGGGCACTTTGCCAAGATGATCCACAACGGGATCGAGTACGGCATGCTCCAGGCCTACGCCGAGGGATTCGAGATCCTGGAGTCGTCACCCTACGAGTACGACCTGGCAGGACTGGCCGCCCTTTGGAACCGGGGAAGCGTGGTACGGTCCTGGCTCTTAGAGTTGGCGGAGCGGGCCTTCAAGGAAGACCCGCACCTGGAGTCGATCCGCGGCTACGTCGAGGACTCCGGCGAGGGGCGGTGGACCGTATTCCAGGCGATCGACCAGGACGTGCCGGCACCGGTGCTGACGCTGTCGCTCATGACCCGCTTCCGCTCGCGGCAGCCGGACTCGTTCGCCGCCAAGGTCGTCGCCGCGCTGCGTCGCCAGTTCGGCGGCCATGCAGTGAAGCAGAGCGGCGGCGGGGAGTGACGGATTGGCCCTCACCCCCGGCCCCTCTCCCAACCTTGGGAGAGGGGAGCGATTCATCGTCTCATTCCCCCTCTCCCAAAGTTGGGAGAGGGGGTCAGGGGGTGAGGGCGAACGCAACACGCAACACGCAACACGCACTTCGCAGGGAAGAGGCATCGATGCAGAGCGCCACAGTGACGAACCCGCTGCGGGAGGGTCTACCGCTGGAGCGGACCCCCGCTCCCTGCGCCATGGTGATCTTCGGTGCATCGGGTGACCTGACCCGCCGCAAGTTGATGCCGGCGCTCTATAACCTGGCGTTGGAAGGACTCCTGCCGCCCGGCTTCAGCGTGGTCGGCTACGCCCGGCGCGATCTGGAACACGGCACGTTCCGCGACCAGATGCGCGAGGGTGTCAACCAGTTCTCACGCCGCCGGCCGGTCGATCCCGATATGTGGGAGGTGTTCGAGCAGGGGATCTCCTACGTCCAGGGAACGTTTGAAGATCTGGGCGACTACGAGCGCCTCGGCCAGGAACTGCGCCGCCTCGACCGCGAGCGCGGCACGCAGGGCAACCGCATCTACTACCTGGCGACGCCCCCCGACCAGTACGAGACGATCGTTGACAACCTCGGTCGCGCCGGATTGAACCAGCCGGCCGAGCCGGGGAGCTGGACGCGGCTCATCGTCGAGAAGCCGTTCGGGCGGGATCTCCAGAGCGCGCGGGCGCTCAATGACCGCTTGCTCCGTATCTTCGACGAGGAGCAGATCTACCGGATCGACCACTACCTGGGCAAGGAGACGGTCCAGAACATCCTCGCCTTCCGCTTCGCCAACGGGATCTTCGAGCCGATCTGGAACCGAAACTACATCGACAACGTGCAGATCACGGTGGCCGAGAGCATCGGGATCGAAGGCCGGGGCGCCTACTACGACCAGTCCGGCGCGCTGCGCGACATGGTGCAGAACCACATGCTGCAGCTCCTCAGCGTCATCGCCATGGAGCCGCCGATCGCCTTCGAGGCCGATGCCGTGCGGGACGAGAAGGTCAAGGCCCTCCGTGCCATCCGGCAGGTGGATCCGGCGCGTGTGAACGAGATCACCGTGCGCGGGCAGTACAGCGCCGGCTGGGTCGGCGGCCAGTTCGTGCCGGGCTACCGCGAGGAGCCGCACGTCGATCCCAACTCGATGACCGAAACCTTCGTGGCCCTCAAGCTCTTCATTGATAACTGGCGCTGGGCCGGGGTTCCCTTCTACCTCCGCACCGGTAAGCGGATGCCGCGCCGGGTCACGGAGATCGCGATCCAGTTCAAGCGCGTGCCCCATCCGCTCTTCCGCGGCGCGGCTGCCGAATCGCTGGAACCAAACGTGCTAGCCATCCGAATTCAGCCGGACGAGGGCATCTCGCTGAAGATCGCCGCCAAGGTGCCGGGTCCGCAGATCCGTCTGCGCTCGGTCAACATGGGGTTCCTGTACGGCACCTCGTTCCTGGTTGAGTCGCCCGATGCCTACGAGCGGTTGCTGCTCGATTGCATGCTCGGGGACTCGACGCTCTTCACGCGCCGGGACGAAACCGAGGCAGCCTGGCGGCCGATCACGGCGATCCTGGAGGGGTGGGCCGAGGCGCCGCCGCCGTCGTTCCCGAACTACGAGGCAGGAACGTGGGGGCCACCCGAGGCCGACGAGTTCCTGGCCCGTGACGGCCGCGAGTGGCGCCGTCCCTAGGACACCGGTAGGTGCGGTCCGTCAGGTGGTGGCTCATTCCAGGTCGTCACCGTCCTGACCGGTTCCGTCCGGACGAAGGCTCGCGTGCCAGGATGGCCCCTCCAGAGAGGCTGCAACTCGGACGGAGCGGCCGCCCCGCCGCTCCGCGTCTGCCGGTTCCGCTTCCGTGGACCCGGCGAGGGAGACCAATCGCGCTTCACCGGCGCAGTGAGCACATCGCGCGCATAGGGGGAGGGTACATGGGCGAGGTCGATATCAGCCGGGAGGTCATCGGGGTCTCTGGACCCGCCGTCGATGTCGAGGCGATCGAGCGGGAGCTGTCGAACCAGTGGAAGGCGCCGGACCTGGTCGCGCTGACGCAGATGGACGTCGTGCCGACCCGGACGAGCGTTCTCAACCTGGTGCTCGTCGCCCCCGACCGGGTGGCCGCCGCCCGGCTCACGCGCATGATGGGCCAGCTCTCGGTGCACCACCCGTCGCGCGTCGTCATTTTCGTGATCGCCCCGGCCGCTGCTGACCCGAGCCGCGCGATCGAGGCGCAGGTCACGACTCAGTGCTCCGCCATCCCCGACGCGCACATCGCGCCCTGCTTCGAGCAGATCATCGTCCCGGTCCCGCCCCGCGCGTCGCACATCATCGCCAGCGTGATCCCCGCGCTCGTGTTGCCGGACCTGAAGACGTTCCTCTGGTGGCCGGGGTTGCCGCCGCTGCGCGACCCTGGGATGGTCCGGGTGGCCCGCGCGGTCGATCGACTCATCATCGACTCGCTCGATTTCACCCACTGCATGGTGAACCTGACCCGGGTCCATGACCTGTGCCGGCACCTGGAGCAGGGGTGCGCCATCAGTGACCTGAACTGGGCACGCATGATGACCTGGCGTGAGGTGATGGCCCAGTTCTTCGACGCGCCCGACCACCAATGGGCGCTCGATGCCGTGTCCCGGATGACGCTCCGCTACGGTCACGCCCGCGGCGCGGCGGACAACGCCGCGCAGGCGTTGCTCTTCGCTTCCTGGATCGCGAGCCGGTTGGGCTGGCAGGTACGCGGCGCCGAGCGCTGGGGGAAGGACGCCATGATCTTCACGGCGCGCCGCCCCGACGGGCGCGACCTGACGATCGTGCTGGAGCGTGCACCGGTGCCGCGCCGCTACAACGGGATGCTGCTGGCCGCCACGCTCACTGCGGACGACGGCCGCCGCAGCAGCGAATTCCGCGCCGCTCGGGTCGACGAAGACCTCGGCACGATCCGGGTCAGCACGCTGGTCGACGGCGTGCCCCGGCTTGAGTACGCCACCCGCTGCATGACCTCGGACGCCGGGGAGCTGCTGGTGCATGATCTGCGGCGACCCGGACACGATACCCTGTACGAGGACGCGCTCGACGTCGCGCGGGCCTTCGTCGGTGCGCTGCGGAAGCGGGAGGAAGCATGAGAGAACAAACGGTCGTTGTCGTGCCGGACGCGGAGGCGTTGGCCGAGGCAGCAGCGCGCCGCTTTGTGGCGATCGCGCGCGAGCAGATCGCCGAGCGCGGGCGGTTCACCGTCGCGCTCTCCGGCGGCTCGACACCGCGGGCGCTCTACCGCCTGCTGGCGGAGCCGCCCCAGGCGGACGCGATCGACTGGTCGCGCGTGCACGTCTTCTGGGGCGACGAGCGATGCGTGCCGCCGGACCACGAGCAGAGCAACTACCGGATGGCGCGCGAGGCGCTGTTGGACCACGTGCCGATCCCCCACGACCAGATCCACCGGATCGAAGCCGAGCGCGAGCCCTCCGATGCCGCCGCGCACTACGCCGCGACACTCACGCGCGTCTTCGACCTGGGAGTCGGCGAGATGCCCGACTTCGGGCTGATCCTGCTCGGCATCGGGGCCGACGGCCACACGGCGTCCCTCTTCCCCGGGACGCGGGCACTGACGGTCCGGGGCGTCCCCGTGGTGGAGAACGTCGTGCCGCAACTCGACACCGTGCGCATCACCCTGACCGTGCCGGTGCTGACCGAGGCGGACAACATCATGGTGCTCGCGGCCGGAGCGGATAAGGCACCGGCGGTGCAGCGCGCGCTCGAAGCCCCCTACGCACCGGAGCAGACCCCGGCACAGTACATCCGCACCGCCTCCGGCACCGTCGTCTGGCTGCTCGACGAAGCCGCCGCCAGCCAGCTCACCGGGCGCCGATCGGCGGGGTAGGGGCATACGGGCTCCACTCCCGATCACACGGTGTCTCCAGTCCGGCAGGTGCCCAGGGGTGAGCGCCGGGCACGCGCCCCGGCGCGGAACCCTCCGGCCACCCGTGGATCCTCGCACCACCCGCTACCACGCGCGGATGGCGACTTGCGACCGTCCACTACCTCACCGTATCCGCCCCGCGCGTAGCCACCATGGCATCAGGCCCTGCCTCCCCCACCCTTGCCCGGCGGACCGGAAACGCGTGTTATGGTTCCATCGTGGACCATAGTGGCGGAGCGGGATGCAATATCCCCGGGCCTGGCGCGGTGGGGGAGTGGAGAGGAGCGACACGGCATGACGAGCGGGAACTGGGACACGCGTGCGGCAGTCACCTTCCACAACGCCACCAAGTATCTGGCTGTGCCCGACGCCACGGGGGCGGAGCAGATCCTGATGGGCACCCCGCCCGCGCTGGAGCCGCCGATCTGGGAGGAGGACTGGTCGCTCGAGCCCTTCCCCTTCAAGATCTACGAGACGCTCGACCCAATCGAAATCCCGCGGGATGTCACGCCCTCGGCCATCCCGGCCCTGGAGGCCATCGCCCGCACCGGCGCCGAGCCGCAGGGGCCGGCGGTGCCCGACCGCGCCACGCTTGCCCGCATCGCGCTCCTCTCCAACGGGCTGCTCAACCGCCAGACGCGGTCGCGGAGCGGCCGGGTCATCCAGTACCGCACTGCGGGCGGCACCGGTGCTCGTTACCACCTGGAGATCTACTTCGTCTGCGGCGACCTGCCCGACTTGCCGGCGGGGGTGTACCACTACGCCGCGCACGATCACAGCCTGCGCTGCCTGCGCGCGGGCGACTTCCGCCAGACCCTGGTCGAGGCGACCGGTGGCGAGCCGGCGATCGCCCAGGCGCCGGTCGTGCTCGCCATGACCAGCACCTTCTGGCGCAACGCCTGGCGCTACAAGGCCCGGGCCTACCGCCACACCTACTGGGATGCCGGGACGTCGCTCTCGCATGTCCTGGCCACCGCCGCCGCGGTGAACCTGCCGACACGGCTCGTGCTCGGGTACGCCGACGCACCGGTCAATGCTCTGCTCGGCGTCGATGGCGAGCGCGAGGCGACCGTCGCCCTCTGCGCCATCGGGAGGGATACCGCTCCCGCGCCCGCCGCGCCCGAGGTGACGCCGATCGACTACCCGACGCGTCCGATCTCCCCGCGCGAGGTCGTGTTCCCCGCCATTCCGGCGATGCACGCTGCGTCGACGCTGGCATCCGGAGAGGAGGCGACCGCCTGGCGAGCCGACCCGCTGCGGCGCACGCCACCGGAGCCGCAGGGCCGGCTCATCCCGCTGGAGCCGCTGGCGCCGGAGGATCTCCCGGACGCGCCGATCGAGGAGATCATCTTCCGCCGCCGCTCGACCCGCCACTACGACACGGAGGTCGAGATCTCCTTCACGGCCTTCTCGACTCTGCTCGACCGCTCGTCGCGCGGCTTCGCGGCTGACTGCCTGGCGCCGGGCGCGCCGTCCCTCCACGATAGCTATCTGATCATCAACGGCGTGGAGGGCCTGGCTCCCGGGGTCTATCTCCACCACCGCGACCGCAACGCCGTCGAGCTCCTCCGCGAGGGCGACTTCCGCGCCGCCGCCACCCGGTTGGCCGTGAACCAGGGGTACGCGGGCGCGGCCCACGTCAACAGCTATTACCTGACCGACCTCGACCCGGTGCTCGAGCGCTACGGCAACCGGGGCTACCGGCTGGCGCAGCTCGAGTGCTCCCTGTATGCCGGCAAGCTGCACCTCGGCACGCACACCCTCGGCCTCGGCGCGGTCGGTTCGACCTCGTTCGACGACGAGGTCGTGGAGTTCTTCTCTCCCCACGCCGCCGGGAAGAGCTACATGTTCGTCACCGTCTTCGGCAAGCGCCGCCCCCGCACCCGCTGAGCCGGGGCGCAGCATCACCAAGTCGTCACTTGAGCCACTCGGGTGGTGGCACTCCGGGCTGCGGCGTCACGGGGAGGAGTGCTGACTCCCTGCTCGCCGTCGCGTGGTTCCCGCGCCCATCGGGTGGACCCAGATCTGATCGTTATGGACAAGCCGGGCGAGATTCCCGTCAATGCGTCCCCGTCTGCGGAACACTCGGGACTGCGCTGAGGACTGTGCGTGATTTCTTGACAAGGCCAAATATCGTGCCTATTCTGAGACTGTCTTAAGACAAATGTCTGATCCCGCGCGCTGACCTGATGTGCATGGTCATCCTCGCCCGTTCCTTTGTCAGGATGGTCATGACAGGGTAACGCGACCTACAACCCATCGTTAGCGCGGGCATGCTGCTGATTGGAGAGACCTTGCAGTCAGCCTAACAGACCGTCCAATGCATTGAATGTGCCTGCGTCGGACGTAGAGGGCGGCGATGACGCCGGGACGGTGGAGGAAGGGAGCGTGGCTGTGGGGAAGACCGGACGTCGCCCCTGGGCGCATCTGGCTGGTAAGCGCAGCCGCCGGGATGTCCTGAAGCTGGCTGGCGCGCTGGGGATCAGCCTACCGTACGCTGCCTTTCTCGCTGCCTGCGGTGGAACCGAGCCTATTGAGGAGCTTGGGCAATCGACCGCGACCGCTCCCACCGCCACCAGCGATGCGGCACCTGAGCCGAGCGCGGGCCAGGGCGGGACCATCTCGGTCGGTCTGTGGCAGGAGCCGGAGAGCCTGACATGGGCTACGGGTGGGGCGTCGTTCGCCGAGCGCGCTGTTCTGCTCACGCTCCACGAGCCGCTCCTCCGCGTTGGGCCAAACAACACGCTCGAGCCCGGGTTGCTCGAGGAGGTGCCGACGGTTGAGAACGGCGGGATCTCCGCTGATGGGACCGTCATCACGATCAAGCTGAAGCCCAACCTCCGCTGGTCCGACGGCGAGCCCCTCACCATCGAGGACTATGTCTTCACCCATGAGAAGGTCGTTGACCCCAATACGGCGGCCACGCAACTCCTTGGGTGGGACAAGATCGCCTCGATCGAGACGCCAGACGAGTTGACAGCGGTGATCACCCTCGCGGAGCCCTATGCACCGTTCGTCAATGTCACGATGGCGAGTTGGTTCGGCGGTCTATTCCCGAAGCATATCCTCGGCGACGGGCGAGATATCCGCACCGAGTTCGGCCGCGCGCCGATCGGGACCGGGCCGTTCAAGTTCGTCGAATGGCAGGCGGGCAGCCACATCACGGTCGAGCGCAATGAGCACTACCATCGCGGGCCGGCGAAGCTCGACAGAATCGTCTTCAAGATCATGCCCGACCGAAACACGGTGGTGGCGCAGGTCAAGAACGGCGATATCGATCTCGCGTACGATCTAACGGAAGCGCAGATCCCAGAGCTGCAGGACATCGAAGGGCTCACGCTGTACACCACCCCGGGGACCACCGTCGAGCGGTATTTCTTCAACTTCCGGAACCCGGAAAACCTGCACGAGCCACACCCGGTCCTCAGCGACGTGCGCGTACGGAAGGCGATCGTCATGGCGATCGATCGCCAGGAGATTGTTGATACGCTGCTGTACGGCCGCACGGAGGTCGCCGTCAATGAGTTGGGCACGACGCCCTACTTCAACGACTCGTTGACCCCACTTCCCTACGACCCCGAGCAGGCCAAAGCGCTGCTCGATGAAGCAGGGTGGGTGCCCGGCAGTGATGGCATCCGCGAGAAGGACGGACGGCGCCTGTCGCTGCTCCACATCACGACCGCGGGCAATGCGCTCCGCGAGCAGATGCAGGTGGTCGTCCAGCAGTATCTCAAGGATGTCGGCATCGAAATGACGATCCAGAACTACCGCCCGGCCGAGCTCTGGGCCGGTTGCGACTCGAACGGCATTGCGGCCCAAGGCAAGTGGGATCTGGCGGGTTGGGCGGAGACGATCCCCGGCATTGACCCGGACATCAGCCTGTTCTGGTCCACCGATCAGGTAGTGGATTGCCAGACCAACCCGAGCGGCTACAGCTCCTGGGGGTACTCGAACCCGGAAGTGGATCGGCTCCTCGCCGAACAGGCCCGGACCATCGATCCCGAGAAGCGTGCGGAGATCATCCGGCAGGTGCAGCAGGTCCTCCACGACGATGTGAATGCCATCTGGCTCTACTACCGCCTGGACATCATCGCCGCGTCGAGTCGCCTCCAGGGGATCCAGCCTACACCATTCGGCGGCTCGTTCTGGAACACCGGTGATTGGTTCCTGTCGAGCTAACGCGCCGGGATCCCAAGGACTTGGGCATGCCCTGTCGGTGGGAGTGAGTTGTGGTCCGCTACATCGTCCGACGTCTCCTGCAATCGATCCCGCTCCTGATCGGGATCACCATTGTTGCCTTCGCCCTCATCCACGTGTCGGGCGACCCGATGGCGGTCTACAACAACAACCCGCGGATGTCGCCGGAGGCCAAGGCCGCGATCGCGGCCAAGTACGGCTTTGATAAGCCCCTGTACATGCAGTACTTCGTGTGGGTCAGCCGAGTCATTCAGGGCGACTTCGGCTACTCGTTCTCGACCTTCGAGCCCGTCTCAAAGATGATCGGGGAGCGGCTGCCGAACTCGCTCATCCTCATGGGCGCGGCCTTCTGCATCACGCTGCTGGTGGCGATCCCGTTCGGCATCTACTCGGCCGTCAAGCAGTACTCGTGGGGCGACCACCTGATCACGGGGCTGGCCTTCGTGGCCTTCGCGTTGCCGACCTTCTGGCTCGGTCTCCTGGCCATCATGCTCTTCTCGGTGAAGTTCAAGCAGTGGGGGTTGCCGAACCTCCCGGCCGGTGGAATGTACGATGTCAGTGTTGGGAAGACCTTTGGGCAGGTCGCCCAGCACCTGATCCTCCCGGCCAGCGTTCTCGGGCTTGTTTCCGCCGCGACCTATATCCGCCACCTGCGAGCCAGCCTCCTGGAAGTGATCTCCCAGGACTACGTGCGCACCGCACGTGCGAAGGGCCTTTCCGAGCGGAAGGTCATCTACCGCCACGCCATCAAGAACGCCATGATCCCGGTCGTGACCTTGGCGATGATGGACATCCCCTGGCTCTTCGCCGGCGCGCTGATCACGGAGCAGGTCTTCGCCTGGCCTGGGATGGGGCGTCTCTTCTGGGAGCACGCGGTCAAGGTCGACTATCCGGTTTTGATGGGGATTCTCGTGATCGTTTCGTCCCTGGTGGTTCTCTGCAACCTCTTGGCGGACATCTTGTACGCCGTGCTCGACCCGCGCATTCGCTTTGCATGAAGGGGCGGTACCGGTGTCCACGCCATCCGGCGAGCGAACCATGGCCGATCGAGCGGTGCTGCGCCGCGCGGAGGATGTGTTCGCGACCACGCAGCACCGGACCTGGCGGCAACTCGTCTGGCAGCGCTTCAAGCGTCACCGTCTCGCGATGGCTGCATTGGGAATCATCGGTGTCTTGCTGGTCCTGACGATGCTCGGCCCCATCTTCATCGATCGCGACCGTGCGTACCGGCCGAACCCGCGGATCATGAATCAACCCCCGTCGCGTGCTCACATCATGGGCACCGACGAGGTTGGGCGCGACATCTTCGCCCGTATCATCTATGCGGGACGCATCTCACTAACGATCGGCCTGGTGGCCGTGGCGATCTCGGTCGGCATCGGCACCATGATCGGCGCACTTGCCGGGTTCTACCGCGGCTGGACCGACACGCTCCTGATGCGCTTCACCGACCTCATGCTCTCGATCCCGTCCGTTTTCCTGCTCATCGCGCTGGCCGTCTTCCTGGGACCCAGCGTGCGGACGATCATCATCGTCCTCGGGCTGCTCTCCTGGATGCCCCTGGCGCGGATCATCCGCGCGAACTTCCTCTCGCTGCGGGAGAAGGAGTTCATCGAGGCGGCGCGCTGCATCGGCGCGTCGAACGCGAGCCTGATCTTTCGCCACATTCTGCCGAACACCGTCGCGCCGATCGTTGTCGGCGCCACCCTGGGTGTCGGCACGGCGATGCTGACGGAGACGGCAGTCTCGTACCTCGGTCTCGGGGTCCAGCCGCCGACGCCCTCGTGGGGCAACATGCTCTACAACGCGCAGAGCCAGATGTGGAACGCCCCCTGGATCTCGGTCTTCCCGGGACTGATGATTCTGATCACCGTGCTCTGCATCAACTTCATCGGTGATGGGCTGCGCGACGCCCTCGACCCGCGGGCCAAGCCGTAGGCGTCGCGGAGAGGGGGCAAGCCAAGGATCGCACCCCCGCGAGGTGGCACCTAAGAGAGATCCTTCGACTCGGACGGAGCCGCCGGGGGCGGCTGGCCGCGCCCCCCAGCTCTACCCAGGACGACAGCAGCGCGGGAGTGGGCGGCGGTGAGCCGCGATGAATTCGTCAACGTTCAGAACCCCACGGGGCCGATGAGGAAAGCTCGCTCCAGCGGGGTGGGGTATCAGTGAGTACAGCCCAGCGTCGGATCCCGCCGGTCGGCGCGTGCCCGGGGGTCGGGGGCGTGAAGGATCACGCGCCGTGGCACGTGCCCGGGGCTCAAGCCCCGGGCTGACAAGAAAAGCCGGCTGAAGCCGGCTGGGGCCAGGACTCACACTCCGGCAGGGGGTCTCACCTTTTGGCCCGTGCCCGGGGCTCAAGCCGCCGGGCTAGGAAGCGAAGCCCACTGAAGGGGCTAGGGACGCTGGCCCCGGCAGACTGCCGGATCGGACATGCCTGTCGGTAGCCATCGCGGCCCCTTCAGTGGGCTTACCCATATTCAGCCCGGCGGCTTGAGCCCCGTGCACGCACCACGCGTGCGGATCCTCGTACCACCCGGTCGGGTCACCGTCCTCAGCCGGCTTCAGCCGGCTTTCGTTGTCAGCCCGGCGGCTTCAGCCCCGGGCACGCGCCACTGCGTGGGGATCCCTACTCCACTCATCCTGGGCACGCGCCGACCGGCGGACACCCATATCATTCGTCAATGTCCATAAGCCGCCGGGCTGAAGAGGGGAAGCCCACTGAAGGGGCTGTAATGCCGACATGCAGACGGCTCCGGTGTATCCCGGCAAGTCGTCAGTCCTCAATGTTAAGCCGCTCGGGGCCGTGACC
>NZ_JADGHZ010000147.1 GCF_019683595.1 Sphaerobacter sp. | reverse complement strand
TATAACACACTTGCACCCCCCCGCCCCGCCCGGCCCGGGGGGCCCCGCCGCCGGGCACCGACCGGGTGGCGGGAAGCCAACGCCGAGATGTGAGCCCTAGACTCCAGCCGGCTTCAGCCGGCTTTCGTTGTGAGCCCGGCGGCTTCAGCCCCGGGCACCGACCACGGCGCGGGGATCCTCGTGCCACCCGTCCCGTCCGTTAGACGCGGTACGGGTATCTTCGCACCACCCGCCTCGGCACGCACCCACCACCTGAGCCTCGCCATGCTCGTCACACTCCGGACGCCCCTACCAGAGTGCCCGCTCCTGGCAGCCCTTGCCCGTGGCAACCATTGTGCGGCGGGCGCACGAGTATCGGGTACGGGCCAACTGAATAGTCGAACCGCCACAGAGGAGTGTGTCATGGTCCGGCAGGCGATCATCTCCGGCGGCGTCGCCTACCACTACGGTTTGATCCAGCCCGGCCAGCCCTTCGCCGGCTTCGAGGTGCTCGACGTCGGGGATCTCGCCGGCGTGGACCTCAACCGGTACGACCTCGTGGTCGTGCCGCGCTCCACCGACGGCGAGGCACTTCGCGCGCGCCGCTACCAGTTCGCGCGCTTCCTGGACCAGGGTGGCGTGCTGCTGGCCTTCGGCGAGCTGTGGGCGGACTGGTTCCCGGGCTGCCGGTGGGAGGAGGAGTGCGTCGAGGACACATGGGAGCCGGTGATGACTGCTCCGGAACATCCCATCGTCGCGGGGTTCAGTGCCACCGAGCTGCATTGGCACCCCGCGCGGGAGCGCTGGTGCTGCCACGG
The DNA here is from genome assembly GCF_019683595.1 of Sphaerobacter sp. Classification (GTDB taxonomy): domain Bacteria; phylum Chloroflexota; class Chloroflexia; order Thermomicrobiales; family Thermomicrobiaceae; genus Sphaerobacter. The sequence goes on along the minus strand of NZ_JADGHZ010000147.1, from coordinate 7,568 downwards.
TCACCTGGTCGCGCCACCCGGTGCGGAAGTGCTGGTGCGGAACGCTCGGGGCGACGCCTGGCTCTACGTCGATCGCGTCAGCACCAACGGGGTGATCGTCGCCGCCAGCAACCTCGACCCGGACACCCACACCTTCCACGGGAGCGCGGTCGCCCGCCGGTTCCTGGACAACCTGCTCGACTGGGCCCGCGCCGAAGCCGCTGCCAGCCGCAGCCGCCGGGGGAACCGCCCGCACAAGATCGCCGGGCTCTACTCCGGCGTTCACTTTCAGCGCGCTTTCTACGACGATCCGGAGTTCGCCCCGGCCTTCGCCGTCCTCCCTGTTTGGGAGCTGGAGGCGGCGAACTTGGACGACTACGCCGCGCTCTGGGTTCCGCGCGAGAGCAACCAGACGCTGCTGACGCGCCACCGCGAGAAGATCGCCGCCTACCTCCAGACCGGCGGAACCCTGGTCTGCTTCGACGAGGTGAACCAGCCGTGGCTGCCGGTCGGCACCTGGCGGCTGGAGCGGCCCAACCTCGATACGCTGATACTGGCAGACCACCCGCTGGTGGCCGGTCTCACGGTCGACGATGTCCGGTGGCACTCGCACGGCAGCTACGCACGGCATCCGAACGCCCAGGTGCTGGTGGAGGACAGCGACGGCGCCGTCCTGCTCTTCCTGGACGAGCGCACGTTCCCCGGCGCGGTGCTCGCGGGGACGATGGACCCGGACTGCCACGCCGGATTCGGGACGGAGACGACGCGCCCCCTGCTGCGGGCGATCCTGGGTTGGCTGGAGCGACGGGAGCAACCGGCGCCGGCAGAGGAGGCGACGGCGGCGCTACGACGCCGCCGTCGGGACGGGGACGGGAGGTAAGTGGTGGTCCGGGTGACACGGCGCAGGCTCCTGCACCGGGGCGCCCTCCTCACGGGTGGTGCCGCGGCCTCGGCCATGCTCGCCCGGTGCGGCGGGAGCCAGGCCCAGGAAGGTGGCGCACCGCCGGCAGCCACCTCGACAACCGGCGCGCCGATCTCGGTTACCACGCCCACCGCACCCGCCGGATCCCCGGCACAGGCCACGGATGCCGTGCGCTTCGCCTGGTGGACCGACGTCGGCTATCCGACCCCCTTCCAGGTGTCCACGACCGGGCCGGGGGGTGCCGTCCTTCTGACGCTCATCTACGACACGCTCACCTGGAAGAACGAAGAGGCCATCATCCCGTGGCTCGCCGAACGCTGGGAGGCCGCCCCCGACGGGATGGCGTACACCTTCTGGCTCGTGACCGGCGCCACCTGGCACGACGGACAGCCACTAACGGCCTCCGACGCCGTCTTCTCCTTCCAGTACTACCGCGATCACCCGTATCGCTGGATGGCGACCCCGATGGTCGCCTCCGCGGAGGACGGACCGGACGACGGCTCCGTCCACATCACCCTCACGCAGCCCTACGCGGCCTTCCTGGAGGAGATCGCCGGGATTGTCCCCATCGTGCCGCGCCATGTCTGGGAGCCGGTGGCGGACCCGACCACCTACGAGGGGGCGGACCGCGCCATCGGAAGCGGTCCCTTCACCCTGGCCGCCTACGACTCGGCGGCCGGTGCCTATCGCCTGGAGGCCAACGAGGGGTACTGGCGCGGCCGCCCACGCATCCGCGAGTGGCAGCAGTTCACCGTTCCGGCCGAGGCCCGGATACAGGTCGTGCAGCAAGGGAACGCCGACCTCTCACTCAGCGCCGACGCCTCGGTCGAAACGCTCATTGCTGACGACTCGCCCCTCCGTGTCTTCGCGACGGCGCCCCTCTCGCTGGTCCGTCTCGTCTGCAACACGGAGCGAGCGCCGCTGAACCGGCGGGAGGTGCGCCAGGCCATCGCCTACGCGCTCGACCGTGCCCGCATCGCTGAGACGGTCACCCGCGGGCCGGCTATCGTCGGCAGTGCCGGGGTCGTGCCGCCGGAGACCCCGTGGTTCAACCCGTCGCTGCCGCAGTACCCCTACGACCCGGAGCGCGCCCGCGCGCTGCTCGGCGGCCAGCAGTACACCATCGAGTTGATCGCCGACACCGGCGCGCGCGAGCCCGACCTCATGACCCCGATGCTCGCTGCCGTGGGCATCACCCTTGACGTCAAGCGGGTCGACGCCCCGACGCGCACCCACCTGCTGTCGGAGGGCGCGTTCCAGCTTGCGCTTACCAGCCATATCGGCGTCGGCGGTGATCCCGATTACCTGCGCCGCTGGTACGCGGGCGAGGAGGCCAACACCTTCGCCCAGGGCTCGATCTTCCGCCACGACGAGTACGCGCGCCTCGGTGAGGAGGCGGCGGCCACGCTCGACCCCGAGCGGCGACGTCAGATCGTCTTCCGCATGCAGGAGATCCTGGCCGAGGAGCTGCCGACCATCGTGCTCTATCACCGGCGCTTCTACTGGGTCTACGACCCGCGCGTCTTCACGCCGATGGAGACCTGGGGTGGGCTGATGAACGGCATCCCCTTCCCGAACAACAAGCTCACGCTGATCGAGGGTTGAGGGGGCCGCCGTGCGTCGCGATCCGGCTCGCCTGCTGGCCCGCTACCTGCTCCTGGCCGCCGCGGTGGTGCTGCTCAACTTCCTCATCCCCCGGCTCTTGCCCGGCGACCCGCTCGACCCGGGCGGCGCCGAGGGGATGACCGCCGCGACACCCCTCCCGGCCGAGGCACGGGCGCGGATCGCGGACTACTACGGCCTCAACGAGCCGCTCGGGCGGCAGTTGACCGACTACCTCGGCGACCTCGCCCGTGGGGACCTCGGCTGGTCCATCGCGCAGCCCGCGCCCGTCGCGCGGCTCATCCTCGAGCGTCTGCCCTGGACCCTGGCGCTGATGCTCACAGCGCTCGCGCTCTCAACGCTGCTGGGCACGGCGCTCGGCCTGCTGGCCGGCTGGCGTGCTGGGCGGCCGCTTGACCGCGCGCTCGTATCACTCAGTGGAGCACTGAGCGCGATCCCGGAGTTCCTGATCGGCATCGGGCTCCTGGCAGTCTTCAGCGTCGGGCTCGGCTGGTTCCCGCTCATGGGTGGGCGGACCGTCTTCGCGGCGTACGGCGACGGACCCGGAGCCACCGTGCACCGGCTGTCCGACGCGGCATGGCACCTGGCCCTTCCCGCCACGGCGCTCGCGCTCGCCGGAATCGCCGGGTTCCTGCTGCTGGCCCGTGATACGACGGCCGGGCTGCGCGGGGAGTCGTGGCTGACCGTCGCCCGCGCCAAGGGACTGCCCGTGCGGCAGGTCGTGCTGCGGCACGCCCTGCCGAACCTGGCACTGCCGCTGCTGACTTTCTTCAGCCTGCGCCTCGGCGCCGTCCTGGGCGGGGCACTCGTCGTCGAGCGGGTCTTCGGCATCCCCGGCCTTGGCCTGCTGGCGTTCCAGGCAGTCCGCGCTCGGGACTACCCAGTACTGCAAGCCGAGTTCCTGCTCGCCAGCCTCGGGGTGCTCCTGGCGAACCTCCTCGCCGAGCTGGCCTACCTCCGGCTCGACCCCCGCCGAGGGGCAGGCCATGGCTGAACGAACCGGTCGCCGCCAGTGGGCATCATCGCTGCATGCCGATCCAGCTCCTCGGGATTGGAGCCACCCGGCGCAGCACACCGCCGTGGGGCGGCGGCTCGGCACCCGTCCGCGGCTCTTCTGGCTCGGAGGCGGATTGCTGGCCGTTGCCTGCGTCATGGCGCTCTTTGGACCGTGGCTCGCCCCCTACGACCCGGCATTGTCGGTCGGCCCGCCGCTCCAGCCTCCGGGGTCGGGCCACCCTCTCGGCACCAACGACATCGGCCAGGACGTGCTGAGCCAGCTCATCGCGGGGGCGCGCACCTCGCTCATCGTGGCCCTCGGCGTGGCCGCGATCTCGGCCGCGCTCAGTTGGCTGGTCGGACTGGCCGCCGGGCTCTCGCGGCGACTGGAGGCGCCCCTTATCGGGCTCGCCGACCTGCTGCTTGCGCTTCCGAGCATCCCCCTCTACCTGCTGATCGTCACCCTGATCGGACCAAGCCAGACCAACCTGATCCTGACCCTCGGCCTGCTCTCCTGGCCGGCATTCGCCCGCGTGGTCCGGAGCGTCGTCATCCGCGTCCGGGCCGAACCGTACGTCGAGGCAGCCCGCGCCCTCGGGGGCAGCAACCTTCACCTCGCCCGGCTGCATCTCCTCCCGGCGACCCTCGACATCCTGCCGACGAAGGTAATCCTCACGGTACGATTCGCCATCTTCGCCGAGGCGACACTCGCGTTCCTGGGGCTGGCGCAGAGCGGCACGGTCAGTTGGGGGTCGATGCTGAGCTGGGCCTTCAGCGACCCGCTGCTCTTCGCGCGGCCGGTCTGGCCCTGGCTCGTGCTGCCACCCGCCCTGGCCATTGCCGTCGTGATCCTCGCCACGACCTGGGTCACCACCGGCCTCCAGCACGCCCCGGCCACGCATCCGCCGAGCACGCATGCCGAAACGGCAGACCGCCCCCTGGCGCGCGCCGCTCCGCTCCCGGCCGAAGGCAACCCACCGGGAGAACCGGCGGCAGAACGGTCCCGCGAGAGACGGCCTACCGCTTGACGGTGAACTCGATGCCGCGCTCGAAGGGGAGCGTCACGGTGACCACATCGTCGCGGCTGCGGACCAGCTCCTGAAATGCGGTGCAGTCGTGGGAGACGACGTTGTCAGTCAGCACCAGCCCGCCGGGCCGCACGTGCTCGATAATCGCCAGGAAGAGGCGCCCGTAGTCGTCCTTCTCGGCGTCGATGAACACAAGGTCGAGCGGCCCATCGACATCGGCGGCCAGCGCCGCCGCGTCCCCGGCACGGACCTCGGCCACCTCCGCCAGCCCGGCCTCGGCGAGATTGCGGTTCGCCGCCTCGACGCGCTGCGGCAGGATCTCGCTGCCGACCACCCAACCGCCCTGCTCCCGTGCCGCCAGCGCGAGCCAGATGGTCGAGTAGCCGTTCGAGGAGCCCATCTCAAAGATGCGTCTGGCGCCGGTCGCCCGCGCGGTGGCGTAGAGGAACGATCCGGTCGGGGCCGTGATGTTGCGGGTGCGCTGCGACTGCGGCAGCCCGGCGTCCCGCTGCGCCTGATCCGCCGCCCGCAGCCGGTCCAGCACGGCTTGCGCCCGCGCATCGGCCACCGCATGCTCGGGGTATTTCGTCGTCCCCATGCAGCACGATCCTTCCCAGCACTGCTGATTCCCGGCGCGAAAGCAGGCCCGATTCTCCCGGCACGTCTCGCGCGGTGTCAAGCCGGGACTGGCCCGGACCCATTTGCAGGCCCCCGGGCGCGAGTATACTGGCGGCCGCGAGCCGTCCGGATCCTGGGAGTACAGGGACGATGCGCATCCTCCGTAGCCGTCGCGCCGCCGGCCTGACCATGGCGCTCGGAGCCACCGGGGCCACGATCCTGGCTGCGCGCCGGATCATCCCGGCGGCCGAGATGCTGCTGTCCGACGCCGGACCGTCGGTGCCGCTGCCGGCCCCCAAGGCGAATGCCTATGTCGACGAGAGCGGCCGCAGCCTGGTCGCCGTCACCACAGCCCGCGACCCGGCGGAGGGCGTGCGGCGCGCCATCGCGGTGTTGGGTGGGCTGGAGCGGCTGACCATCGCCGGCCAACGGGTGCTCATCAAGCCGAGCGCGGCGTCCGGCATCCCCGCGCCCGCGTCAACCAGCCCCGGCGCGCTGGAGGCCGTCATCCAGCTCGTGCAGGACCACGGCGCGCGTGAGGTACTCGTAGGCGAGATGGCCGGTCCACCCTGGCACGATACGACGGTTCGGACCTTCCGCAGCGGCCTGCTCGACGTGATTGAGAACAACGGGGCACACTTCGTCGACTTCCGCTACGACCGGTGGGTGACGGTGCCGCTGGGCGACCGCGCGCGGATCATGAAGAGGGTCACGATCCCCCGATCGGTGTACGAGGCGGACGTGATCATCGGCCTGCCGGTACTGCCGCCCCACCGACGGGAATGGGTCGCGCCCGGTCTGGCGCTCTGGCCAGGGGTCGTCCACCCGCGAACCCAGGTGGCAGCCCGCGCCGCGCGGGACCGGAGCCGGGCCGTGGCGGAGATCAACCTCGCCTTCCAGCCCGATCTCCTCGTGCTGGACGCGAGTTCGGTGTGGGGAGAGGCGGCGCCTGGCGGCCTCGTGCTGGCGAGCGGTGACCGGATCGCGCTGGATGTCTGCGCAATGGCGGTGCTGGCCGCGCTCGATCACCGGCCCATCCAGCGCGGAGCCGGCTCCTGGGAGGAGGTGTACATCCAGGCCGCGGTTGCAGTCGGCCTGGGGACGCCGCAGCCGGGACGGGTGAAGCTCGTACCTGACCCGGATCGGGCAGGTGACCCATTGCTTGCACGGTGGTTGGATGATATTCAACGTCGGACCGGCGTCACCGCCGGTTGAGAGGAGGACCATGGACGGAACGCATGCACCGGCACCAATGCGGGGGCGCAGCCAGCCGGATCGCGCGGCGGTTGCCCAGCACCCCCGCCTGACGGTCGTCGAGCACCCGCTGCTGGCCACCCAGGTCACGCTGCTGCGCGACGTGCGCACGCCCGCGCCCGAATTCACGCGCGCGATCGAGGAGGTGACACGGTTCCTCCTTTGGGCCGCCCTCGCGGACACGGCCACGGCCCCGATGCCCGTACCGGGGCACAGCGGTGAGCCCGTCCCCGGTCAGCGCCTCGCGGAGCGCATCGCGGCGCTCGCCATCCTCCGAGCCGGGTTGGGCATGCTGGAACCGGTTCGGACCCTGCTCCCGTCCGCGCCGCTGTACCAGATCGGCGTCCGTCGCGACGAAACCACGCTCCAACCGACCGTGTACTACACCAACCTGCCCGAATCCTACGCCGAGATCGACCACCTGCTGCTGCTCGACCCGATGCTGGCCACCGGCGGGTCGCTCCGCGCCGCCCTCCAGATCGTCCGCCAGGGCTATCACGGCCGGGTTTCGGCGCTGGGCATCATCGGCGCCCCGCTCGGGGTCCAGACCATGCTCGACGCCGACCCCGACGTGCGCATCTACCTCGCGGCGCTCGACGACCATCTCAACGATCGCGGCTTCATCATCCCCGGCCTCGGCGACGCCGGCGACCGCATCTTTGGGACGTTGTAGGGGAGCCACGTCTCGCCCATCCTGCGCGCTGGCGAGGGGTCTCCGCTCGTGGCGCGTGCCCGGTGGTAACCGACGGGCTCAAAACGGAAGCCGGCTCAAGACGGCTAACGATGGTGATGCGACCGGGTGGTCGGAGGATCCCGCCGCTCGGCGCGTGCCCGGGGGTAAACCCCCGGGCTGACAATGAAAGCCGGCTGAAGCCGGCTGGGGAACACCGTTCGCGCCGCGGCGATAGGGTGACCACCATCTGCCGCGTGCCCGGGGCCAAAGCCGCCGGGCACATGCCGAGCGGCGCGCGTCTAGCGCCAAGGTGTGAGTCCTGTCCCCCCAGCCCGCTTATGGAGTTTGACGAATTATTCTCGTCTTCCCGCCACCCGTTCCGGCACGGCTGTCATCCTGAGCGGAGCCGGGGGGCGGGGGGGGCGCCGGCGCGGGGCGCCGCCGGTGGCGGGGGGCGGGGGGCGCCCCGCGGGGG
>NZ_JADGHZ010000026.1 GCF_019683595.1 Sphaerobacter sp. | reverse complement strand
GCATCCGGTGTAGTTGGCCCCGGAGGGGTTGATCATGTCGCAGGGCCCGCGAACCCCGTTCATCTATCCGTTCGCGCTCGGCGTGATCTGTGGCGTCATCGGCGGCACGACGCTCGGCGCACTGCTGGGGCACCGCGTCTTCTCCGCGGTGGTCCATCTGGTCTCGCTGTTGGGCCGGCGCGACGAGGACCAATTGCGCTTCGATCTGCTGCTCCAATAACGAGGGTCTAGTCTCCCTCCGGATCCAGCGGATCGTCCAGGTCAGCGTCAGCGACGCGGTCCAGCACCTCCTCCGGGTCCGCGCCGCGCTCGATATCCGCCAGCGCCTGGTCCAGCTCGGGATCCAGCGGCTCCCCCAGGCTGGCGCTCATCTCCCGCGTCCACCGCGCGATCTCGCGCGGGTCAGCGTCGTCATCCAATCCCGGCACATCCCCCAGGTCGAAGGGTGATTCTCCGACGTCACCGGCGTCGTCACCCGCGTCCCAGGCGTCATCGGCGACCTCGTGCCCCGATCGCGCTGAGCCTCTCCGCACAACCACCCGCGAGAAGAGGCGCTCCAGGTTGGTGCCGCCGCAGCGCGGGCACTGCGGCGCGGATGCCGCGGCCACCGAGCGGAAGAAGATGCTGACACGCCGGCGACAGTCGTGGCAGCGATACTCGTAGATCGGCACGCCGCTGACCTCCGTTCCTCCGAACGCTAGTCCGCCGCGCGCTTCAATTCCTGCCCGGTCCGGCGCGCCAGCACGCTGAGCAGCACCACCCCGATCACTCCGGCCAATACGAGGGCAGCCAGCTTGAGCTGCGGCCACGGCAGCAGCAACGAGGTCGCACCCAGGATCGCCGAGATCGCGGCGATGAAGAACACGATCTGCTGCTGCGACCAGCCGAGATCCAGCAGCCGGTGGTGCAGGTGACCGCGGTCGGCCCGCGCGGGCGACCTGCCGTTCACCAGGCGGTAGAGGATCAACCAGGCGACGTCCAGGATCGGCACCCACAGCGTCAGGAGCGCGGTGGCGATCTTGGCCCCGCCGATAATTGAGATCACCGCCAGGGTGAAGCCGAGGAACATCGCGCCGCTGTCACCCATGATGATCCGGGCGGGGTGCCAGTTGAAGGGCAGGAAGCCGAGGACGGCTGCGCCGAGCGCGAGCGGCAAGAGGGAGATCGTGAACTGGGGGTTCCCCGCAGGGCGGAAGAAGGTGTGGATAAACAGGACACCACAGGCGATGAGCGAGACGCTCCCCGCCAGCCCGTCCAGGCCATCGATCCAGTTGAGCGTGTTCATCATGCCCAGGATCCAGAAGAACGTGAAGAGGATCGCTGCGACCAGCGGGAGGTGCACGACGCCGCCGAAGGGGCTGTTGAACTGCTCGATGACCAGCCCGTGATCCGGCCCACGCAACCGTGGCACGATCACGATCGCGGCCGCGACGAGCTGCCAGAGCAGCTTCGGAAACGGCGAGATCCCCACCAGGTCATCCCAGAGCATGACGCCGACGACAAGGGTGGCACCGATCAGGAGCAGGAGGATGCGCTCGACCTCGATCGGGAACCGGTCCACCGGCAACCAGAAGCTGACAGCCAGCGCCACCACAAAGCCGATGAAGATCCCGAGGCCGGCGATCCGGGGCACCGGTTTCTGATGCACGTCACGCTCGCGTGGGTACTGCACGAGTCCCAACCGATGCGCCAGTGCCGTGAGTTGCGGAATCAGGCTCGCTGAGATCCCCCCGGCAGCCAGGGCGACAGCTAGTGCGATCAACACGTGGCCCATGCTCGGTGCCACCTCCCTCTGCCGCCGCTGCCCTAGCCGCCACCCGCCACCGAAGCGGCGGATTCCAGACCGGGCACGGGGAAGTGGGCAGCCATCTCCGCGACCTCATGGCGTACCCGGTCTGCCAGCGCCTCGTCGTCGGGCGCGCGCAGCACCGCAGCGATCCAGCGACCGGTCTGCCGCATCTCGTCCGGCCCGAAGCCGCGGGTCGTCATGGCCGGCGTTCCCAACCGGATGCCGCTTGCCTGTGCCGGCGGCCGCGGGTCGCCGGGGATGGTGTTCTTGTTGACGGTGATGCCGACGGCGTCCAGCAGCCGCTCGGCCTTGCGGCCGCTGATCCCGATCTCCGTCAGGTCGACCAGCATCAGGTGGTTGTCGGTCCCGCCCGACACCAGCCGGAAGCCTTCTGACTGCAGCGTCTCCGCCAGCACCCGAGCGTTCTCCAGCACGCGCTCGATGTACTCACGGAACGCGGGCTGCATCGCCTCGTGGAGGGCCACCGCCTTGCCCGCGATGATGTGCAGCAGCGGCCCGCCCTGTGTGCCGGGGAACACGGTGCGGTCGATCGCCTCCGCGTACTCCGCCTCGCACAGGATCATGCCGCCGCGCGGGCCGCGCAGCGTCTTGTGCGTGGTGGTCGTCGTGATCTGCGCCGCGCCCACCGAGGTGGGATGCAGGCCGACCGCGATGATCCCGGCGATGTGGGCGATGTCCGCCATGAGCACAGCGCCCACTTCGTCCGCGATCTCGCGGAAGCGGGCGAAGTCGATCACCCGCGGGTAGGCGCTCGCACCGGCGATGATCAGTTGCGGCTTGACCTCATGGGCGATGCGCCGCACGGCGTCGTAGTCGATGCGCTCGGTCTTCGGGTCGACACCGTAGAAATGAGCGTCGAAGAGGCGGCCGGAGAAGTTGATCCCGAAGCCGTGCGTGAGGTGCCCACCCTCTTGCAGGTTCATCCCGAGGATCCGATCGCCGGGCTTGAGCACGGCCAGCATCGCGGCCATGTTCGCCTGCGACCCTGAGTGGGGCTGAACGTTGGCATGGTCGGCACCGAAGATCTGCCGGGCGCGGTCGCGTGCCAGGGATTCGACGATGTCGACGTATTCACACCCACCGTAGTAGCGCTTGCCGGGGTAGCCCTCAGCGTATTTGTTGGTGAGCACCGTCCCCGCGGCTTCCATCACCGCGGCACTCGTGAAGTTCTCCGATGCGATCAACTCAATCGTGGATGACTGCCTCCGCTGCTCCTGCGCGATCGCATCCGCCACTGCCGGGTCTACCGCCCGCAGCGCACCCATCCCGATATCCTTTCCCTGGTCATCGTCACTTCCAGGCTCCTGCCTCCCGGTCAGTGTAGCACACCGTATGAACACCGCTTGCGCGTCCAGCCGCGGCACGGTGACAGCGCCGTCACGGCTCCTACGCATCCTCTCGGCGCGCCCGGAACCGCATCACGATCGGCGTGCCGGTGAAGCCATAATGCTTGCGCAGCGTGTTCTCCAGGTAACGCTTGTAGGAGAAATGCACGTTCTGGGGCGCGTTGACGAAGAACACGAAGGTCGGCGGGTTCACATCGGCCTGGGTCACATAGTAGATCTTCAGCCACTTGTTCGGCTTCGTCGGCGGTGGGTGCCGGTACACGGCGTCCCGGATCACCCGGTTGAGCTCTCCGGTCGGGATGCGCCGTTGCCGCTCGGCGAAGATCGCCAGCGCCAGCTCCATCACCTGATTGACCCGCTGCCCGGTCAGCGCCGAGATGAAGACGATCGGCGCATAGGAAATGAAGTGGAACGCCTCGCGAGCCTTCTCCGTGAACTCCTGCATGGTGCGGTGGTCTTTCTCGACGAGGTCCCACTTGTTGACGGCGACGATGATGCCCTTCTTGGCTTCGGCGATCGCTCCCGCGATCGCCTGGTCCTGCGCCGTGAACGGCTCGGTCGCATCGATGACGAGGACGGCGACATCCGCCCGCTCCACCGCGCGGGTGGAACGCAGGACGCTGTACTTCTCGATCCCGCGCTCGATCCGACCAGGGCGCCGGATCCCGGCCGTGTCAACCAGCACCACCCGGTTCCCCGCCCAGGTGATTTCGGTGTCGACCGCGTCCCGCGTCGTGCCCGGGATCGGCGAGACGATCTGCCGCGATTGGCCGAGCAGGGCGTTGAGCAGGGCCGACTTCCCGACGTTGGGCCGGCCCACGATCGCGATGCTCGGCACCTCCTCACGCTCAGCTTCCGTGGACTCCGGCAGATGGGCGACGATCGCATCCAGCAGGTCGCCCACACCGATGCCGTGCAGCGCCGAGATGGGGTAGGGATCGCCCAGTCCCAACTCGTAGAACTCGACCGCGGCATCCTGGATCGTGCGCGCCTCGGCCTTATTTACGGCCAGGAGGACCGGCCGCTTGGAGCGCCGGATGAGGTCGGCCACCTCGTGGTCTCCGGCGGTGACCCCGGCCTGCCCGTCGACCATGAAGACGATGACGTCGGCCTGTTCGATGGCCAGTTCCGCCTGCTCCTGGGTCGCCTGCGCGATCTCGGCCGCCGAGGCCCGCTCGATCTCCTGCTCGCTCAGGAGCCCGCCGGTATCCACGACGTCGAACGTGACCCCGCCCCAGTTCGCCTCGGCATAGATCCGGTCCCGTGTCGTCCCGGGGAGATCCTCGACGATGGCGCGGCGCTCCCCGACCAGGCGGTTGAAAAGAGTCGACTTACCGGTGTTCGGCCGGCCGACAATCGCCACTAACGGTCGTGCCATGATCGTTGCTGTCCTTCCGTGTCACGCCCGCCCGCGGCGTTGCGCCGGTGGGTGGAAAGCGGGCGGGCGAGCACACGGCCCGCCCGTCCCTGCATTTGCTACTCTCGCGGTTAGCTAGCTGAGTCGCTCGAGCGACGCCACGAAGGCATCGATCGACTCACGGGTGTTCAGCTCGGTCGTTGCCACCAGCATCATGTCCGACAGGCGCTCGTCGACCTCGCCCAGCGGGTAGCCCCCGATGATGCCATCCTGAACCAGCGCCCGGTTGATCTCCTTCGGGTCGCGCGGGGCGCGGACCGCGAACTCGTTGAAGAACGGCCCCTCGCCGACGACCGACCAACCGGGGAGCGCGGCGATGCGCTCGGCCAGGTAGTGCGCCTTGTGGTAGCAGAGCAAGGCCACCTGGCGCAGGCCGCCCGGGCCAAGGGACGCCATGTAGACCGTCGCTGCCAGCGCGTTCAGCCCCTGGTTGGTGCAGATGTTGCTGGTCGCCTTCTCGCGCCGGATGTGCTGCTCCCGGGTCTGGAGGGCCAGAACGAAGCCGCGCTTGCCTTCGGAGTCCTCGGTGACACCGACGAGGCGGCCGGGCATCTGCCGCACCAACTCCTGCTTGCATGCGAGCAGGCCCACAACCGGCCCGCCGAACGACTGCGCGTTCCCAAGCGACTGCCCCTCGGCCGTCACGATGTCCGCTCCCAGCTCGCCCGGGGACTTCAGCAGGCCCAGGGCGATCGGATAGGTCGAGACAACCAGCCGCGCGCCGACGGCGTGCGCCTTCTCGGCGAAGCCCGCGATGTCCTCGATCCGACCGAAGAAGTTGGGTGATTGCACGACGACGCATGCGGTCGTCTCGTCGAGATAACCGTCGAGCATGTCGGGCGTCGCGCGCAGCGTGTCGGTCGGAAGCGGCAGCTCCACCACTTCGGTAGCCAGGCCGTGGGTGTAGGTGCGCAGTACCGAGCGGTAGTGCGGATGCAGCGTCCCCGTCACCACGATCTTCGTCCGCTTGCGCGGGATGGAGACCGCCAGCAGCGCACCCTCGGCCAGCGCCGTCGCTCCGTCGTACATCGAGGCGTTGGCGACCTCCATGCCGGTCAGGGCCGCCACCATCGTCTGGAACTCATAGATCACCTGGAGCGTGCCCTGGGCCACCTCCGGCTGGTACGGCGTGTACGCCGTGTAGAACTCCCCGCGGAAGAGGATCTGATGAACCGTGGCCGGGACATAGTGGTTGTAGTTGCCGGCCCCGAGGAATGTCGTCGCCGTCGAGGCGTTCAGGTTCTTCGCGGCGAGCCGCGCGACCTCCCGGGACACCTCCGGCTCGGACAGGCGCGGCGGCAGGTTCAGCTTCGGGAATCGAATCGCCGGATCGATCGGCTCAAACAGTTCTTCGATTGAGCGCACGCCGACGGCGTCGAGCATCGCCTGGCGATCCGCTGGCGTGTGCGGGACGAACGACATGAGGGTTTGCCTCCCTGACGTGCGGCGGCGCTCCTACGCGCCGCCCTCCTCCTTGAGGAACGCCTCGTACGCCGCGGCGTCCATCAACGACTCGACGCCCGCCGGATCGCTGACGCGCACCTTGACGAACCACCCCTCCTCGTACGGGGAGGAGTTGACCAGCTCCGGCGAATCGACCACGGTGCTGTTGGACTCGATCACCTCGCCGCTGACCGGTGAGTAGATGTCCGAGGCGGCCTTGACCGACTCGATGACCCCCATCGGCTCACCCTGGGTCACCGTCGTGCCGGGCTCGGGCAACTCCAGGTAGGTGATGTCACCCAGCTCAGATTGGGCGAAGTCCGTCACGCCCACCGTCGCCACGTCGCCGTCCAGCTTGACCCACTCGTGCGTCTTGGTGTAGCGCAGCCCCTGCGCGACTTGCGTCATGTCCGATTCCTCCCTCTGCCTCGAGCCCGGAGTCCGTACTACGCTTCCTTCTGCTTATGGAACGGTGTCCGCACCTGGACCGCGCGAACCGGCTTCCCTCGAATGATGATGTCCAGCGGCTTGCCGACCCCGGCAACCTCGCGGTCGACGATCGCCAAGCCGATGTTCTCGCCCAGCGTCGGCGACGTCGTGCCGCTGGTAACGAAGCCGACCGTCCGGCCGTCCACCTGGACCTCGTAGTGCGTGCGCGGCACCCCGCCGCGCTCGACCAGCTTGAACCCGACCAGGCGCCGCTTTACCCCCTCGGCCTTCTGCTTCAGCAGCGCCTCACGCCCGATGAAGTCGCCCTTGTCGAGCTTCACCGCGAAACCCAGACCGGCTTCAAGCGGGCTGATGTCGGCCGAGATCTCGTTGCCGTAGAGCGGCATGCGCGCTTCCAGGCGCAGCGTATCCCGCGCGCCGAGCCCGATCGGCTTGAGTCCCATCGGCTCGCCGACCCGCAGCAGCCGATCCCAGAGCTGCTCGGTCTTCTCGATCGGGCAGTAGATCTCGAAGCCGTCCTCCCCGGTGTACCCGGTGCGCGACACCAGACAGGGGACCCCGTCGACCTCGATCTCCGCGGCGTGGAAGTAGGCGATCTCCCCCAGATCGGACGAGGTGAGCTGCTGGAGGATGGCTTCCGCCTTCGGGCCCTGGATCGCGAGCATGCCCAGCCGTGGCGACAGGTCGGTAATGGTGACGTCGAGATCGGACCGCTTCTCGCGCTGCTCGGCCAGCCAGGCAAGATCCTTCTCGGCGTTAGCTGCGTTGACGACGACCAGGTAGCTCTCGCCACTGGGGCGCAGGTAGACGATGATGTCGTCCACCACCCCACCGTCGGGATAGAGCAGCAGCGAGTACTGCGCCTCACCCGGGGTCAGTGCCGTGACGTCGTTGGTGGTGACGTACTGGAGGAACGCCTGCGCGTCGGGACCGGCCACCTCGACCTGGCCCATATGCCCGAGGTCGAACAACCCCGCCACCGTACGAACGGTGCGGTGCTCCTGAATGATGCCGGTGTACTGCACCGGCATGTACCAGCCCGCAAAGTCGACCATGCGGGCGCCGAGCTGCTCATGTCGCTCGGCCAACGGCGTCCGCTTCAACTCGGGCACGCCACCCCCTCCTCCCCGAATCCCAATAGCCGCCCGATTCTAATGACCTTCTTGCTCGGCCGTCAACACGGGCTCCGGCGCCCGCGACCGTGTGGGCAACGGGTCGAGCGACATCTGCACCGGCACCGGATACTGACCCGTCAGGCAGGCCGTGCAGAACCGCGAGCGCGGCAGGTTGATCGCACGCATGAGCCCTTCCAGGCTCAGGTAGCCGATCGAGTCGGCGCCGATCGCGCGCCCGATCTCCTCCACCGACATCCGGGCCGCAATCAACTCATCGCGCCGCGCCATGTCGACCCCGAGGTAGCACGGCCACATGATCGGCGGCGCATGGACCCGCATGTGCACCTCACGCGCGCCGTTCTGCCGCAGCAACTCGACGATGGGCCGGCTGGTCGTCCCGCGTACGATCGTGTCGTCGACGAGCACGACGCGCTTCCCCTCCAGCGCCTCCGGCAGGGCGTTGAACTTGAGCTTGACCCCCTGCTCCCGCAACCGCTGGTCGGGCTGGATGAAGGTGCGGCCGATGTACCGGTTCTTGATCAGCCCCTCGGCATACGGGATACCAGACGCCCGCGCGAAGCCGATGGCCGCGGGCGTTGCCGAGTCGGGCAGCGGAATAACGACATCGGCCTCGACCGGGTGCTCGCGCCACAACTCCGCGCCCATGCGCTGGCGCACCAGATGGAGCCGCTCACCCATCAACAGGCTGTCGGGCCGCGCGAAGTAGATCAGCTCGAACAGGCACATCGCCTGGCGCTCGGGTGGTTCCGGCGTCGGGTAGCTACGCACGCCCTGCGCGTCGATGACGACGATCTCACCCGGCTCGATCTCCCGCTCAAACGTGGCGCCGATCGTCGCCAACGCGCACGTCTCGGAGGCGATCACCCAGCCTCCGTTGAGGCGTCCTAGACAGAGCGGGCGGATACCCAGCGGGTCGCGCACACCCACCAGCGCGTCGGGCGTCATGACCGCCAGGCTATAGGCACCGACGAAGCGCGCCATTGCCTGCCGCACGCGTGAGGCCAGATCCGGCCCGTGGGCCAGCGCGATCATCCACGTCAGCGCCTCGCTGTCGGTCGTACTGGTAAGCGGGATCCCGCGCTCAAGCAACTCGCGCCGCAGGTTCTCGCCGTTGACCAGGTTCCCGTTGTGCGACACCGCCACCGGACCGCTCTCCGCCCGCGCCACAAACGGCCCGGCGTTGATCTGCCGGCTACTCCCGGTCGTGGAGTAGCGGGTGTGGCCGATGGCGATGTGGCCCGGAAGGCGAGCCAGATCCTCTTCGGAGAAAGCCGTGTTGACGAGGCCCATGCGGGTGTGCAGCCGAATCTCGTGGCCGTCCGCGGCTGCGATCCCGGCGCTCTCCTGACCTCGGTGCTGCAGCGCGTAGAGGCCGAAGAAGGTCAGCCGCGCCACATCCTCGCCGGGTGCGTAGATCCCGAACACCCCACACGCTTCACGCGGCGAATCAAATGGCATCGTGGCCGCCCTTCCTTCGGTCCCGTACCCGGCCCGGCACGCGAACCAAGTGTAACATGGGGCACCCGTGAACCGGCCGGGACGCTACGAGAGCGCCCCGCGCCAGGCCCGCACCACCTCGGCGAGCGGGAGCGCCAGGTGCCCCTCGATCTCGAACCCGTCGCCGCCAGCGGTTCCGAGCCGCTGGAACGGTACGCCACGCTCCTGCAGGTGCGCCTCAAGCGCGGCCTCACCACCTGGCGGTGCCTGGAGGAGCACGCGGGAGGCCGCCTCGCCGAACAGCGCGACATCCCGGCGACCGCCATTGGCGGCGAGCACGGCGGACACGTCGAACCGCCCTCCGATCTTGCCCGCGATGCACGACTCGGCCAGCGCCACCGCCAGACCGCCTTCGGACGTGTCGTGGGCCGCCGCGGCCAGTCCCTGCGCGATCGCGTCACGCACCGCGCGTTGCACGGCGGCCTCCAGCTCCAGATCGAGCGACGGCGGCGCACCGGCTACCTGCCCGTGGATGAGGGCCAGATACTCGCTGCCGCCCAGCGTCGCTTGGAGCGCCCCGACGAGATAAACGCCGCCACCCTCGACGAACGCCATCCCGACATGACGGCGGACGTCGGCCAGCCTACCGACGACGCCCACGGTGGGAGTCGGCAGGATCGCCTCCGAGCCCGACTCGTTGTAGAGGCTCACGTTGCCGCTGACGACCGGAACCCCGAGCGCCCGGCAGGCGTCCGACATCCCGTCGATGGCGCGAGACAACTGGTAGTAGATCTCGGGTCGCTCCGGATTGCCGAAGTTGAGGCAGTCGGTCACCGCCACCGGTTCGGCGCCGACGCAGGAGACGTTGCGCGCCGCCTCGGCCACGGCATGCGCACCACCAAGATACGGGTCCAGGTACACGTAGCGCGGGTTGCAGTCGGTCTTGATAGCCAACCCAATCGTGGTTCCCTTGACGCGGATCACCGCGGCGTCGCCCACACGGGGCGGCACCACGGTGTTGGTCATGATCGTCGAGTCGTAGGTGCGGGTGACCGGCTCCCTGCTGCCGATGTTCGGCGAGCCCAGCAGCCGGAGTAGCGCGGCGCTCGCGGTCAGGTCGCCGTGCTCGGCCAGGTCCGGCACGGCGAGCACATCCCGAGCGCGCAGCTCCGCGATCTTAGTCGACTCGATCCCCTCGCGCACGTAGGTGGGGCACTCGTCCGTGAAGAGGGTCGTCGGAACCTCGGCCACCACCTTGTCCCCGTCTCGCACTCGCACCAGCCCGTCATCGGTCACCACCCCGATGACGGCGCACTGGAGGTCGTAGTGCTCAAAGATTGCGCGCACCGCGTCGAGCCCGTCCGGTCGCACCACGACCAGCATGCGCTCCTGGCTCTCGGAGAGCATGACCTCGTAGGCATTCATGCCCGTTTCTCGCCGCGGAACCTTGGCGACGTCGATCTCGATCCCGACGCCGCCGCGGCTCGCGACTTCGACCGTCGAGCTGGTCAGCCCCGCCGCCCCCAGGTCCTGCATCGCCACGACGTGCGGCGTCTTCAGTACCTCAAGGCATGCTTCCAGCAGCAGCTTCTCCAGGAACGGGTTGCCGACCTGGACCACGCCGCGGTGCGACGCCTCGGGGTCTTCGACCGAGGCGAAGGTCGCGCCGCCGACCCCGTCACGCCCCGTGTCCGCCCCGACGATGAGGACCAGATTTCCCGGGCCGGATGCCCGCGCCCGCATGATCTCGTCCCGCCGGGCGATCCCGACGCACATCGCGTTCACCAGCGGATTGCCCGAGTAGGCCGGGTCAAAGAAGATGTCGCCCGCCACCGTCGGCACACCGAGGCAGTTGCCGTAGCCGCCGATACCGCCGACAACGCCGGAGAAGAGGTAGCGGTTGCGCGCCTCGTCCAGCGGACCGAACCGGAGCGAGTTGAGCAGCGCGACCGGGCGGGCGCCCATGGTGAAGATGTCGCGGACGATGCCGCCAACCCCGGTAGCCGCCCCCTGGTACGGCTCGACCGCGCTGGGGTGGTTGTGCGACTCGATCTTCAGCACCGCGACCAGGCCGTCACCGATGTCGACCGCGCCGGCGTTCTCCCCCGGCCCCTGCACGACGCGCGGCCCCTCCGTCGGGAAGCGCTTAAGCAGCGGCTTGGAGTTCTTGTAGCCGCAGTGCTCGCTCCACATCGCGCCGAACATGCCGAGTTCGACCTGCGTCGGCTCCCGGCCCAGCTTCTCGACGATCAGGCCGTACTCGTCGGCCGACAGCCCGACCTCCTTCAGCAGCTCCGCCGTGACCTGCATGCGGCTCCCCCTCGCCTTTCCCTATACCCGGGCCGTCGCCGCGTCGATCCCGGCTTGCAGCACTGCCGACAGGATCTTCAGGCCGTCGTCGCTCCCGAGGAGCGCATCGTACGCGCGCTCCGGGTGCGGCATGAGCCCCACCACGTTGCCCTGCTCGTTGGCTATCCCGGCAATGGCGTTCGCCGACCCGTTGGGGTCCGCCTCCGGCGTCACGTTCCCGGCCGCATCGACGTAGCGGAACACCACCTGTCCGTTCGCTTCCAGGCGCTCCAGCGTCTCAGAGTCGGCGTAGTACCGTCCCTCGCCGTGGGCGATCGGCATTCTCAGCACGTCTCCCGGCGTAAGCCCGGCGGTCCAGCGCGTCCGGTTGCTCTCAACGCGGACGTGTACCCAGTCGCTCACGAACGAGAGACCCTTGTTCCGTAGGAGCGCCCCTGGTAGCAGTCCCGCCTCAGTCAGGATCTGAAACCCATTGCAGATGCCAAGGATCGGGCCGCCCTCGGCCGCGAAGCGCGCCACCGCCTCCATGACCGGAGCGAAGCGGGCGATGGCTCCCGCCCGCAGGTAATCCCCATAGGAGAACCCACCCGGGATCACCAGCGCGTCGAAGCGAGATACGTTGGTCTCGCGATACCAGACGGGCTCGACCGGCTGGCGCAGGCCCAGCTCGATGGCCGAGAGCGCGTCGTGGTCGCCGTTGCTGCCCGGAAACGTGATGACTCCGAATTGCATCGTCTCCGCCTATTCCTCGCCCCGTGGCTGCGCCTTGCCATCTGCCTCGCTCACCTGGAACTCGTAGCGCTCCATGACCGGGTTCGCCAGCAACTGCTCGCACATCGCCGTCACCCGCGCCTCGGCCGTCGCCTTATCGGGGGCGTTGAGTGTGAGCGTGAGGTATTTCCCGACCCGCACCCCGTCGACCTCGGCGTAGCCGAGCATGTGCAGGCCGTCGCGGACCGCCAGCCCCTGGGGGTCGTTCACACCGGGCTTGAGCGACACATACACCTGCGCGAGCCAGCGCTTCGCGCCGTCTGCCTGGGTCGTCACGCTCGTCTCCTCAATCCTCTCCACGCTAGCTCAGCGGGAACAGCGGTCGGCCGGTGATGCGCTCGTACGCCTCGCGGTACTTCGCCGCGGTGGCCTCAACCACCTCCGGCGGCAGCGGCGGCGCCGGCGGCTCCCGATCCCACCCCGACTGCGTCAACCAATCGCGCACGTACTGCTTATCGAATGAGGGCTGGTCCCGCCCGGGCTGGTAGCGCTCCGCGTCCCAGAAGCGGGAACTGTCCGGCGTCAGCAGCTCGTCGATGATGGTCAGCTCGCCGTCGACCAGGCCGAACTCCAGCTTGGTGTCCGCAATGATGATCCCGCGCGTGCGAGCGTACTCCTCAGCGGCGCGGTAGATGGTGAGCGTGGCCTCCCGCAGCCGCTCGGCGAGATCCCGGCCGACCAGCTCGACCATCCGCTCGAAGCTGATGTTCTCATCGTGCCCGGTGTCCGCCTTGGCAGCCGGGGTAAAGATCGGCTCGTCGAGCTTGGCGCACTCGGTCAGCCCCTCAGGCAGGCGGATACCGCAGACCGTGCCCTGGCGCCGGTACTCCGCCCATGCCGACCCGGCCAGGTAGCCGCGGACAACGCACTCGATGTCGATCCGCTCGGCCTTCTTTACGATCATCGACCGGCCTTCCAACTGCTCGCGGTAGGGCTGCGCGGCCGCGGGCAGGTCGGACAGATCGGTCGTGATCAGGTGGTTCGGCACGAGGTCGCGCGTGCGCTCGAACCAGAAGCGGGAGAGCTGGGTCAAGACGATCCCCTTGTTGGGGATACCGGTCGGCAACACCGAGTCGTAGGCAGAGATGCGGTCGGTTGCGACCATCAATAGGGCATCGCCCAGGTCAAACGTCTCCCGCACCTTGCCCCGTCGGAACAAGGGCAGGCCCGGAATTTCCAACTGGTCCACCACGGCTGCCACGCTCTGTCTCTCCCCTTCCCGTCAGCGGCTCACTCCGGCTGGCGCTTGCTCGGCGAGTCCCAGACGCCGGAACGTCTCGTCGATGTGCGCGGTGTGGTAGCTCGGGTCGAAGATGGCCTCGATCTGCTCCGGAGTCAGGCGGGCGCGCACTTCTTCATCCTGCAAGAGCAGGTCACGCATGTGGGTGCCCGTGTCCCACGCCGTGTGCCCGGCGCGCTGCACGATCCGGTAGGCCTCCTGGCGATCCATCCCGGCCTCGACGAGGGCCAGCAGCACCCGCTGCGAGTAGATCGCGCCGTGGGTTGCTTCCAGGTTGCGGCGCATCCGCTCGGGGTAGACGACCCAGCCTTCCACGATCTCGGCCATCAGGGCCACCATGTAGTCGAGCAGGATGAACGCGTCGGGGAAGATCACCCGCTCGGCGGAGCTGTTGCTGATGTCGCGTTCGTGCCAGAGCGCGATGTTCTCCAGCGCCGACACGGCGTAGCCGCGCACCAGCCGGGCCAGGCCGCTGATCCGCTCGCTCTCGTGCGGGTTCCGCTTGTGCGGCATGGCGGAGGAACCCATATTGCCCGGGTCGAACGGCTCTTCCAGCTCCCCCACCTCGGTACGCTGGAGGTGCCGGATCTCCGTGGCGAACTTATCGAGCGAGCTGGCCAGGATCGCGAGGGTGGTGATCACGTGCGCGTGCCGGTCGCGCTGGATGATCTGCGTGGAGACCGGAGCGGGCTTGAGCCCCAGCAGCGCGCAGACGTCTTCCTCGACGTCGGGCGGCACGTTGGCGTGGGTGCCGACGGCGCCGGAAATCTTCCCGACCCGGATGTCCTCCCGCGCGGCCTCCAGCCGGGCACGGTTGCGGCGCAGCTCGTCGTACCACACCGCCAGTTTGAAGCCGAAGGTGATCGGCTCGGCGTGGATCCCGTGGGTCCGGCCGATCATCAACGTGTCGCGGTGCTTGACGGCCTGGCGGCCGACGGCCTCGATCAGGCGGTCCAACCCCGCCAGCAAGTGGTCGATCGCCTCGACCGTCTGGAGCGCCAGGGCGGTGTCGATCACGTCGGAGCTGGTCAGCCCGAGGTGGATGAAGCGCGCCGCGTCGCCGACGGTCTCGCCTGTGGCGCGGAGGAAGGCGATCACGTCGTGGTCGGTCTCGCGCTCGATCTCCTTCATCCGCTCCAGGTCACAGGTCGCCTTGCGAATCTTGACCATGGCCTCCTCGGGCACGACCCCGCGCTTGGCCCAGGCCTCGGCCACCGCGATCTCGACCCGCAGCCAGAGATCGATCTTGTGCCGCTCGCTCCAGATGCGGCCCATCTCCGGCCGGGTGTATCGCTCGATCAAGCCACGCCTCCGTCCACTGGCTCGACTACTCGACGCGGATGGGCGGATCCGCCAGCACCCCATCCTCATGCGGTGCCACCGCCCGCACGGTCACGAACCGGTTCTCCAGATCCTCGCCGGGGTCGCCCGGCACATAGACGCGCAGGTAGTTGCCGGTGTACCCGCTCCAGAGAGACCTGCCGTCCGGGAGTTGCTCCGCCACCTGCTCCACCAGCACGCGCACCTCCCGACCCAGGTGCCGACCGACGAACTCCGCGTGCAGCTCATCACCGATCACGCGCAGCGCCGCCGCGCGGCGCTCCTTGATCCGTGGGTGGACCTGGTCGGGCATCGCCGCCGCGGGCGTGTCCTTGCGCGGCGAGAAGGGGAAGACGTGCAGCTTGGCGAAGCCCATTTCCCGCACGAACTCGCAGGTCTCCGCGAACTCCTCATCGGTTTCGCCCGGGAAGCCGACGATCACGTCGGTCGTGATGGCGATGTCGGGAACCTCTTCGCGCAGCCGGCGCACGGCGCGCCGGAACTGGCGGGTGTTGTACCAGCGCTTCATCCGGCGCAGCACGGTCTCGCTCCCGCTCTGGAGCGCCATGTGCAGGTGCGGCGCCATGCGCGGGTGATTGACCAGCGCGATGAATCGCTCGTCGATCTCGTGCGGCCCGACCGAGGTCACGCGCAGCCGCTCGATCGGTGTCTCATCAAGAACCCGCTCCAGCAGATCCGCGAGCCGCAGCGTTCGATCTCCCTCGGGCCACTTGTAGGTCCCGACATGCGTGCCGGTCAGCACCACCTCGCGGTAGCCCTCGTCGATCGCCTCCTGCACGCGGCGCACGACCTCAGCCGGGGCCACATTCCGCGGTGCGCCGCGCGCCCGGGGGATGATGCAGTAGGTGCAGTGGGCCCGGCACCCTTCCTGAATCTTGATCATCCGGCGGGTGCGCGTCTCCACATGCTCGACCGGCTCGTCGGTGTCGAACGCCTGGTTCTCCCAGGCAAGCCGCCCAAGAATCTCGTCGACCACCGTCGCCTTCTCAATCGAGCCGACGACGAGATCGACCTCGGGCATGGCGTGGAGTTCATCCGGATTGACAGCGGGGTAACAACCGATGGCCGCGACGAGTGCCTGCGGGTTCTGCCGATGAGCGCGGCGCAGCATCTGGCGCGAACGCCGGTCGGCCAACTGCGTCACGGTGCAGGTGTTAACGATGTAGACCTCGGCTTCCGAGCCGAAGTCCACCTCCTGCAGCCCGGCCTGGCGCAGGCTGCGTCGCAGATCGGCCTCGTCACTCTGGTTGAGCTTGCATCCGAGTGTGCAGATAGCAAAGCGGGGGCGCCGCCGCAGGTGAAGCGGTTGCGGTGTCAGCGAGCGTGGCGAGTCCATCGTTCCCTTCGAAGGGTCAGGTCCGCTCAACAACGGGATTATACACGAACGGACGTGGCTGACGCGGCGCAGATTTCGGTCCACATCGGCGGCGTTTCGCCCGAGCACTCCGCGAATCCGGCAGGTATCGGATCGGCCGGGCCGTACGTTTGTCCCTTGCAGTGCCACCGTCGCGCCGTTATAGTCAAGATGAGGCGCACCCCGGCCACCGGGGGAACGCTCCTCACCGGGACGGGCGGGTATCGGTCGATGTTCCGTCCTTGCGTAGCGCCGGGACTCGCCGGAGGAGGCGGCGAGTCGACGAGGTGGAGGCTTCTCGAAAGATTCGGCGGATGGCCTCCCGGCTGGCACGGTCGTCAGGGTCAGGGCAAAACCGCTGAGTGATCGGCGGCACAAAGACTGGCCCGGTGCAGGTAGCTCAGTCCCTATTTCCCGTCCCCCCGGGTGTCAACCAGGTTCTGCCCGTGCGGCTCCGACCACGAGCCGCTCGGAATGATGGCCTGCGCTCTTTGGCCAGGCACGGGAAGGGACACACAATCGAATGTGCGGTATTTTTGGTTACATCGGCCCGAAGCGTGACACCGGGCTGATGGTCCTCGACGCGCTGCGGCGCCTGGAGTATCGCGGCTACGACTCCTGGGGTGTTGGGGTCGCCGTCAACGGCCACGTTGAGGTAAACAAGCGAGCCGGGCGCATCGGCGACGCGGTCGTGTCGCTCCCAGAGGCCAGCATCGGCTTCGGCCACACCCGCTGGGCAACACACGGCGGCGTCAGCGACGAGAACGCCCATCCCCACCTCGACTGCACCGGCCGCTTCGCCGTCATTCACAACGGCATCATCGAGAACTTCCGTACACTGCGCGCGCGTCTCGAAGGCGCCGGTCACACGTTCCGCAGCGAGACCGACACCGAGGTGGTGTCGCACCTGATCGAGGAGACGGTCGGCGACTCAACGGACCCCGAAACCGTCGTCAGCGCCGTGCGGACCGTCTTCGGCATGCTGCGTGGCTTGAACGCCATCATCGTCCTCGACACCGCGACGCAGCAACTCATCGCCGCGAAGAACGTCTCCCCGCTCGTTGTCGGGCGCAACGAGCACGCCTCGTACATCGCGTCCGATGCCGTCGCCCTCGTCGGCCACGTCGATGAGGTCCATTATGTCGAGGATGGCGAAATCGTCGCCCTCGATGCCAGCGGCGTGCGGGTCTACGATGGACAGACCGGCGAACCCCGCTCCGTGGCATACATGCCGCTGACCCTCCAGCCGGCGGACACCTCGCTCGGGAACTTCGACCACTACCTGATCAAGGAGATCCACGAGCAGCCGCGCGTGCTCCGCGCCATCGCGGAAAACTACGCCGAGCCGGTCCGGAAACTGGCTGCCATGATCCGCGACTCCTACGGGAGCTTCCTCATCGGCTGTGGCACGGCCAGCTACGCGGCCCTGAGCGGCTCCTACCTCTTTTCCCGGATCGCCCGCCGCCACGTCAACTTCGCCGTGGGGTCCGAGTTCAAGTACCAGGAGCACTTCCTGACGAACCGCAGCCTGGTCATCGCGCTGTCCCAGAGCGGCGAGACGGCCGACATCATCGAGGCGGTGATGTCGGCCAAGCGCGCAGGGGCGCGCGTCGCAGCCTTGGTGAACGTCCCCGGCTCCACGCTCGACCGCCTGGCGGACTTCAGCATCCACCTGGGAGCCGGACCGGAGCAGTCCGTTCTCTCTACCAAGGCGTACACCGCCAAGGTGGCCATCCTGATGCTGACAGCGCATGTCCTCAACGGCAGCGAGCACGTCGGGCGGGAGCACCTGTGGCGCGCGGTGGACGGCGTCGAGCAGGCTCTGGCGCCGGTCAACGAGCGCCGGGTGCAGGAGATTGCCGATCGCATCGCCGATCAACAGCACTGCTTTATCATCGGACGTGGGCTCTCCTACCCCACCGCCCTGGAAGCCGCGCTGAAGATTAAGGAAGTGAGCTACATCCACGCCGAGGGCTTCGCCGGAGGCGAGCTGAAGCACGGGGTGATCGCCCTGGTCGAAGACGGCACCCCCTGCATCGTCTTCTCCCCGCTCGATGAGACGCGCGACGACATACTCTCCGGCGCGATGGAGATGCGCAGCCGGGGCGGGTTCATCATCGGCGTCTCTCCGGAACCGGACGAGGTCTTCGACGTGCACATCCCGGTCGCCGAGGTCGGCGACGCCTCGCCGCTCGTCGGCGTCATCCCGGCGCAACTTCTGGGATACTACCTTGCGGTGCGCCGCGGGCTGGATCCGGACAAGCCGCGGAATCTGGCCAAGAGCGTCACCGTGAAGTAACCTGAGTGACGATGCGACTGGTAGACACACACTGCCACCTCGATCTGGACGCGTTCGACGAGGACCGCGAGCAGGTTCTGGCTCGAGCACGGGCGTCCGGAGTCGAGCGCTTCGTCGTGGTGGGCTTCGAGCCGGAGCGCTGGGGACCGGCGCTCCGGCTGGCACAGGCAGAGCCGGAGATGGCCGTCGCGGTCGGGCTCCACCCGACCGAGGCGGCCCGCTACAACGAAGAGGTTGAGGCGGGCATCCGGCAGGCGGCGCAGTCGCCGTCGGTCTGTGCCATCGGAGAGATCGGACTGGACTACCACTGGATGACCGCCCCCGCCGAGGTCCAGCGCCGTGCCTTCCTGCGGCAGATCGCCCTGGCTCGGGAGATGGAACTCCCCTTCATCGTCCACCAGCGGGACGCCGCTGAGGACACCCTGGACGCTTTGGAGGAGGCCGGTCCCCCGCATCGCGGGGTGATGCACTGCTTCACCGGCGACCTCGCCTACGCGGAACGCTGTCTCGCGATGGGCATGTACCTCGGCATCGGCGGCGCCGTAACGTTCCGCAAGGCAACCGACCTCCATGAGGTCGTTCGATCCGCACCGCTGGAGCGCCTCGTCCTCGAAACCGACGCTCCATACATGACCCCCTCCCCGTACCGTGGACAGAGGAATGAGCCGTCCTACCTGCGCTTCATCGTGGAGCGGGTCGCGGAACTTCGCGGCACCTCGGTGGAGGAAGTCGCGGAAGCGACCACGGCCAACGCCGCACGGCTCTTCAACCTCGACATCGACGGGAGGGCGGCATGAGCGCCACGGGCGGCGCGGGTCGGCAGGAGGTCACCGTCGTGCTGGCATCCAACAACCCGGGTAAGGTTGACGAGCTGCGACGGCTCCTGCCCGCGTGGGTTCGCATCGTGACCGCGTCCGATGCACGCGTCACGCTTCCGGAGGAGACCGGCACGACATTCGCCGAGAATGCCCTGCTCAAAGCGCGCGCCGCAGCCCAGCAGACGGGATACATCGCGCTCGCCGACGACTCGGGCCTGGAAGTGGACGCCCTTGGCGGCGAGCCGGGCGTGCGCTCAGCCCGCTACGCGGGCGAGCCAACCGACGACGCCGCGAACAACGCGCTGCTGCTGGAGCGCCTGCGTGCCGTCCCGAGCGCGCAGCGTTCGGCGCGGTTCCGTTCGGCTGTCGCTATCGTCACGCCCGACGGACGCGAGCACGTGGCCGAGGGATCGGTCGAGGGTGTCATCCTGGACAAGCCACGAGGCAGCGGCGGATTCGGCTACGACCCACTCTTCCAGCCGGCCGGATTCGACCGGACCATGGCCGAGCTGGCCATCGACGAGAAGAACCGCATCAGCCACCGTGGACGGGCCTTCCGTGCGGCGGCGGCGTGGCTCCTCCCCATCCTGGAGGCCGCACGCCACGAGGCATCGGAGCACGAACAGAAAACGGAGCAGTCATGACTGACGTGGAGCGGCGGCAAGCAAGCGGAGCTTCTGGCCTAGGCGAGCGGCGCACCCGAGCGCTCCCGCTGGTCGGGGTAGCCGGGACCCGAGGCAAGTCGACCACCGTCTGGCTCCTCGATGCGATGCTCACCACCGCCGGCCGCTCGACCGGCCTGTGGAGCAGCACCGGCGTCTACGTCCGTGGCGTCCGGCAGCCGGGCGAGCTCGGCCCCTGGTCCCGCGTCCTGGCCGCCGTCGGCAGTGGAGAACTCGACGTGGCGCTCCAGGAGCTGGAGACGCCCCTCGTGACGAGCGTCGGGCTCCCCGAGGGCATCTACCCCCTTGCCGGCATCACCACGCTCTGCGGCAACAACGAGGACTGCCTGCTCAGCCCCGAGTTCAGCAGTGGCGCGCTGGCGCAGGCGATCGTCGCGCGCGCCGTCAGACCCGACGGCCTGCTCGTGCTGAACGCCGATGACATGGCAGTCCTGGAAGCCGCCAGCCAGACGAAGGCGACCACCGTGCTCTTCGCCCTTCACCCCGACAACCCGGCACTGCGCCGCCACCTGGAGCAGGGTGGCTGCGGTGTCTGGGTCGCCGACGGCAGCGTCGTCGTCGGGGATGCGCTCGACCAGCGAGCCGTTGTGCGCGTCGATGAGGCACGCTTCACGCTCGACGGCGCCCTGATTTTCCAGGTGCAGAACCTCCTCTGCAGCGTGGCCCTCGCGGTCGCGCTCGACGTGCCGGACGCGGCGATCCGAGAGGCGGTGCGCGCCTTCAGCCCCGATCCGGTTCGCCTGCCCGGGAGCTGCAACATCTTCCATAAGCGCGGCGCCACGATCGTCCTCGACACCGCCCGTCAGGTCTGGACGCTCAAGTCCCTCATCCGCGGCATCCGTCACCAGCCCCACCGCCGGACGATCATCGTCGCTGGGTTCTTCTCCCACCTCCCCGAGGATCAGATCGTCGACGCCGGTCGCCTGCTCGGCCGTCTCGGCGGTGTGGTCATCCTGCACCAGGAGACGGAGCGCCCGATCGTCGAGCTCCTCAAGACCGGCATCGCCCAGAACGAGATCCCGCCGCTGGTACTCGCCATGCCGACCGAGCAACAGGCCTTCGCCCACGCCTTCCGCATGCTCAGCGAGGGCGATCTCTGTCTGCTCATCACCGACGACGTCCAGAACGCCGTCGACGCCGTCACCAGCCTCGACAAGTGAGGCGCCGGCTCTATCCACGACCGCATCGTGCCCCGACCACGCGCGAACTCCGAATGAATGCCGCGCTAACTACGGGGTGGACCGGGTCGCCGAGACCTTGATCCGATGCTCGGACGTGCGGATTGCCGGGAGTGGCGCGTTCGCGGGGGTTCAATCCCGGGGCTGACAACGAACAGCCATCGGCAGGCGGCTGGAGCGGATCAGGGCTCACACCCAGGTGATGGGGTGTCCATCGCCCGGCACGAGCCCGGGGGTCAAAGCCGCCGGGCACCCACCACGGCGCGTGATCCCTCCGACCACCCGCCTCAGGCTCAGGCCGTCCGCTGAGACGCCTTGTTTGCGCGTGACCGCCGATGGCAGTGCCAATCTCGCCCCGGTGCCGCGGCAACACCCCGTCCAGCTTGTGCCACCCACAGCCTCACCCGCATCGCGTATCATCCCCAGTGGGCTTGTGGCACGCTGGGGCGAGACGAGGAGCAGAGCGTGGTCTTCGATTTCCACACACACACCTTCTGGAGCGACGGGGAGCTGTCCCCGATGGAGCAGGCGCGGCGGGCCGCTCAGCGCGGCTACCGGGTTCTGGGGCTGACGGACCACGTCGGCGTCGGCGGCGTACCGGAGCTGATCAAGGCGCTGAAGGCGGACCGGGAGATCATCGAGCGCTACTGGCCGATCACCGTGGTCGTCGGGGTCGAGCTCACCCACGTCCCGGCGGAGGCGATCCCGGAGGCCGCGCGATTTGCCCTCGATGCCGGTGCCGAGATCGTCGTGCTGCATGGTGAGACCCCGGTCGAGCCGGTGCCGGAGGGCTCCAACCACGCCGCCATCATGTGCGGGCTGGTGGACGTGATCGGCCACCCGGGCCACATCACCGAGGAGGACGTGCGTGAGGCCGCCGCCCGCGACGTGTTCCTGGAGATTACGTCCCGGCGCGGCCACTCCCTCACCAACGGCCACGTGGCGCGGCTCGCCCAGCGCTACGGCGCCAAGATGATCGTCAACAGCGATACACACTCCCCCTCCGACCTGCTGACCGGCGATTTCCAGCGCTCGGTCGCGCTCGGCGCCGGGATCGAGCCGAGACTGATGACCGACGTGCTCCAAACCTGGCCGGAGGAATTGCTGCAGCGGGTCCTCGCCCGCCGGGGAGGATGAGGCCGTGGACAATCGCGAGGTCGCGGAGCAGCTCCGCCAGTTCGCCGACCTGCTTGAGATCAAGGGGGAGAACGCCTTCCGCGTCAACGCCTACCGCCGCGCGGCGGACGCGGTAGAGCACGAGCCCGAGCCGCTCGAAGCCATCATCGCGCGGGACGAGCTCACCACCATCGAGGGGATCGGCCCCGGCCTGGCGGCAGCCATCACCGAGATCGTCCAGACCGGGCGCTACAGCGCCACCGAAGAGCTCCTGGACGAAGTCCCCGGCACGCTCCTCACCCTGCTTGGGATTCCCGGTGTCGGCCCGAAGACGGTCGGCCGGCTCTACCGCGAGCTGGGCATCACCACGCTGGTGCAACTCGAAGCGGCCGCGCGCGCCGGGCAGGTGCGGCAACTGAAGGGTTTCGGCCCGCGTGCCGAGGCGCGCATCCTCGAGGGCATCGCGTTCCTGCACCGCCGCACCAACAGACTCTCCATCGGGACGGCCGACCCGGTCGCCCGGAGGTTGGTGGAACATCTGCGGACCGAGCTGGGCGTCCCCGTGGAGATCGCCGGGAGTGTGCGACGCCAGTGCGAGACGGTCGGCAACATCGACCTCGTCGCCGCGGTCGAGAGCCCGGCCGCGGTCGTCCCGGCGTTGGAGTCGGCCCCGCGGGTGACCGAGATTGAGGAGGTCAACGACGCCTTCGTCGTCGCGGCGCTCGAGATTGGCAGCTCCGTGCGCGTGGTGGCGGCAGCGCCGGCCGTCTTCGGCACCGAGATGGTCCGCTGGACCGGAAGCAGCGCACACGTGGCGGAACTGGTGCGCATCGCCGGGGGGACGTTGCCGCACGTCGCAGAGGAGGCCGAGGTGTACGCCGCGCTCGGCCTGCCCTGGATCGCGCCGGAGCTGCGAGAAGCGCGTGGGGAGATCGCCGCAGCGCGGGCAGGGAAACTCCCGCGGCTCATCGAAGTGGCGGACCTCCGCGGCGACCTGCACCTCCACTCGGAGTGGAGCGACGGTCGGGCCACGATCCAGCAGTTGGCCGAGGCGGCGCGGGAGCGCGGCTACGAGTATCTGTGCATCGCCGACCACTCCGGCGGCTTGCGCGTCGCTCGGGGACTCGACGTCGACCGGCTGCGCGAACAGTGGCGCGAGATCGACCGGGTCAACGAGCTGGTCCCCGAGGTCCGGTTGCTGCGCGCCTCTGAGGTGGAGGTCCGGCGCGATGGGAGCCTGGACTTCCCCGATGAGATCCTGGCCGAATTCGACCTGGTGGTGGCCTCGCTCCACTCCGGCCTGCGACAGCCGCGCGAGGAGCTGATGAAGCGGATCCTCGGCGTCCTACGCAACCCGCATGTCGACATCGTGGCCCACCCCACCGGCCGCATCATCGAGCGCCGCCCGGGTGCGGACTACGACTGGGAGGAAGTCTTCCGCGTGGCGCGGGTGACCGGCACCGCTATCGAGATCAATGCCGATCCGGCGCGCCTCGACATGAACGACGAGCACGCCCGGATGGCGCAGGAAGCCGGCGTCTTCATCTCCATCGACTCGGACGCCCATGACATCCCCTCGCTCGACCACATTCGCTACGGTGTCTCGGTGGCCCGCCGCGCCTGGATCGGTCCCGAGTCGGTCGTGAACACCCGCCCGCTGCCGGACCTGCTTGCCTGGCTCAACCGGTAGCATCCGCCAGGACGGATCGTCCTGTAGCTCGGCATGAGGTCAACACCTTCGCAGGCACCTTCGCGGTAATGAACAGGAAGGGCGGGGTTCACCCCCGCCCAAGGTCGACGATGTCACGGGGTAGCACGGCCACCGGACCTGAACGGCCTTCGCGGGAGACCGCCCGCTACGCGGTGAGTCGCCGTGGCTCAGCGGGCACCAGCATGGTGCGCTCGGAGACAGTCGCGCAACCGGGGCCAAGCAGCTCTTCCAGCGCCCGCTCGACATCGGGGCACCAGTCGATGGACAGGGATGCCCGCATCAGCACGGTTCGGCCGCGCGCGGGGACGTGCAGGACCACGCCGTCGTCGCCAGGGAACTGGTCGAACAGCTCGCGCACCCGGTGCATCGTTTCGACGTCCGCCGCGACATCGCCGGTGTCGGGGAGACGGACGTGCACGTCACGGACCACCACGGACTTCGGCTCGTCGATCGTCACCGGCCCAACGCGGTCGGCTACGAGCTGGATGCGGTCGTTGCGCTGGTCCACCCGCGCGGCCACCCGAACGATGGAATCCACGACGAGGTGCTCGCCCGCCTGCTCGTAGAGATCCGGGAAGACGACCATCTCGATCGCCCCGGTCTGGTCTTCGAGCTGGCAGATCGCCATCACCCGGTTCGTCTTGGTGGTCAGCTTGCGCATGCCCGTGATCATCACGATGGCTTCGATCTGCTGGCCGACGGTCTCCTCGTCGATCTCAGCCAACCGCACGTATCCACCGTCCCGGATCAGCGGGATGAGGTCGTTCAGCGGGTGTGAGCTGAGGTAAAGCCCCAGCAGTTCCTTCTCCCAGGCGAGGAGTGTCTGGCGCGGGATCTCCGGCACGTCGTCGGGCATCGCCAGCGACAGGGCCGGCGCAGCCGCGGGTGCCATGGAGAACAGGTCGATCTGGCCCTTCTTGGCCGCGCGCTGCCGCGCCTGGGCGGCGCTGATCGCCTGCTCCAGGACCGCCAGCAGGGTGGCGCGGTCGCCGAGGCAGTCCAGCGCGCCGCACTTGATGAGGCTCTCAGCCACCCGGCGGTTAACCACCGTCCAGTCGACCGTGTCGCAGAACTGCTCGAAGCTCTCGAAGCGCTCGCCCGGCAGCGACTTGCGCACCGCGACGATGGATTCCACCGCAGCCTCGCCGACGTTCTTCACGATCGACAGACCGAAACGAATCGCCTTGGTCCCGTCCTCCAGGATTTCGATCTCGAAATCGACGCCGCTCTTGTTGATGTCGGGCGGGAGCACCGGGATGCCCAGCTTCTGGCACTCTGCCACGGCAGCAGCCACGCGCTGCGTCGCGCCGCTCGGGTGGCTGGGCGCCCCGCGCAGGACGGCCGTCATGTACTCCGCCGGGTAGTTCGCCTTCAGGTACGATGTCTGGTACGAGATCGTCGCGTAGCAGACGGCGTGCGCCTTGTTGAAGGCATAGCCCGCGAACGGCTCGATCAGGTTGAAGACGTTCTGCGCGTCCTCAATGCTGTACCCCTTTTCCTGCGCTCCCCGCAGGAACCGCTCTCGCTCGGCCGCCATCACTTCGGGGATCTTCTTCCCCATCGCCTTGCGCATGATGTCGGCCTCGCCCAGGGTATACCCGGCGAACTTGCGGGCGATCAGGAGCACCTGATCCTGATACACGATGACGCCGTACGTCTCGTCCAGGATCTCCGCCAGATCCGGGTGCGGATAGCGGATCGGCTCCAATCCATGCTTGGCGCGGCAGTAGGTCGGGATATGCTGCATCGGCCCCGGCCGGTAGAGGGCCACCATGGCCGCTAGCTCGGCGATGGAGCTGGGCCGCAGTTCCCGGATGTAGCGGCGCATGCCGGCGCTCTCGAGTTGGAACACGCCGAAGGTCTCGCCCTGCGCCAGCATCGCGTAGGTCTTCTCGTCGCCGTCGGGTAGTTGCTTCGGGTCGATCTCCACACCCGTCGTCTGGCGGATCAGCTTGACCGCCTCGCCGAGGATGGTGAGGTTGGCCAGGCCGAGGAAGTCCATCTTGAGCAGCCCGATCTGGGCCACCGTCTCCATCGGGAATTGGGTGGTCGGCAGGGCGCCCTCCTCGGCACGTGCCGGACGCTGGAGGGGAAGGTGCTCCACCAGCGGATCGGCAGAGATCACCACACCCGCCGCGTGCGTCCCGGCATGGCGGGAGATGCCCTCAAGGCGCTTGGCGTTGTCGATTAGTTCGCGGCACGCCGGATCAGACTCGTAGAGCTGCCGCAGCTCCGGGCTCTCCTGCAGGGCCTTGTCGAGCGTGATGTTGAGGGTCGACGGGATCAGCCGCGCGATCCGGTCGACGTCGTTGTACGCCCAGCCCATGGCCCGGCCGGTGTCGCGGATCGCCGCCTTGGCGCCCATCGTTCCGAAGGTAATGATCTGCGCCACCCGGTCGTGACCGTACTTGTTGGCGACGTAGTCGATGACCTCCGCGCGTCGGTCGTCGGCGAAGTCCATGTCAATGTCCGGCATCTCGCGGCGCTCCCGGTTCAGGAAGCGCTCGAAGACGAGCCGGTTCGCCAGCGGGTCGATGTCGGTGATTCCCAGGGTGTAGAGGACGATGCTGGCTGCCGCGCTCCCGCGCACGCCGAAGGGGATTTGACGCTGCCGTGCGAACTCCGCGAAGTCGCGCACGATGAGCATGTAGCTGCTGAACCCCGTCTCCTGGATGACGTCCAGCTCATATTCCAGACGCCGGCGGACCTCCTCAGTGATCTCCGGGTAGCGGCGGCGCAGCCCGTCCCAGCAGAGCTGGCACAGGTACTCGTGCGGGGTCATTCCCTCGGGGATGCCGGGGTCGGGCAGGTGTAGCCGGCCGAACTCGAGCTCGACGTTACAGCGCTCGGCGATGCGGATCGTGTTCTCCAGCGCCTCGGGGATCTCGCCGAAGAGCTGCCACATCTCCTCCGGGCTCTTGAAGTAGAGCTGATCGCTCTCCATCCGGAGGCGCTTCGGGTCGTGGAGCGTGGTGTTGGTTTGGATGCACACCAGCAGCTCTTGCAACGGCGCGTCGGACTTGTCGACGTAGTGGACGTCGTTCGTCGCCACCAGCGGCAGGTCGAGCTTGCGAGCCAGCTCGACCAGTTGCGGGTTCGTCTGTCGCTGGCCTTCGATGCCGTGGTCTTGGATCTCAATATAGAAGTGATCCGGGCCGAACATCTCCTTGAGTATGCCGGCCAAACGCACCGCTTCCTCGTCGCGCCCCTGCAGGAAGTTGTTGGCGACCGGTCCACCGAGACAGGCCGACGTGCAGATGATGCCGTCGCGCAGGCTGTTGAGCATGTCCAGGTCGACGCGCGGCTTGTAATAGAAACCCTCCAGGCTGGCCCGGCTGGCCAACCGCAAGAGGTTGCGATAGCCCCGCTCGTTCTCCGCGAGTAACAGCAGATGGTACGACTGCTTCTCCCGGTCCTCGATGCTGCCCGGTGCGAGGTAGGCCTCGATCCCCAGGATTGGATGGAGGTCGTGTGCGCGCGCCGCCTTGTACCAGTCGATGACGCCGTACATCACGCCGTGGTCGGTGATGGCGACGTGCTCCATCCCGAACTCACGAGCGCGGGCCATGTAGTCCTTGATGCGCCCCATGCCGTCGAGGAGCGAAAACTCGGTATGCAAGTGCAAGTGCGCGAACGGACGCGCGGTCACGACAGCCTATCCCTTCCCGAACGATCGCCCCGCCCCTGCTCAGCCCGCTGATCAGGGGGCCTTCCCTCGGCGATCGACCGTCCCGCGGCATTGTAGCGCTGCTGCAGGCCCAACGTCCGGCAAGGGCTGCAGAACCCGCCGGGCACGCCGCACCGGCCGAAACCACCCGGCGCGGAGATGGACCCCGTACGCGGAGCAGCGAGCGGCCGTCAGTCAGCCGCCATGGCGTCGGGAGAGGTATCGGGACCGGACGGCCAGCCGATCGCGGCCATCTGCGCCTGATTGACCATCAAGCGGAGCATCTGCCGCACGTTCTGCCGGATCGGCTCAGGGATATCGCGGCTCTGCAGGAGCTGCAGCACCTCGCTCAGGATCGGCTCATCGGCCAGCAGGCTCTCGACCCGCTGCGGCATGTACCCGGCCGCGGCGAGCAGGCTGTCGCGCTGCTCGGGAGTGAGGCCCAGCGCATCCGCCAGCTTGACAACGGCCTCACGTGTCGGCGTGCGATTACCGCTCTCAAGTCGGCTCACGTAGCTATGGTCGAACCCCGCTGATTCGGCAAGCCGGCTCTGCGAGGTACGGGCTTCCTCCCGGAAGCGCTTGAGAAGTTCCGCGAACGTGGGCGCCGCGCTCGGTGCCTGTCCCGCCATGCCTGGCTCCCTTCATTCTGCTCTCGGCAGATCCGCCGCGAGCGAACCCTGTCCGTACACTGCCCCTACTATACCGGTCGCGTGTCTGCCTGTCAATAGTTTTCCAGGTTATCCACAGTCCGGTCTCACGATGGATACAATGAAGATGAACGAGACACCATTTCGGCAGATACATGACAGCAAGACGACAGCGGGCTAGGTCGCAGGCTTGGTCTGCGTCCGGTTCGTGCGGCGTGAGTGCTATACTCGTGGGGATCCCCGCCCTGTCCGTTGGGAAATCCGGAACGGCGTGGGGTCTGTACATGGGAATCTCTGGATGTGAGAGGAGGGTCGACCTGAGTCCCGAAGCTCCGCAGCAGCTCCGGGTCGCCGAACAGTCCCTGGCCGGGGTCGCCGGTCGGCTCGCCGATCCTCAGCAGCCGGCCGGCGGTGGCGTCGCCGCCGCCGCGACCCTGGCACTGGCCGCCGCCACGGCCGAGCTGGTCGCGACCCTCTCGCTGCGCCGGAAGTCGGTGCAGCCCCACCGCGCTGAAGTGGAAGAGATCCGCGACAGGCTGGGCCACCTTCAGACGCGCTTCCTTGCCGCGGCCGATGAGGACATCGCCGTCCTGTCGGACCTTCTGGAGGCGCACCGTGCCGCACGCCCTTCAGCCGGCGTCGACCCACAAGCTCAGCGCGCGGCCGAGGAAGCCCTCCAGCGGAGCCTCACCCTGGCCGCAGAGACGCCCATCACCCTGGCTCAGGACGGCCTGGCGCTCCTGCGCCTCGTGCTCGCGGCCGTACCCTTCGCGGCGCGCTTCACCGTCAGTGACCTCGGCGCCGCGGCCGCCCTGGCCCAGGGCGCGATCGAGGCTGCACTGCTGATGAGCGAGGTCAACCTCGGTCTTCTCCCCGATGCCACCCGCGCAGCCGAGCTGCGCACGACCGTCGACCAGATCCGCGAGGAGGCACCGGCACTGGCCAGGCAGGCGCTGGATCTCACCCGCGCGAAAATGTCCGGGAAACCGATGGAGGAGGGGCTGCGTGGCGATCGCACTTGAGGGACGGCCGGTGGCGCGTGCGATATTGGAGCGCGCGCGTGAGGAATTGGCGGAATACGTCACGCAGGCAGGGCGCCCTCCCGAGCTCGCCACGGTGCTGGCCGGAGACGACGCCAGCGCCGCCGCCTACGTGCGTGCCATCCACCGCACATTCGACCGCGTCGGTATCCCGGTGCGGGACGTGACGCTTCCTGGCGACGTCGCCGAGGCCGAGCTGCGGGAGGCGGTGGCGCACCTGAACGCCGACCCGGCTGTCAGCGGGATCATCGTCCTCCAGCCGCTGCCGCGGCACCTGCCGGCCGGGATCGCCTCCGAGCTGGTCGATCCCGCAAAGGATGTGGACGGTATTACGCCTGCCAGCGCGGGCCGCCTCGCCGTCGGCCTCCCAGCGCTGCCACCGAGCACGCCCGCGGGCGGGATGGCCATCCTCGAGCACTACGGCATCGAGATCGCCGGGCGCCACGCCGTCGTCATCGGCCGCAGCCCGGTCGTCGGCCTGCCGATGGCGCTCATGCTGATCGCAGCGGACGCCACCGTTACCGTCTGTCACAGCCGGACGTCCGACCTGCCCGCCGTGACCCGCCAGGCGGACATCTTGGTGGCCGCCGCCGGCCGGCCCGGTCTGGTGCGACCGGAAATGGTCAAGCCGGGCGCGACCGTTATTGACTTTGGCGTTAGCTTCGTGGACGGAAAGATGATTGGGGATGTCGAGCCGGCCGTGGGAGAGGTGGCCGGCGCGCTGACGCCGGTTCCGGGGGGCACCGGCGCCGTCACAAATGCCATTCTCGTCCAGAACACGCTCCGCGCCGCGTGGGCCGCGCTCGGCGGCCGCCGCGCTGGATAGTCGTTAGTCGGTGAGCGTTGAGCCGGGGATTGAGGGGAGTACCATGCTCACGGACATCGAGATCGCGAGTCAGGTCACGCCGAAGCCGATTACCGAGATCGCGGCGGACCTCGGGATCCAGCCCGACGAACTGGAGTTGTACGGTCCCTACAAGGCCAAGATCAGCCTCTCGATCCGGGACCGCCTCAAGGATCGGCCGAACGGCAAGTACGTGGTGGTCACCGCCATCACCCCCACCCCGCTCGGCGAGGGCAAGACGACGGTGACCGTCGGGCTGGGCCAGGCGTTCGGCAAGATCGGCACTCGCGCGATCGTGGCGATCCGGCAACCGTCGCTCGGTCCCGTCTTCGGGATTAAGGGTGGCGCGGCCGGCGGTGGCTACAGCCAGATCATCCCGATGGAGGACTTCAACCTCCATCTGACCGGCGACTTCCACGCCGTCACCGCGGCGCATAACCTCTGCGCGGCCTTCCTCGACAACTCCATCTACCACGGCAACCCGCTCGACATCGACCAGACGGCCGTTCTCTGGCGGCGCGTGATGGACGTGAACGACCGGACCCTGCGCGACATCGTCATCGGCCTCGGGGCCGGTAACGGGATCCCGCGCCAGACCGGTTTCGACATCACGGCGGCCTCGGAGGTCATGGCGGTCCTGGCCCTGGCCACCGACTACCGCGACCTCCGCCAGCGGCTGGGTCGGCTCGTCGTCGCGCTCAACCGCAAGAAGGAGCCGGTCACCGCTGAGGACATCGGGGTGGCTGGCGCCATGGCCGCTCTGCTAAAGGACGCCCTCAAGCCGAACCTGCTCCAGACCCTCGAGCACACGCCGGCCATCGTCCACGCCGGTCCGTTCGGCAACATCGCTCACGGCAACTCGTCGGTCCTCGCCGACCTGATCGGCCTCAAGCTCGCCGACGTGGTAGTCACCGAGGCAGGGTTCGGCGCCGACCTCGGGTTCGAGAAGTTCTGCGACATCAAGTGTCGCGTCAGCGGGCTGAAGCCGGACGCCGCCGTCCTCGTCGCGACCATCCGCGCCCTGAAGGCGCACAGCGGTCGCTACAAGATCGTCGCCGGCAAGCCGCTCGACCCGGGCCTCGTGAGCGAGAACCTCGACGCACTGCGTGAGGGGATCGGCAACCTCGAAAAGCAGATCGAGAACGTGCGCCGTTTCGGCGTGCCGGTCGTGGTAGCCATCAACCAGTTCCCGACCGACACCGCGGCCGAGATCGAGCTGGTGCGCGAGGTGGCGCTCAAGGCCGGCGCGTTCGATGCCGTGCCCACCCGGGTGCACAGCGAGGGCGGCGCGGGCGGCGCTGACCTGGCACGCGCGGTGCTGCGTGCGACGGAGGAGCCGAACTCCTTCCGCCCGCTCTACGAGCTGGACATGCCGCTCACCGACAAGATCGAGATCATCGCCCGCGAGCTCTACGGCGCCGGGTCCGTCACCTACCTGCCCGCGGCTGCCCGCGCGCTGCGCACCTTCAGCAGCATGGGCTACGACAAGCTCCCGGTGTGCATGGCCAAGACGCACCTCTCACTCAGCGGCGATCCGAACCTCCGCGGGCGACCCGAGGGCTTTGAGCTGACCGTCCGCGAGGCTCGGCTGTCGGCCGGTGCCGGGTTCGTGTACCCGATCATCGGGGAGATGCGGACCATGCCCGGCCTCGGCAGCAAGCCCGGCGGGCTCAACGTAGATATCGACGACGACGGCACCATCCGGGGTCTGTTCTAGATGCCGGCAACCGGGCGCGCGTGGCCTGAAGTCACGCGCGCCCGGCACGCCGTCGACGACGAGGGAGAGGATGCGACACGGTGGATGAAACGGCGCGCGCCTTCCTGCTCTGGGTGCCGGCGGGCACCCTGATCCCCTTCCTGGTCAGCCGCCTCACCGGCGCGGACTGGCGCAGCGCCACGATCGAGGCTGCACTTTTCGCCGCCCTTGGCCTGCTCATCTACCCGACCCTCTTCGCCCTCGTCGTCGTTCACATCGTCGGTTACCCCAACGTCGAGGCACTCTTCCTCGCCGGCTTCGTCCTCGCCGCGTTGACCGTCCTCGGCTACCGCCGCAGCATCGGCAGCGGACGCCCCCGCTACTGATTCCCGCTCCCCCTCCCGCCTCACCTTGTCCCTGACGGTTGTCCCTCGTGGCACCACCATTGCACCCACCTGCCGGACGGACG
>NZ_JADGHZ010000146.1 GCF_019683595.1 Sphaerobacter sp. | reverse complement strand
TGGGTTTTTTGGTTGTGGTGGGTTAGGGGCCGGGGGGGGGGGGGGGCGGCGGCCTGGGCCGGCGCCCCGCCCATCGAGTGGCCGACCA
This sequence comes from Sphaerobacter sp., assembly GCF_019683595.1. Taxonomy (GTDB): domain Bacteria; phylum Chloroflexota; class Chloroflexia; order Thermomicrobiales; family Thermomicrobiaceae; genus Sphaerobacter. The sequence continues at coordinate 8,427 of NZ_JADGHZ010000146.1, read as the reverse complement.
GGTGGGCGCGCTCGATGCCGAGCGCGTCCATGAACCCGGCGACGGTGCCCGCCAGCACGTCGAGCGATCCGTCACCCACGTCCTTGCTCGATCCGCCGTGCCCCGGCAGGTCGAGGGCGTAGACCGTGCGCCCCCCGGCCAGCGCCTCCTGGTTGAAGAGCCAGGTGTTCAGGTCGCCGCCGAAGCCGTGGATCAGGATGACGGCCGGACCGTCCTCGCCGTGCTTCAGGTAGCGGATGCTGCGATCGCCGACGGTCACCTGCTCGGGCACCGGCCCGGTATCGCCCGCCTCGGCCGGCGGGACGAACGTGGCCTCGAATTCGGCGATCAGCTCCTGGATAGCCTCGTCCGGGGTCGACTCGTCGGCGATGATGCCGAGCATGCCGCCGACCGGGATCACCTGGCCGGGCTCCGCGACGCGCCGGCGCAGGATGCCCCCGGCCGGCGCCTCGACCACACCGTTGATCTTCTCGGTTTCGACCTCGGCCACCTCGTCTCCCGGCCGGATGGTGCTTCCTTCGTCCACCAGCCAGCTCACGAGGCGCCCCTCGGTCATCGACAGCCCCCACTTGGGCATCGTCAGCTTGATGACCTGGGTCTCCGTGGTCATGCCGGAACCTCCGCCCCCTTGCCGACGACCTCGCGCACCGCCGCGGCGATGCGGTCCGGGCTCGGGACAAAGGCATCCTCCAGCGTCGGGCTGAAGGGGACCGGTGCGTGCGGTGCGGTGACCATGCGGATCGGAGCCGTCAGCGCCGAGAAGCAGTCCTGGGCCACCAGGGCCGCGACATCGCTGGCGAAGCCGCAGCGCGGGTAGGCCTCATCGACGACTACGAGCCGGCCGGTCTTCTCGACGCTCTCGTAGATCGTCTCCGTGTCGAGCGGCGAGGTCGTGCGCGGATCGACGATCTCACACTCGATGCCTTCCGCAGCCAGCGTCTCGGCGGCCTGCTGGGCCATGCTGACCATCCGGCCGAGCGCGACGATGGTCACGTCGTTCCCCTCGCGCACATAGGCGGCTTCCCCGAAGGGGATGGTGTAGGACTCCTCGGGGACATCCCCCTCCATGGTGTAGAGCACCTTGTGCTCAAAGAAGATCACCGGGTCGTCGTCGCGGATCGCCTGGATCAGCAGGCCCTTGGCGTCGTACGGGTTGGAGGGGACGACGACCTTCAGCCCCGGGATGTGGGTGAAGATCGGGTAGAGGGCCTGGGAGTGCTGGGCCGCCGCGCGGATGCCGGCGCCGTACATGGTCCGAATCACGACCGGCGTCTTGGCCTTGCCGCCGAACATGTAGCGGAACTTGGCGGCCTGGTTGAAGATCTGGTCGAAGCAGACACCCATGAAGTCGACGAACATCAACTCCGCCACCGGGCGGATGCCGCTGATGGCCCCGCCGATCGCGGCGCCGATGAAGGCCGATTCGCTGATCGGGGTGTCGAGGACGCGGTCGTTAAACTGGGTCCAGAGTCCCTTGGTGACGCCGAGCGGGCCGCCCCAGGAGTCGCCCTGCTGGCCGTTGGACCCGGCGCCGCCGGAGATATCCTCGCCCAGCAGGACGACGGTCGGGTCACGCCGCATCTCCTGAGCGAGCGCCTCGTTGATCGCCTGCTGGAAGGTGAGCCGTCGAGCCATTTCTGCACCTCCGTCTGCTGGTAGGAGAGGGGCATCCACCCTCCCGCGCCGCCACCACACCGGCGCCGGGCGGGGCGACACCCGCCGCGGCCGGGGCGATGGCGCCCGTCGCGGCTAGTAGGCGACGTAGACGTCGGTCACAAGGTCCGACACATCCGGGTCGGGCGCGGCCTTGGCCTCGCGCACCGCGTCGTCGATCAGCGCCCGGACATCGCGGTCGATCTCGTCCAGCTCAGCCTGGTCGATGACCCCGGCGGACGTGACGCGCTGGGCGAAGCGCATCAGGCAGTCGCGCGTCTGGCGGATGTTCTCGACCTCGTTCGGCGCGCGGTAGGTCTGCTGGTCGCCCTCAAAGTGCCCGTAGTAGCGGTTGACCTTGCACTCCAGCAGGGTCGGGCCACCGCCGCTGCGGGCACGGCGGACCGCCTCGCGCGCTGCCTCGTAGACGGCAAAGAAGTCGTGACCGTCGACGATCACACCGGGCAGGCCGAAGCCGTCGGCGCGCTTGGCAACGTCGATGCCCTTCTGGTGGTACCGGTTCGAGGTGGACTCGGCGTAGCCGTTGTTCTCGACGACGAAGAGGACCGGGAGGTTCCAGACGGCCGCCAGGTTCAGGCTCTCCAGGAAGGTGCCCTGGTTCGATCCGCCGTCACCGACGAACGCGACACCGACTTGATCGGTCCCGCGGATGCGGGCCATCAGGCCGACGCCGCAGATGAGCGGGGGCGCGCCGCCGACGATGCCGTTGGCGCCGAGCATGCCCTGGTCGAAGTCGGCGATGTGCATCGAGCCGCCCTTGCCCTTGCACAGCCCGTCGCGCTTCCCGTAGATCTCCTTCATCATCGCCTTGACATCGCAGCCCTTGGCGATGGCGTGGCCGTGGCCGCGGTGGGTACTGCCCACCCAGTCATCCGGGCGGAGGTTGGCGCAGATCCCGGCGGCGATCGCCTCCTCACCCGCGTAGAGGTGCACGAACCCAGGGATCTCGCCGGTCGCGAACTCGATGTGCAGGCGCTCCTCGAACTCGCGGATGGTGCGCATGACACGGTAGGCGTGGAGTAACTCCTGCTTGCCCAACTCACCGATGATAGTGGGTGGGGGTGCCGAGGTGGTCATGGGAGCCTCCTTCCCCGGGAACCGATCATTTGGTTTGGTTGGTGCGTACCATCTTAGACACTGGGTCAAGATCTCGCAAGAGGTAGCGGGAATTGGCAATCCTTGGCCGCCCCACTCACACATGTGCTAGCATATGTGTATGTTGGACCACCGAGTTCAGGTTCTGCTCGACGACGAACGCTATGAGAAGGTGGCGCGGGAGGCGCGGCGCCGCGGCATCTCGATTGGGGCCGTGATCCGCGAGGCGATCGATCGATTGCCGACGGACAGCGAGGCTCGGCGCGCGGCGATCGAGGCGATCCTGGCGGCCGAGCCGATGCCGGTCCCCGACGATCCGGCGGACCTGCGCCGGGAGTTGGATACCGCGCGCGACAGCGATGAGCGATGATCGTCCTCGATACGACGGTGCTCACGTACGCGGTGGGTAGCGATCACCCGCTGCGCGAGCCTTGCCGCCGGTTACTCGCCGCGCACGGTGACGGCCGGGTCGCGGCGACGACCACAATCGAGGTGATTCAGGAGTTTGCCCACGTTCGTGCCCGGCGGCGATCCCGTTCCGACGCGGTCATGCTCGCTCGCTACTACGCCGTGGCGCTTCCCCTCCTCACCACGTTGCCGGATGACCTGGAGCTCGGCCTCGCTCTCTACGAGCGTGTTCCGGCCCTCGGTGCGTTCGACGCAGTGCTGGCAGCGGTGGCGTTGAACCGGGGCGCGTCGGCGTTGGTCTCGGCGGATCGGGCCTTCGCCGGAGTGCCTCACCTCCAGTGGATCGATCCGGCGAGTCCCGCATTGGCTCACCTCATCGAGCAGTAGCGCGTACCGTCGCTGCGATAAACCGCTCCCGCGCCTCACACGTACCCTCCGTGGACGGTTCGCGTCCGCCACGTGTGTGCTCGCGGCGAATCCGACGAGTTGGACGATGGAACAGCTTTCGCGTGGTGGCGGTGACGTCCAGGCGCACCGAGGAGACGAGGGTGCAGCGTGCCGAGTGAGCCGGATAGGGTTCCCCCGACGCCGGCAGGATACCTTCCCCTGGCCGACTACGGCGTGATCGGCGACGGGCGCAGCATCGCGCTGGTGGCGAACACCGGCGCGATCGACTGGTGGTGCCTGCCGCGCTTCGACGGCGACCCGATCTTCGCCCGGCTGCTCGACACGCGCCTCGGCGGGTCGTGCGTGATCCAGCCGTGCGGTCCCTTCCAGGGCCGGCAGGCGTACCTGGGCGAAACGAACGTGCTGGTGACCACCTTCGCCACCGATGCCGGGGAAGCGCGGGTGGTGGACTTCATGCCGGCGCTGACGGAGGAGCAGAAGCGCCGCTACCCGATCCCCTTCCGCGCGATCGTGCGCCGGGTGGAGGGGATCTCGGGCCACGTGCCGATGCAGATGGTCGTGCGGCCGAGACCGGACTACGGTCGCCTGACCCCGCGGGTGCGGCAGACGCGCGCGGACCGCTACGTCATCGAGTGGCGCGACCAGGCGCTGCACGTCACCTCGAGCGTCCCGCTGCGCATCGACCCCGGCACGCTCGCGGCGACCTTCGACCTCATGCCGGGCCAGCGAGTGGACCTCGTGCTCTCGTACTCCAGTGAGTCGCCGGCCGAGTTGCCGACGCTCGGCAGTCTCGACTTGATGCAGCGATTAACGGTTGGGTTTTGGGAGGCGTGGATCCAGCAGTGCAGCTACCCCGGGCCGTACCAGGAAGCGGTGCGCCGCAGCGCGCTCGTCCTGAAGCTCCTCACGTACGCCCCCTCCGGCGCGATCATCGCCGCGCCGACGACCTCGCTCCCGGAGCAGATCGGGGGCGTGCGCAACTGGGACTACCGCTACTGCTGGCTGCGGGATGCGGCCTTCACCATCCGCGCGATGCTGAGCCTCGATTACCAGAAGGAAGCCCACGCGTTCGCCGAGTGGCTGCTCCACGTCACCCGGCTGACGCACCCGGAGCTGCAGGTCCTCTACACCCTCTACGGCGAGGCCGATGTCCCGGAGCGTACGCTGGACTACCTGGAGGGCTATCGTGGCTCGCGGCCGGTTCGGGTCGGCAACGCGGCGGCCGAGCAGTTCCAGCTCGACGTGTACGGCGAGGTGATCGATGCCCTCCGGATCTACCAGCGGGTCGGCGGCACCTTCGATCGCGACGGGCGGCGCCTCATCGCGGGGCTGGCCGAGGTCATCGCGCGCCGCTGGCGGGAGCCGGACGACGGTATCTGGGAGGTTCGCTCGGGCCGCGCCCAACACATCCACTCCAAGGTGATGGCCTGGGTCGGCTTGCAGGCGGCGCTGGAGATTGCGCAACACGTACCGCTGCCGATCTCCGTGGCTCACCTCGCGCGCACGGCCGATGAGATCCAGGCGTGGGTGCTCCGCCACGGGTACGATGCCGACCTCGGCGCCTTCACCCGCACCTTGGGCGGCGGGGACCTGGACGCGGCGCTCCTGGTCATCCCAATGGTGGACTTCCTCGACCAGAGCGATCCGCGCGTGGCCCAGGCAGTCCGAGCGATCGAGCGGGGCCTCTCGCACGACGATCTCGTCCATCGCTACCTGGGAGTGGACGGCCTGCCCGGCGAGGAGGGAGCCTTCCTCATCTGCTCGTTCTGGCTGGTGGAAGCCCTGGCACGCACCGGGCGACTCGATGAGGCCCACGAGCGCTTTCAGCGCCTCCTCGCCCGAGCCAACCCGCTCGGGCTACTGGCCGAGGAGATTGACCCGGTGAGCGGGGAGCAGCTCGGCAACTTCCCCCAGGCCTTCAGCCACATCGGCCTGATCAACGCCGCACTGACCCTCCACGAGGTCGAGCAGCATCCCCGGCGCGGGGCCTACTCCCGGGTCGTGGAATAGTGGAAGAGGGAAAGACCGGGGATGTCCCGGTAGTCGCGCAGATTGCGGGTAACGAGTGTCAGGTTGAACTCCAAGGCCGTTGCCGCAATGATGAGGTCGAGCGCCCGACCGCCGACCCGCCGGCCGCGCCTGCGCAGGTCCGCCCGGACCGCTGCACAACGACGCGCGACTGCTGGAGAGAGAGGTAGCAGCGGCAGGGTCGCGACGAGTTCGCGAAACCGCAACTCGGCAGCGGGCTGATCGGTGCTCATGAGCACACCTTGGTAGACCTCCATGTAGGTGAATGATGCTGATGGCGATCCCCGCCGGTGCCAGACGAAGCAGGAGCTGGCTGGCGTCGGGGATGCCGGTGAAATGGTCGATGACCCAGTCGCTGTCAATGAGGTAGGCCATCGATCAGCGGGGACTCTCGGACTCGCCCTGCGTCCGAGCCTCGTGGATATCGCGGATGAGCGTCTCAGGATTCACGCCCACAAGCGTCCCGGCGCTCCGCTGCAGGGCCGCGCGGACCGCTTCGGGATCGTATCCTGCCCAGATACCAGCGCCGTCCGCCGGCTCTGTGTGCAACCCCATATCCCCTGTCGCACGCAGGTGCTGCGCAAAGGCGACGACCTCCGCCCGGCGCAGACGAATTCCAAGACGCGCTACCCGATGGGCACGGAGCCGCCCTGCCTTGACCCACCGGCGCACGACCGCGGCACTGACCGCCAGATAGTCGGCCGCCTCCGAGACGCTGATGTAATCGTGCCGCGCTCTGTGCACCATGAGGCGCTCCCGGGTTGTACGTGCGATACCGCGGAGATGATGGCCCTCGTCTTCTCACCATCCGTACACGCCCATTATGCCCGATGTCACGCGGCATGTCGAAGGCTCCGCCTTCTGCGGCGCTTCCCGGTGACGATGCCTCCCTACTCCCTCGGCCGGTAGAAGGTGCCGAGGATAGCGCCGAAGACGAGGTGGGCGAGGAAGGTGACGATGGCGGTCTGGTGGCCGTAGTTGCTGGCCAGGAAGCCGGGTGGCTCCAGCTCCAGTGTCGGTTCGGGTCCGCGTGCGTCGCTCGCCATGCGGGGATGGAGCCCCGGCAGGGCGGGGAGGCCGACGATGAGCACGAAGAGCGCGTGTACCGCCCCGATCGCCGTGCCGAGCCACCAGGTGGCGCGCCGGAAGTACTCGAAGGTCGAGGCGTAGACGAGCGCGAAGAGCCAGCCGTTCACCAGGTGGATCAGGAAGCCATAGATCTTGGCGCGGTCACGGTTCGGAGTGATCATGAGCCCGAGGATGAGCGGGAGATCGACCCGCGTTCGCCCGATGGCCGCGGCACCACGCAGGATGGTCGTCAGCACCGTGGTCCCGGCGAAGCCCCAGAGCATCACCGCACGGAGGTTCATTGCCCCGCCTCCCGTCCGCTCGGCGTGCCGTGGTGGCGCGCCCCTATAATTCGTACGAAGAGACCCGCGTTCCGGTCGGTGCCTGACTCCGGTCCGGCCCAGAGATTGGCTGGCCATGCTTCGCGTCCTCGTCGCTGCAGCGTATCCAACGATCCGTGCCGGGCTGGCGGCACTCCTGGACGAAACACCCGACATTGCCGTGGCGGCGACGGTGGAGGACGTAGCCGCCGCGGTGGCCGAGATGGAGCCGGCCGCACCGGACGTGATCCTGCTGGCACCCGGCGACGACGTGGAGGAGTGGCTGGACGACCTGGCACGGCTGGCCGGGGAGAGCGGAGCGCCGCCGGTCCTCCTCCTGGTCGACACACCTGATCTCGCACCCGAGGCACTGCGCGCCGGGGTCGCCGGACTGCTCCTCCGTGATGCCGACCCGGACGAGATCGTGGCGGCGCTGCGGGCCGCCGGGCAGGGTCTCACGGTGTTGGACCCGCGCGCGGTGCCCTTCCTGACGACCAACTCCCCGCCACAGACGGCCCCCGACACCGGGGAGCCACTCACGCCGCGGGAGCGCGAGATCCTCCAACTCATCGCACAGGGCTTGCCCAACAAGTCGATCGCGCTCCAACTCGGGATCAGCGAGCACACGGTCAAGTTCCACGTCGGCTCGATCCTCGACAAGCTCGGCGCCTCAAGCCGCGCCGAGGCCCTGGCCCGCGCCGCCCGGGCCGGGTTGATCGTGCTGTGAGGGATGCGGTGTGAACCGAGCACCCGCGGAGGATCGGCCGTACGTCCCCGCACTTGACCGCAGCTACTGAGATTGACGCATAGTTTGGGTTCACGCGGTCAACACGTGCCCGGAGGTGAACCCCGGACAGATAACAACAGCCCGCTCATGGCGTTTGACGAAAGACATGGGGGTCCGCCGGACGGCCCGTGTCCGGGGGGTTATGGAGTTTGACGAATGATATGAGTGTACGCAGCCGGCTGATTTAGGTGTCCGCCGCTCGGTATGTGCCCGGGGCTAAAGCCGCCGGGCTGACAAGCAAAGCCGGCTGAAGCCCGCTGGGGCGACGCAAGGCTGGCGCCTCGGCATGATGGACCCCGTCGCCCGGTAGGTGCCCGGGGCTCAAGCCACCGGGCTGAGAAGGTGAAGCCCACCAAAGGGGCTGCGATGGCTACATGCAGGCGTATCCGATCCGGCAGCCTGTGGGACGTCCCATCCCCAGCCCCTTCAGTGGGCTTACCAAAATATCAGCCCGGGGCTTGAGCCCCGGGCACCGGCCGGATGGCCGTAACCGAATGCCGGAAGCTGAGCCCGATTCCTCCAGCCGGCTTCAGCCGGCTTTGCTTGTCAGCCCGGCGGCTTTAGCCCCGGGCACAGGCCGCGGCGCGGGAACCTTCGCACCACCCCCGGGCACAGGCCACCGCGCGACGATCCTTCCAC
>NZ_JADGHZ010000145.1 GCF_019683595.1 Sphaerobacter sp. | reverse complement strand
AGTTCATCCTCTGAGCCCGTGTCCCGGCCGCGGCGCCCCGCTCCGCGGCCGGACGGGGAGGGAAGCCAGGGGAGGGAGGGGAACGCTGGACCAGCAGCGGATCCGGGTGCGGCTCCAGAAACTCTCGGTCATCTTGCCCGTCTACAACGAGGTCGACACGCTCGGGGAGATCCTCCAGCAAGTCCGCGCCGTCGAGTTGCCCTGCGACCGCGAGATCATCGCCGTCGACGACTGCTCCACCGACGGCAGCCGCGAGTACCTGCTGGCGGAGGCGGCGCGCAGCACCGACCTGATCGTCCTGACCCACGACCGCAACCGGGGGAAAGGCGCGGCCGTGCGCACCGCGCTGGGGGCCATCACCGGCGACGTGGTCGTCATCCAGGACGCCGACCTGGAGTACGACCCGCGCGACTACGCCAGGCTGCTGCGGCCGATCCAGGAGGGCCGCTCGAAGGTCGTCTACGGGTCGCGCTTCTTGGGCGAGCACAAGGCGATGTACTTCTGGCACGCGGTCGGCAACCGCTTCCTCACGCTGACGACCAACATCCTGTTCAACACGACCCTCACCGACATGGAGACCTGCTACAAGGTCTTCACCGCCGACGTGGCCCGCTCGATCAAGCTCCGTTCCGACCGCTGGGGCTTCGACCCCGAGATCACCGCCAAGATCCTCAAGCAGGGACACCGGATCTACGAGGTGCCCGTCGCGTACAATGGGCGGGAGTTCTGGGAGGGGAAGAAGATCACCTGGAAGGACGGGCTCACCGTCCTGGCGACCCTGCTGCGCTACCGTCTGTTCGACTAGCTGCCGGATGCGGGGTGACGGAGAGAGGGAGACCGATGAGTGACGCGGCCATTGCCGTCGATCTGGGTGGGACGAACATCCGCGCCGCTCTCGTGACGCGCGACGGCGCAATCCGGCACCTGATCCGCCGCCCCACCCTGGCACAGGAGGGCCCAAAGGCCGTCATCGACCGGATCGTCGCCTCGATCACGGAGGTGGCGGAGCGCGAGGGAGCGGACACCAGCATCCCCGTCGGCCTCTCGGCGCCGGGCCCGCTCAACCCGACCGCGGGCGTGGTCTATTTCGCCACCAACATGCCCGGCTGGGACAACATCCCCATCCGCGACATCCTGCAAGAACGCACGCAGCGCACGGTGATGATCGGCAACGACGGCAACAACGCGGCGCTCGGCGAAGCGCTGTTCGGCGTGGCGCGGGGCATGCAGCACGTTATCTACATTGCCCTGGGAACCGGCGTCGGCGGCGGTATCATCTCCCACGGCCAGTTGATCGAGGGCACCCGCGGGCTCGGCGGCGAGGTGGGCCACGTCTCGATCGACCCGTCCGGTCCCCGCTGCCACTGCGGCGGCATCGGCTGTGTCGAAGCCTACGCCGCCGGCTGGGCTATCGCCCGCGATGGCGAGTTGCTCGTCCACTCCGAGCGATCCCGCACCATCGCCGAGGTCGCCGCGGGCGGGCCGATCACCGCCGCGGTCGTGGCGAAGGCCGCGCGCGCGGGCGACTCCGCGGCGCGCGCCGTCTACGAGCGGGCCGGCCACGCGCTCGGGGTTGGCCTGGCCGGCTTCGTCAACCTCTTCAACCCCGAGATGATCGTCCTCGGGGGCGGCGTCGCCGAATCGGCCGACCTGCTGCTCGACGCGCTGCGCGAGACCCTGCCCCGCTACGCCATGGCACAGATCTACCCCGACGTGCGGATCGAACTGTCGGCGCTCGGCACCAACACCGGGATCGTCGGCGCCGCCGCGCGCGTCTTCTACACCGAGAGCGGGAATCTCGGCGCCCCCAGCGTCTGACGCAGCGCCGTGGCTGCTCGATGAGAGCGAGCACGATGCCCAGACAGGACCGCCAGCCGCAGCCCTCTCCGCCACCCCGCCCGGCAGCCGCCGCCCGGCTGAGCCGCCGCGCGTTGCTGGCCGCCGGAGCGTTCGCGCTGCTCGCGGCCTGTCGCGGCGGCAGCGCCGGCACTGCAACCGAGTCCACACCCGTCAGCCGGGGCAGCCAATCTCCCGCCACGAGGCCGGCGCCGACCGGTGCAGCGTCCCCCCAACCAACCACGTCGCCATCCACGGCCCCCGGCACGCCGCAGGTGACCGGTCCGCAGGTCTTCTACCAATGGGGCTTCGCGAACGACCCGGTCAGCCACGACTTCAACGCCAACCGCTACTGCGGTGGGGAGCCGGAGTTGTGGGCCGGCCTGCTGACCCTCACCCCCGACTTCGAGCCGGTCGCGGACTGGGCCGAGGCCTGGAGTGCCAGCTCGGACGGGCTCACCTGGACCTTCCGGCTCCGGCCGAACAACCGCGGCTGGTCCAACGGCGACCCCGTCACCGCGCACGACTTTGTCTGGTCCTGGCAGCGGAAGCTCGCGCCCGAGACGGCCGCGCCCGACGCGCCGCTCCTGTACGACATCGTGGGCGCTCGGGAGATCCACACGGCCGGCGCGCCCCCGGAGACCCTGGGCGCCCGCGCCACCGACGACTGGACACTCGACGTCGCCCTCACCGGCCCCAGCCCGCGCTTCCTCGTCATCATCGCCTCGGTCGCCGGGTTCCCGGCTCACCGCCCCTCGGTCGAGCGCTACGGCGAGCGCTGGACCGAGGCCGGCAACTGCGTCTCCAACGGCCCCTTCCTCCTGACGCGCTGGGAGCACGGCGTGGCGTTCGAGATCGCCCGCAACCCCAACTACTGGGACGCCGCGCGGGTCACGCTCGATCGCTGCATCACACCCATCCTGCCGCTCGACCTGGGGTTGCGACCCTACGACGACCGTCAGGTGGACTACATCGCCGTTGCGCGACCGGACCTGCCGGTGGTGCGCAACAGCCCGAATCTGTCGCGCCAGCTCGGCCGCACCGTCGAGGCGGCCGTCTGGTGCCTCATCCCCCAGGTCACCGTGCCGCCCTTCGACGACGTTCGCGTGCGGCAGGCGATCAGCCGCGCCATCGACCGGGAGCGCATCGTCCAGATCACCGAGGGACGCGCCCACGGAGCCACGAGCCTGATGCCGGTCGGCATGCCTGGGCACTTCGATGATGCCGAGATCGTCCAGATCCAGCAGTTCGATGTCGACGCCGCGCTCGCACACCTGGATGACACACCCTTCGCAGGGGGGCAGAACTGGCCGCCGTTGACCCTCACCATGCGCCGGTCCGACCCGGACGCGGAGCTGATCGCCAACGACGTCATCAGTCAGCTCCGCGAGAACCTCGGCCTCAACCTCTCACTCGATATCCTCGAACCCGACGACTTCGAAGCCGCGGTGCAGGCGCACCAGCCCGCCTTGATCTGGCTCCGCTGGTGGTTCCACTACCCCGACCCGCACAACGGCTACGGCGACCTCTTCGCGCCCGAGGACCCGCTGCCGCGGCGGCTCGCCTGGGAGGATCCCACCTACACAGACCTGGTCCGCCGCGCCCGCGAGGAGTCCGATCCCGCGGCACGCCTCGATCTCTACCGCCAGTGCGAGCAGACGCTGCAGAACGCCGCGGTCTACATCCCGGTCGCCTACCCGGTCACCTGGTACCTCTTCAAGCCGTGGGTGACCGGCATCCCCACCAACAGCCAGGGCGACTGGCTCCCCCGCGGCGAGCTCTTCACCCGCATGAAGGCCCGTCTCCGCATCGAGAACCGCCCCGAGGCATAACCCGCCCAGGCCGGGGCGCATTGGCTGTAGGACCAATCGCGCGTGTGTGCTATCCTGCACGGCGTATCGTCCATTGGAAGACGCCCCGCCACACGGCCGGGGGTGGTGAGAGCGGGAGACGCCGATGTCAGGAGCACACCCGAAATACCTCTGGTGGAATGGCCGGCAGATGCCGTGGGAAGACGCGACCATCCATGTGACCGAGATCGGCTGGTCCACGGTCGGCGCCATCTTCGAAGGCATCCGGGCGTACTGGAACCCCGACCATGGGGAGGCGTACATCTTCCGGCTGCGCGAGCACATGGAGCGCTTCAGCCAGTCAATGAAGCTCGTCCGCCTGGATCAGGAATACACGACCGACCAGCTCATTGATGCGATCGTCCAACTGGTGCGCGACAACGAGCACCGGGAGGACGTGTATATCCGCCCGCTGGCCTACCGTAGCGGCGACGGCAAGTCCTTCAGCGGGTTCGGCAGCGAGGCGTCGATCCTGATCAACACCCGGCCGAATCCGTCGCACCTCCTGACCGGGAAGACACAGCACGCCTGCGTCAGCTCCTGGACGCGCATCTCGGACAACGTGATGCCGCCGCGCGTCAAGAACCTCTCCAACTACCGCAACGGGCAACTGGCGAACATGGAGGCGGCGGCCAACGGCTACGACACCGCCATCCTGCTCAACGCGCAGGGGAAGGTCGCCGAGGGTCCCGGCGCCTGCCTGATGCTGGTCCGCAACGGCAAGCTGATCACCCCGGACGTTACCAGCAGCATCCTGGAGAGCATCACGCGCGACGCGCTGCTCACCATGGCCCGGCAGGACCTGGGGCTGGAGGTGGAAGAGCGACCGGTCGACCGGACCGAGCTCTACGTCGCCGACGAGGTCTTCTTCTGCGGCACGGCGGCCGAGATCACGCCGATCGTCTCGGTCGACCGCTATCAGGTGGGCGACGGCACGCCCGGCCCGATCACCCGCCGCCTGGAGCAGCTCTACCACGACGTCCTGCGCGGCATTGACCCGCGGTACGCCGAGTGGCGCACCCCGGTCGGCCTCGCCCAGCTCGCCCCGACCGGCGACTGAGCCACCCCAGGACCGACGGCATCCCACCGGAACCAACCGGGAGGACACCAACGAAAACCGCCCGCGGCGTGTGCCGCGGGCGGTTCGGTTTGAGACACCTCGATAGATGACCGCCGGCGCCCCTCAGAACCCGGCGGCGTGGCCGCCGCGGCGGGGATCGGCCGCGCCGAGCAGGCGTCCGGACTCGTCGCGCATCACCGTTTGCACCGATCCCATGTGCCAGTTGTAGTCACCCAGCGATGCCACGTCGATGCCGAGCCGCGCCAGGCCCCGCAGCGTCGCCTCCGGGAAGCGCGTCTCGACGGCAATGGTGCCGATCTCCCAGCCCATCCCCCGGCCGCCCTCGGCGCGCAATTGCAGGCGCGGCGCGTCGATCGCCTCCCCGAGGTCCATGCCGTGGTGGAGCAGGTTCAGGAGGACCAGCGTCACGGCCTGGCAGGCGGCGCCGGGCGAGCCGATACCGATCCACGGCCGGCCGTCGCGCAGCACGAGGACCGGCGCCAGCGGCGTCGTGATCCGCCGGCCAGGGCCGACTGACACGCCTCCGAAGTAGCTCGAATTCCCGCTGTTGACGCTGATCCCGTCGACCACCAGGCCCGTGCCGAACGGTGTGCCGTAGACCGTGTGCAGCATGGTCAGCCAGTTGCCCGCTGCATCGACGATGACGATGTGGTTGCTGTCCGTCGACCCAGGGCCGGGCTGCGGCGGCGCCGCGACGAGGTTGTCGTCAGGCAGAGGCAGATCGACCGTCGGGAAGCTCTCGGTCAGCAAGCGGGCTTGCAGGCTCAGGAACTCATCCGACAGCAGGATGTCGAACGGCACCGCGAACGCGGTGGGATCCTGGCAGTAGCGGGCGGTGTACTGCATCGCCACACCGAGCGCCCGCGCCACCAGCGCCGTGGCACGGGACGAGCCGTGCCAGGGCTGGGCCGGGTCGATGCCCGCGCGCTCCAGGATCCCCAGCGCGACGCCCACGAACGCCGCGCCGTACTCCGGCGCGTCGCCGCCGAGCAGGTCGTAGCCGAAGGCGCGGAAGCGGAGCGGCTCGGCCCAGCGCGGCTCATAGCTCGCCATATCCTCCAGCGTCACCGAGCCGCCGGTCTGCTGCACCGCCGCGACGAAGCGCTGCGCCCACTCGCCCCGCTGGAACCACTCGACGCCGTCCGGCTGAGCTAGCCGGCGCAGCGCCGCCGCGAGCGCGGGCTGGCGATGCAGGTGGCCGACCGGCGTCAGGTAGCCGGCCGGCGTGTAGAACGCGCGCCCCGACGGGTAGTGGGTCAGTCGGTCGTAGGACGCGGCCATCTCGCCGTAGAGGAAGGAGTACATCGGGAAGCCGTCGTCCGCCACCTTGATGGCCGGCTCGAAGTACGAGGCCCACGGCCGGGTGCCGAAGCGCTCGGCCAGGGCCTGCATCCCGCGCACAGTGCCCGGCACGGCGATACGCTGGCCCGACTCCTCCGGCGCGTCCCGAGGCGGGATCGGCCCTCCCGCCGGGCGGTCCAGCTCGGCGTTCAGGTAGTAGGCCCGCCCCGAGGCGGCCTCCCAGTAGACCAGGCCGAAGCCGCCGGCCAGCGTCGACATATGCGGCTCGACCACGTGCTGCAGCGGCATGGCGGTCAGCAGCGCGTCGACCGCGTTGCCCCCATCGCGCAGCACCTGCACCGCGGCCTCGGTGACCATCGGGTGCGAGGTCGACACCATCGCCCGCTCACCGACCGCCACCGCCTTCGGCCCCTGCTCCGGGGCGGGGAGATGGTCGAACGGCCACGCCGGGTTGTCACTGGGCATCCGTGTTCCCCTTCCCCTTCGCGATCGCGCGCCAGGCTCCCTAGAAGAGCCCCTCGTCGGCCATCCGGGCGATGGTGCGGTCGAACGCCTCGATGGTCTTGGCGATGTCCTCCTCCGAGTGGGCCGCGCTCAGCAAGCCGCCACCGTGGAAGAGGTCGACCCCCTCGTTGATCATCCCCTGGTGCAGCGCCAGCGAGAGCTTCGGCGCCGGGCCACGCTTCAGCACCTCCGGGGCAACCCCCTCCGGCATCCGCAGGTCCCCGCTCGTCATGTTGGTGCACTCCACCCCAAGCATGACGTGGAAGACCGAAGCCTCTCCGTAGCAGAAGCCCGGAACCCCGCGGCGCACCAGCACCTCATTGAAGCCGGCGCGGATCTTCGCCGCCATCTCGTCGGCGTGCCGCTGTACCCGTGGATCGGCCACCATCTGCAAGCAGGTCGCCCCGGCCACGGCCGAGAGCGGGTTGGCATTGAAGGTCCCGGGGTGTCCCACCTTGCGCCATCCCGGCTCGTCGCGGAACTCCAGCAGCGCCATGATGTCGGCCCGACCACCGACCGCCCCACCCGGCAGGCCGCCGGCCACGATCTTCGCCATGGTGGTCAGGTCCGGCGTGACGTTGAAGCGCTCCTGCGCCCCACCCGGCGCCCAGCGGAAGCCGGTGATGACCTCGTCGAAGATCAGCAGCGTGTCGTGCTGCTTGGTGATCTCACGCAGGCGCTGCAGGAAGCCCTCCGGCAGCGGGATGGTCGTGTAGGACGCACCGCTCGGCTCGAGGATCACCGCCGCGATGTCCCCCTCGGCCAGACGCCGCGCCACGAAGTCCAGATCGTTGACCGGCGCCACCACCACGGTGTCGGCCACCGCCTGCGGGACACCGGGAGGCGTCGGCCCATCGAACGGCGGCTGCTCCCCGTTGATGGCGTAGTCCTGCCAGCCATGGAAGTGGCCGGCAAACTTCATGATCTTGTCACGCCCGGTGAAGGCCCGCGCCAACCGCATGGCCATCAGCGTCGCCTCGGTACCGGACGAGGTGAACTTGACCCGCTCGACCGACGGCACCAGGTTGCAGACCCGCTGCCCCCACTCGATCTCCAGGTCGTGCCCGGCCCCGAAGTGCGTGCCGCGGCGCACCTGCTCCGCCACCGCCTCGGCGATCTCCGGATGGCTGTGGCCCAGGATCAGCGCGCCGTGGCCCATGGCGTAGTCGATTAGTTCATGGCCGTCGACATCCCACTTCTTCGACCCCTGCGCCCGCTCGGCGTAGAGCGGGAAGGGGCGCAGGTAGCGCACGTCGTGCGTGATCCCACTGGGAAATGCCTGCACCGCACGCTCGTAGCGCTCCCGCGAGCCGGGGTGCCGTTCAATGTACTCCTGCTCGATGGTTTTCCTCACCTGGCTGGCCATCGCCGCCGTTCCTTCCTCAGCCTGACCTTATGTCCAATCCAGGTGCAGCCCACACCCGCCCCCGGATTATCCCCATCCCGACCACCGGTGTAAACCGGGAGGGCTGGAGCACAGGGTGTTATGCCGGTAGGATCAACCATGCCGCCCTTCCTCTGTGCCCGGGCCAACCAAACCAATTGGAACGTGACGAATCGGCCGAGCCGTACGCGGTCGGCACCAGCCGGGGACGGGTGGCGCGCACGGTCCCGCGTCGTGGCACGTGCTCTGAACCGCCCGGGGCTAAAGCCGCCGGGCTCACAACGAAAGCCGGCTGAAGCCGGCTGAGGACGGGAAGCCGACCGGGTGGCGAGAGGATACCCGCGCCGTGGCCCGTGCCCGGGGCTAAAGCCGCCGGGCTGACAATACAAAGCCCACTAAAGGGGCTGGGGACGCGGGGCCCGGTGGGTGCCAAATCGGAATACGCCAGTCGGTAGCCATCGTAGCCCCTTCAGTGGGCTTACCCACTATGCAGCCCGGCGGCTTTAGCCCCGGGCACGGGCCGGCCGGTGCGTCTCAACACCGAGGTGTAAGTTCTGGTCCACCTCAGCCGGCTTCAGCCGGCTTTCCTTGTCAGCCCGGCGGCTTTA
>NZ_JADGHZ010000144.1 GCF_019683595.1 Sphaerobacter sp. | reverse complement strand
ATAGCGCCCACGGGCCGCGCGGAGAGGGAGGTGGAATGGCGAACGACTGCATCTTCTGCCGGATCGTGGCGGGAGAGCTCCCGGCCACAATCGTCTACCAGGACGACGAGGTGACCGCGTTCAACGATATCAACCCCCAGGCGTCGACCCACGTCCTGGTGATTCCAAACCAGCACATCACGTCACTCAACCAGGCGGAGGAGACGGACCCAGTGCTCCTCGGCCGGCTGCTCCAGGTGGCCGCCAAGGTCGCGCGCGATGCCGGGCTGGCCGAGTCCGGCTACCGGGTGGTTACGAACACCGGGCCAGACTCCGGGCAGACGGTCTTCCATCTCCATTTCCACGTCCTCGGCGGCAACCGGCTGCGCCTGCCGCTTGGATGATCTGAGCGACCGGGACCGCAGGGGCGGCGACATCGTGCCGGTCCCGCTGTTCCCACGCGCGAGCCGGGGAACGGGACCGGCAGGATGCCGGCGTGCCTCGTGTCCCGCGAGGCATCGCCGATGTGGCGGCCTCGCGAGTACACTTATCCGTGCGGCAGACGGTGGATGTCCCGGGCGTCCGGGGTGGTTGGTGGGAAGATGCTGTACCGCTTCGTCTCGGGCGATGTCCCCATCACGATCGTGCTCTACCTCGTGTTCTGGCTCTGGGCACGGGGGCGGGTGTCGCTGCTGCGGCAGGTGGCGGTGCATGACACTCCGGTGTGGAACTGGATCGGCCGGTTCACGCTCGGGATCGTCCTGGCCTTCCCGGTGTGGGTCACGCTGTTCGACAACTGGCGCCAACTCCTGGGCTACGGGTACTCACCGGCGAAGCGATGGCAGAGCGATCCGTTCGATACCGCGCTAACGGCGGAGCCGATTCGCGGCATCACGGTGGCGCTGCTGGTAGCGGGGCTGCTCGGCTGCGCGCTGCTCTACGCCCGGCATCGGGGGAGTATCCCGCTGGCCGTGATGTGGGCCGCGATCGGGCTAGCCTGCATCTACTTCCTGAACCCGATCCGCATCCGGCTCGACGTCTACCTCTACGGCACGCAGGCGTCGCTGGCCGACCCGCGGCCGGTCGATGTCGGGTTCATCCTTTTCTGGGCATTGGGGTTGTACGCGCTGATCGCCGGGTTGCTCGCAGCCGGGGCGGCGCAACTCTTCGCCGTGGTTGCACTCCCGGTGCGCCTGGTCTACTGGCTGGCAACGCGCGGGCGGGTCGAGCAGGAGGCGCCGGTGTACCAGGTCTTCCAGCGCAAGGCGCAGGCGCTGCACGAACCCGCCGCTGGCGGTGAGCCCGGAGCACCCACCAACTCGGAGTCGGTGGGGTAACCGCCGCTACTCGTCGTCAAACTCGTCGTCGAACTCATCCTCATAGTCATCGCCGAAGAGCGAGAGGGGTCGCTCGCCGGGACCGCGGTCCGCACCGTGGCTGGAAGATAGGCCGCTCGACAACTCGCTGACGCGGAGTTCGGCCTGATCGAGCAGGTCGTTGCACCGGCGGACCAGTGCCACGCCACGCTCATACTCCTGCAGGGCCTGATCCAGCGACAGGTCACCCCGCTCCAGGCGCTCCACCACTTCGTTCAGCACGGCCACCAGGTCCTCGTACCCGGCGTCCGGCGGGACGACGTCAGCGAGCCATTCATCGTTGGGTCTCTGCGGGGGCGTGGACATGCTCCGCTCCTCTCGACGTTTCGACACTGCGCACGACGGCGCCGGCCTCCCCGTCGTGGAACTCCAGCGTCACCTTCTGATCAACCGCGAGGCCCTTGGCGCTGCGCAGCCGCTCGCCCGTTTCCCGGTCGAGCACGATGGCATAACCGCGTCGCAGGACACCCAGCGGGTGCAGCAGGTCGAGTTGCCGCTGGATCGCCTCGATCGCTGCGCGCTGGCTGGCGATGCGGCGGCGAAGGTGCTGGTGCATGATCTCGGCGCGGCTGTCGAGCCGCAGGCGCTCCTGGCGGATCAGGTTCTCCGGACCGTGCCGCTGGAGCCGAAGCGCCAACCCGTCCACCGTCTCGCGGCAGTCGCGCAGGAGGTCCCAGAGCGCGGTGTTGGCCCGGGCCAGCAGGCCGTTCACCTCGGCGGCCAGCTCGTTGATGTGCGGCGCCACAATCTCGGCCGCAGCAGAGGGGGTCGGGGCACGCACGTCGGCGACGAAGTCACAGATCGTGAAGTCGGTTTCGTGACCGACGGCGGAGATGACCGGGATGCGGCTGGCGAAGACGGCGCGGGCAAGCGCCTCGTCGTTGAAGCACCACAGGTCTTCCATCGAGCCGCCGCCGCGCGCGATGATGATGACGTCGACGTTGCCGTCGAGCTGCAATGCCTCGAGCGCGCGGATGATGGTGGGTGGTGCATCGTCGCCCTGCACCTGGGCCGGGGCCAGGACGAGCTCCGCCAGCGGGTAGCGGCGCCGCAGCACCGTCTGAATGTCGTGCCAGACGGCGCCGGTGGGCGATGTCACGACGCCGATCCGACGCGGGAGGCGCGGCAGCGGCCGCTTGCGCGACGGGTCGAATAGACCCTCCATCTCCAGTCGCCGCCGCAGCTCCTCGAACTGGAGATGCAGGAGCCCGGTACCCTCCGGCTGGATGAGGTCGACGTAAAGCTGGTACTGCCCGCCGGCCTCGTAGACCGAGACCCGGCCGTGGGCCAGGATGGCGTCGCCGTTCTCGGGCTGGAAGGTGAGCCAGCGGGCGTTCCCGCGGAAGAGCACGCAGCGGAGCTGGGCGCGCTCCGACTTGAGCGTGAAGTAGATGTGACCGGCCGCCGAGCGCACGAAGTTGGAGACTTCGCCGCGAATCCAGACGTCGCTGAGGATCGGGTCCGCGTCGAGCAGATCCTTGATGTAGGCGGTGACGTCAGCGACGTCGAGAATGCGCACGGCTGGCCCCTCTACGGCTAGGCGTGCGGCTTGATGCGCATCAGCGGGTGGCCGTACTCGACCGGCTCGGCGTCGCGCACCATGATCTCCACGACGGTCCCAGCCACGTCGGCCACGATCTCATTCATGATCTTCATAGCCTCGATGATGGCCACCGTCTGCCCGACCTCAACCGTATCGCCCACCTGAACGAAGGGCCGCTCACCCGGAGCCGGCGCCGCGTAGAAGGTGCCGATCATCGGCGAGGTGATGATGTGCCCCTCCTCGGCCGGTGCCGGATCTGCGGCCGGTTGGGTGGGCGTCGCCTGGACGAGGGCCTCGGCCGGAACGGGACCGGAAACCGCTGGCTCCTCACGGGCGGCCAACTCGATCTTCAGATCGCCCCGCTTGATTTCGAGCCGGCCGATGCCGCCCTCGCGCATGACCTTGACCAGCTCGCGGACGGTTGCCGTGAGCGCTGCGTAGTCGTCCGGCAGTTCCGTATGCGCCCCGTCCGGCGTGTCGGGATTCCTCGTCATCATTCAGGCCGCTCCACTCGCGCGCAGTGCGACTAGTTCACGCGCCCAAGATACTCGCCGGTCCGGGTATCGACCGTCACCACATCGCCCTCGTTGATGAAGAGGGGGACGTTGATCGTCAGGCCGGTCTCCAGGCGCGCGGGCTTGGAGCCGCCGGAGGCGGTGTCGCCCCGCACACCCGGCTCGGTCTGCTCCACGCGCAGGTTCACTGTCACCGGCAACTCGACATCGATCGGCTGGCCGTTGTGGGTCAGCAGGTCGATCGTCTCGTTCTCAATCAGGTAGTAGACCGCGTCCCCGAGCGTCTCCTTGTCGAGGGCGAACTGCTCGAAGGTGTCCACATCCATGAAGTGATACTGGCCCTCGTCGTTGTACAGGTACTGGACGCGCTGGCGCTCCAGCCGGACCGGCGTGAACTTCGAACCCGCCTGGAATGTCTGCTGGGTGATGGCGCCCGTGCGCAGGTTGCGCAGGCTGAGGCGGACGAAGGCGCTACCGCGGCCCTGTTTGACGTGCTGGAAGTCGACGACGCGCACCAGCTCGCCGTTCATCTCCAGCGTCAGGCCCTTCCGAAGGTCCCCAGTATCGATCATGCTGCCTCCATTGAATGCCGTTGGATGCCGTATACGAACGTCAGTCGATGCTCCGCTTGGCCGCGCGCGTCAGAATGCGGATGCCTTTGTCCTCAAGCACCCCGACGTCTTCAATGCGGACGCCACCCCACCCGGGGATGTAGATGCCCGGTTCGATGGTGACCACGCTGCCGGCCGGGAGCGGCTCCTCATTGCGCTTCGACAGCGCCGGTCCCTCATGGACCCGCACGCCGACCCCATGGCCCAGGGAGTGCCCGAACGCCTCGCCGTAGCCGGCCTGCTCAATCACGTCGCGCGCCAGGGCGTCCCCCTCGCGGCCGGTGATCCCCGCGCGGAGGCCGGCCTCGGCTGCCTCGAGCGCACGGAGCACGATCGGGTAGATCTCGCGCAGGCGGGAGTCCGGTTCGCCCACCCAGACGGTGCGGGTGAGATCGGCGCAGTAGCCGTCGACGCGGGCGCCCATGTCGATCACGATCGGCTCGCCCGGCTGAATCTGGCGGTCGCCCGGTTCGTGGTGGGGCAGCGCCGCGTTTGGGCCTGACGCAACGATGGTCGGGAAAGACGGGCCGCTGGCGCCGAGTTCGCGCATCGCGGATTCGAGGCGCCAGGCGATGTCGCGCTCGCGGTCGCCTGCCTGGATCGTGGCGGCGACCTGCTCGAAGGCGCGGTCGGTCACCTCGATCGCCCGGGCGATCTTCGTGATCTCGTCCGAAGTCTTGATCACCCGCATGTCGTCGACGAGCGTCCCGACGGGAACCAGCTCGACACCATCGCCCAGGCGCTCGGTCAGTGTGCGGTGATCCTGGTAGAGGATCGCCTTGTCTTCGAAGCCGACCCGCCGCACGCCCATTTCGGTGAGCAGGGTCGCGTCTGCCTCGGTCAGGCCATAGACACGGTCGAAGACCTCAAAGCCGGATGCCTGCTGCCGCGCCTGCTCGGAGTTGACGGTGCTGGTGACAAGGACGGCACGGTCGGCAGTGACGATGACGTGACCGCCTGACTCGTTTGGAGGGATGTCATCTCCGGTGTAACCCGTCAGGTAGTACCGATTTGACGGGTGGGTGATGACGATCGCGTCGAGGCCGAGCTCCGCAATCCGCTCACGGAGCACGGCAAGGCGGTCAGGCATCAGGCGTGGTCCCTTCTGCTTCGTACCGGTCCATGAGGTACCGCAGGGCGAGCAGGTAGCCGTCGGCGCCCAGTCCTGCGATCTGCCCGGTGACAACGGGGGCGATGACCGAGCGGTGGCGGAACTCCTCACGGCGGTACACGTTGCTGAGGTGCACCTCGACGGCTGGGGCAGCCACCGCCGCCAGGGCATCGCGCAGCGCGATGCTGTAGTGGGTCAGAGCCCCTGGATTGACGATGATACCACAGGCCACAGAGCCGCTGCGCTGGATCTCATCGATCAGCGCGCCTTCGTAGTTGGATTGCACGATGATCGTCTCGAAGCCGCGCTCGGCGGCGGCGTCGCGGATTCGCTGGTCGATCTCGGCCAGGGTCACCCGGCCGTAAATCGCCGGCTCACGCTGCCCGAGCATGTTCAGGTTGGGTCCGTGCAGGACCAGGATGAGCTTGCGCCGGTTCCGTGCGGACGTATCTGTCACCGAATCCACCCCTTGATACGCACTTCGTCGGTGCCGAGCAGGCCGAGCAGCACGACGTACGGCGTGCCCGCGTTCTCCGGATGGTATTCGAAACGGGCGCGCTCAAAATACTGCACCGTCCGCCCGGTGGCCGGGTCGGTGAACTCCTCCGATATCGGGTAGCCGGAGAGCGCCAGGGACTCTCGGAAAGAGACTCCGGGATCGCCGAAGTCCAGCCCGTGGCTGGTCCAGTACTCCCGGAAGCCGAAGCAGAGGCGATGGCCGGTCTCCGGGAAGAAGTCGCAGTTCGCATCAGGCGGGGTTGTTGCCGGGAGGGGGAGGAACGGCTCGGTGCCGAGCAGGCCGCGCCGCTCGGCCTCGGCCGCACCCAGGCGACCGAGCAGTACTTCGTAGACGGTGCCCGCGTTCTCGGGATGGTACTCGAAGCGCTGCCGCTCGAAGTACTGCACGGTGTAGACCTCGCCCGTGTCCCGGTTCGGCTCGCTGAACTCCTCGGTCCAGGGATAGCCGAAGACGGGCAGACCGCCGTTGCGCTCCCAGTATCCCTTGAAGCCGTAGGCGAGGGAGTGGCCGGTCTCCGGGAAGTAGACGCGGTCGGGCGTGGCCGGGAAGGGCGGCACGCGCGTGGCGGGCGTCGCCAACCGCGCGACCTCATCCCAGACGGCCGGGTCTTCGTGGCCGAGCCGCCAGAAGGCGAAGCCGCCGAGGCCTTCATCGAGCATCAGGTCGAGCTTGGCGCGGATGCTGGTGGCGTTTTCGTACCAGACCTCGTGCTGGTGCCCGTCGTCGTCCGTGTAGCGCAGCCACGGGGTTTGCTGCGTCGTGTCGTAGCCGCCCTGGGCGCCGGTCCGGGCCAGGAGCGCCTGCGCCTGGTCGTAGCGGACGGAGGTCGCCGGCCGCTTCTCCGTCACGTCCCAGTTGTAGCCGTACAGGGGCATGCCCAGCAGGAACGTTGCGGCGGGCATGCGGCTCTTGGTGTAGGTCACGACGTTGCGCACCCAGGGGAGCGGCGCGACGGGGCCGGGGCTGCCGCCGGCGTAGTGGTAGTCGTACGCCATCACGACGACGTAGTCGTTGATCGCGCCCAGCGCCTTGTAGTCGTAAGCGCCGCCCCAGGCCGTCGGTGCGTCGGAGGTGCGGGCGGCGATGGCCTGGGTGACGAGCTTGCCCAGCGGATGGAGTCGCTTGGCCAGCCGCTCCTGGAAGTCGGTCAGGAGCGCGGCGTCGCTCGTATTGACCGCCTCGAAGTCGATGTGGATGCCGTCGTAGTTGTTCTCCGTCACGAGGTTGACCAGGCGCTCGACGATGGCATCACGCTTCTCCGGCGTGGCGATGGTGTCGTGGAACGCGTCCCACTGGGGCACGTTCTTGATCATCGGGACGATCTTGACGCCGGCCTTGCGCATCACGCTCAGTGCCTCGGACTGGGAGAAGTCCTGAATCGTGCCGTCGGCGTTCAGGTTGTAGAAGTAGGGCGAGACGATGTCGAGCTGATCGACGTGGGCCTTGAGGGTGGCCAGCGAGGTCGGGTCGTAGGTGATGTAGTACCCCCAACGCACGGTCGCGGTGCGCGCGGCCGCCTCCCGCGGTGCAGGTACGAGTGCGGCGGCGAGTGTCGTTACCAGCAGAAGCAGAACTGCGCCCACGTGTGCCGCTCGGATTGAGCCGTGCTTGGCCATGTGCCACGTTCCCCTTCCCGTGTTGGCACCCGACACCCTGTGGCTTGCGGCCCGGCGCCGAGCACGCCTATCCGCGTGGGGCTACCTGTGCGCTGACCGCGGGGACGTAGACCTTGACCGGGATCGGCCCGTCCGCCCCCTCGATCTCTGCCTGCCCTGCAAACACGACGAGCGGGACGAGGAATTGTTGCGCCGCGGGCGACCCGGCCAGCGTATAGGCGAGCGACACGGAGGTCAGGCTGGCTGGCCCGGTGAGCGCCCCGTCGGACGTCGGCAACGCTGCGGGATCGATCTCGAGGTAGCCGCGCCCGGCGCGGATGTCGTTCCACAAATCTTCTGCAGAGCGAAGGCCGTAGTTCGACCGGCGCAGGGCCGCCGGCCACTGGATGTCGGCCTGGAGCACGGTGCCGTCGGCTGTGAGGGTCACCGACGCCTCCGGGGTGGCAGAGAGAATCCCCTGGGGTTCCACGGGCTTGATGGCGACGATGGCGCGCCCGGCGTCGTCGTCGCGCAGCCGCACGCTGCCCGGCCCGGCATCGGCACCGACCAGATGATGCTCAATGAGCCAGGTGCGTGCCGTCTCAATCAGGGCGTCGTCCCCGGGCAGGTTGGTTGCCCCGGACGAGTCGGGTGCGCTGTTGATATAGCGGACCAGATCGCTGGCGATGTAGAGGCTCCCGTCGGCGGTGCGGAAGCTGCCCCCACCCTGGTCGACGACCTCGCTTTCGATGCCGAGCGAGGCGGCGAGGGCCTGCACTTCGTCGAGCGTCCAGGTGCGGTGCTCCAGTGCGTAGACGGGCGCCTCGGTCGGGACGAGTTGCAGGCTCAGATCGAGGCGGTAGTCCAGGGTGATCGGCCTCCGCGCCGAGTTGCCGCTGGGCATGTCCGGCGCCGGGAGGTCGCCGAATTCTCCGACCACCGGGGTCGGCGTCGGCTCGACGGTGGGCGTCGGCGGCTCCGGCGTCGGCGTTTGCTGAACCTCCGCCTCCTGTTCGGTCGTTGGCTCCGCGCTCGGCGCTGCGGTCGGTGTCGCGACGCCGAGTGCTGCGGTGGGCGACGCGTTGGTGGTCGCAGCCGTCGGTGACGCGGCCGGCGGTTCCGCCTTGCTGCGGCTGTTGAGGATGAGCACGCCAACGATGGCGAGCACGATCACGATGAGGATGACGGACAGAATCAGATTGAGCCGGGTTACGGCGCCGCGGCGCGCCCCTCGCCGATTCGGTCCCTGTGCCATTCCCCCCACTTCCCAGACGCGGGCGGGCGCCCGGCCCCCCGGCGCCCCCGCCGGCGGCACCAGCGGACTGTATAT
>NZ_JADGHZ010000025.1 GCF_019683595.1 Sphaerobacter sp. | reverse complement strand
GATCACCGTCCGGGGAGGGCGGGTGGTCAGCGTCGAGACGACCCGGGGGCGGATCGAGACGGAGACCGTGGTCAATGCGGCGGGTGCCTGGGCGGGTGAGGTCAGCGCGATGGTGGGGCTCCACACGCCGGTCATCCCGATCCGCGGGCAGGTTCTGGTCACCGAGCCGCTGACCTGCTTGCCACGGCGCGTGGTGATGGGGATTTCGCCCTCGATCCGGAGCACCTGGGCGGCGAACGGGATCATCGGGAGCATCCAGGAAGACGCAGGCTTCGAAAAGCGCGTGACACTGGCGGTGATGCGGGACTTTGCCAGGGGGATCACCGAGATGTACCCACACCTGCGGCACGTCCAGGTGATCCGTGCCTGGTCGGGTTTGCGGCCCAAGACACCGGACCGGATGCTGATCCTCGGCCAGACGCACCAGGTGCGCGGATTCGTGGTGGCTACGGGTGGGTTCGACATCGGGATGATGCTCGGCCCAGCAGTAGGGGAAGTGGTGGCGGACGTGGTCCTGGAGAGAACGCCCCGGTTTGATCTAACACCCGCTCGGCCCGACCGCTTTGCCGCATGAAACAACGCCAAACCGGAAGCCACGGACGCTCAACTCGCGAGGCGGGAGTATGGCCCACCCAGAGGCTCTGGAGGAGGTTTGATGGGCGTGCGAATCGACGCGGGTGACCACGAAGAACCGGCTCACGAGCACACCTTTACCTTCTCCTGGAACGGACAGGAAATCCGCGCGCACCGCGGCGCGACGATTCTCGGTGCGTTACTCGCGAGTGGGCATCGGGTGCTCCGCACGACGCGCATCGCGGGCGAGCCACGCGGTCCGCTGTGCGGCATCGGGGTCTGCTACGAGTGTCTGGTGACGGTCGACGGGAAGCCGAACCGGCGTGCCTGCGTCACTACGGCACGACCGGGCATGGTCGTGACATCCGGCGCGGTCGCGCGTGCGGACCGAACGGAGTCGTGAGCCATGACGCGGAAACAGGCGGTGGCCATCGTCGGGGCTGGGCCGGCGGGGATCGCGGCCGCGCTGGCTCTCGCGGAGTACGGCGTCCCGGCGATCCTCATTGACGAAGCCGAACACGTCGGCGGGCAGTACTACAAGCACTTCGGCGTCGCGCCGGGGTCCAGCCGCGGTCGTGGGTTGGACCAGTTGCGCCAGCAAGGCCGCGAACGGCTCCACGCGCTGGAGCGGTCGAAGGTCGACGTGCGGCTCGGGACGACGGTGTGGGGCTTTTTCGAGCCGAATCGGCTGGCGCTCGTGGCCGACGACCGGGTGGATGTCCTGGAGGCGGCGGCCGTCCTGATCGCGACGGGTGCAATCGAGCGGGTCGCGGCGTTTCCGGGGTGGACCCTGCCCGGTGTGATGACCGCCGGAGCAGCGCAACGCGTGCTCAGCCACGACGGTATCTTGCCGGGGCGGCGGTTCGTTCTCGCGGGTACCGGACCGCTCCTCCTTGCGATTGCCACCCAGATTGTCGAGGCGGGCGGTGAGGTCGCCGCCGTGGTCGACTGCGTCGGGCTGACGGAGCCGACGCACAGACTCCGGCACGCTCAGGCGGTGGTCGGCCAGCCTCGCCGCCTCCGGCAGTGGGCGGACTACCGCCTTGCCCTCCGCCGGGCCGGTGTCCCGTACTTCCACAACTACACAGTGGTGGAAGCCCGTGGCGATGGCGAACTCCGCGAGGTGGTCATCGCGGAGAAGGATGCCGGGTGGAACATCGTGCCGGAGACGAGGCAGGTGCTCGAGGCCGATACGCTCTGCCTGCACTTCGGGTTTGCGGCATCCACCGAGCTGGCGCAGCTTGCCGGGTGCGCGCTCGCCTTCGCGCGGGAGCGGGGCGGTTGGTACGTGGCACACGACGATGGGATGCGCGCCAGCCGGCCGGGGTTCTATGTGGCGGGGCAGGTGAGTGGGATCGGCGGAGCCGACCTCGCCGAAGCCACCGGTGCGCTGGCGGGGCTGACGATCGCATACGACCTGGGGGTGATCGGAGCCGAGGCGTATGATCGGGCGGCGCGGCCGCTCCGTCGCACGATCCGGCAGGGTCGCGCCTTCGCCCGGATGCTCAACGAGGTGTACACCGAACCGCCCGGGATCGCACGCCTGGTAGAGCCGACAACCGTGCTGTGCCGCTGCGAGGAGGTCACGGCGAGCCAGATCGATCAGGCAGTTGCGGCCGGGGTGACCACGCTAAACGGGCTGAAGCGGCGCACGCGCTGCGGGATGGGCTTCTGCCAGGGACGGATTTGTTCGCAGGTGGTGGGGCGTTACCTCGAAGGTCGGTATGGCGTGGCACCGGACGAGGCAGGCGTCTTCAACGCGCGGGTGCCGTTGAAGCCGGTGCCGCTAGGCGCTCTCGCGACCATTCCGGATGACGCGTCGTAGCGCGTCTACCGCCGCCTGACGCGAGCCGCTCCCCTCGTCGAGGATCGCCAGGGTATAATCATTAGAATCAGCGAACCGAACCGACCGCACGACCGGGGCCGACTTGATGAGCGACGGAGGATACGCGCCCGGTTCCACGGATTTCGACGGCAGCGAATGGCTGACCCTGCCCGCCGTTGCCCGCCACTTCGGGGTGTCCACGCACACGATCCGCCGCTGGATTCACGACGGCAGGCTACCGGCCGAAAAGCGTGCGGGGCGCTTCGGGGAGCAGTTCTTCGTACCCTCGGCTGCGCTGGATCGTGCCCAGGAGCCGGCCCAAGAGCCGGATCATGGCGCCGTGTGGGGTGACCCGAGTACCGGACGGCAGCTCATCGGACGCCGCGTGGAGTTCGAGCGGTTGCTCGCTGCGCTGCACGCGGCGATCGAGGGGCGGGGCGGCGTGGTCCTGGTCGCGGGGGATGCGGGCGTTGGGAAGTCGGTGTTGATCGAGACGCTGGCGGGCGAGGCGCGTGCGGCCGGCGTGCAGGTGATCGGCGCCCGGTGCTACGAGTTGGACGGCACGCCGCCCTACGGCCCGTGGCTCGAAATGTTCCGCACTGACCGCGCACCGCCGAATCTGCCCGTCCCCGCCCCGGCGCTCTCGGTCAAGGATGCGCTCGAGGCGGTCGCGGGACGGCGGAAGCTCCACGATCAGGTCCTGTCGTTCTTCACTGAACTCTCGCGCCACCGACCGGTGCTCCTCCTCCTCGGAGACGTGCACTGGGCGGATGAAGAATCGATCCACCTCCTGCGGCACCTCGGCCGACAGGTTGGTCAGCGTCCGATCCTGATCGTCGTGACCTACCGGCATGTCGAATTGCGGCCGAACGAGCCACTCTACCGGCTCCTTCCCCATGTGCTGCGCGAGACCGAGGCCGAGCGCATCACCCTGCGCGAGTGGGACCGGGAAGCCGTCGTCGAGTTGGTGACGGCACGCTATCCCCTTTCCCAGGCGGACCAGGATCGGCTGGTCACGTTCCTGTTGCACTCGTCCGAAGGCAATCCCTTCTTCGTCAACGAGTTGCTCCAGTCGCTGGAGGATGAGGGGGTGCTGCGGCTCGCCGGCGAGGGCTGGGTTCTCGGTGAGCTGAGCGGTGTCCGGGTGCCGCCGTTACTCCGCCAGTTGATCGACGAGCGGCTCGAGCGTCTTGCGCCCGAAGCACGCCACCTGTTGCAGGCCGCCGCGGTTATCGGGGAGGAGGTTCCCATCGACGTCTGGCAGGCGGTGACGGAGGTGAGCGATGAGGCGCTGGCCGACGTGATCGAGCAGGCGCTCGCGGTCCGGGTGATGGTCGAGCTGCCGCAGGAGCCCGTGCTGCGGTTCCGGCACAAGCTCTACCGCCAGTCCCTCTACGAGCACATGATCCTGCTCCGCCGACGGTCATGGCACCGTCGGATCGCAGAGGTGCTCGCCGCCGAGCCCAACCCCGATCCGGACGTGGTGGCACGGCATTTCTCGGAGGCCGGCGACCCGCGGGCGGCCGAGTGGTTGATCGCGTCGGGACGGCGGGCGGCCGGCGCATTCGCGCTGGCGGTGACGGCTGCGCGGTTTGAGAAGGCGCTGGCGATCCTGGAAGGGGACGACCACCGGAAGCGAGAGCGTGCGTGGCTCCTCTGTGAGCTTGCCGAGGCGTACCGCTTCACGGACCCGCAGCGAGCGATCGCGTACCTCGACACCGCCCAGCGCATCGCCAATGAGGTTGGCGACGAGGAGCTGCGGACCATCATTCCCTATTGCAACGCCCGGGTGCGCACGTATGCCGCGCAGAACACGTACGCCGCGCTGCGTGAAAGTTGGCGGGGCATCGAGGGATTGCCGGAGTCGACCCGACATGCCCTGGCAGGCACGCCGCTCGCCTACGCGGTCAGCCGCGCCACGTACGCGCAACTCCTCGCACACTATGGCGCCTACGGCCCGGCGCTGGAACAGGCCGAGCGGTTCCTGGCGGAGTCGCCTTTGGCCGATCCCCGCGAGCACGGCACGGCCTACTTTGCCATCGGGCTGGCGCACGGCGGGCTGGGCCGGCCGAGCGAGGCGAGGGCGGCCTTCGACCAGGCTCGCACCTACTTCCGGCAGACAGAGGCGTACCACATGGTCGGGGCGACCTATGACTGGGAGCTCGATCTGGTGCTTCAGGTCTACTATCCGGATCGTGTCGAAGAGCGGCGCCGGATGCTGGATGAGGCGGCGCGGGCGTGGCGTCACTCGGTCTTCGGAGCGCTCGTCCCGCCGGGCTCCCTCCCGACGATGATCGACTCGCTCTTGCTCGAAGGACGCTGGGACGAGGCGCGTGCCAGCGCCACGGCGTTCCTGGGTGCCAATGCCCAGCCGCTCGGCATGCGGCGGATTCTGGCCGATCTCGACCGGCGCCAGGGGGACTCGTCCCGCGCGTGGGCGCGCATCGCCGAAGCGCTGCCCGACGGCCCCGACACCGAGCCGCCGCTGAGCCACTTCCCCTTCGGCCTGCGCCTGATCGGCGTCGCCGCCGAGCTGGCTCTTGACGACGGCGACCTCGATTGGGCGCGGCGGTGGATTCTGGCGCTGGAGCGCTGGCTGGACTGGAGCGACATCGAAGTGGGCCGGGCTACTCCGGACCACCTCTGGGCACGGTACTACGCGGCGCAGGGGGATCTGGATCGCGCCTGGCAGTGTCAGCGCGAAGGGCTGCGGCACGCGAGCAACCCACGTCAGCCGCTGGCGATGCTCACCGCGCATCGGACGCTGGCGCGCCTGGCGACTCTGCGGCGGGACTTCGCGGCAGCGCGCCAGCACCTCGTCGGAGCGGAGCGGCTGGCAGCGTCGTTTGAAGCGCCGTATTCGCTGGCGCTCGTTCAGGTCACCCACGCGGAACTGCTGATCGCCTCCGGCCGCGGTCACGAAGCCGGTGGGTTGCTCGCCGCAGCGCGTGCGACGGCCGAGGCGCTCGGGGCCAAGCCGCTGCTTGCTGTGATCGACAACCTGGAGCCACGCCCCACGGCCGTGCCGGGCGGGCTTTCCGCTCGCGAGATCGAGGTCCTCCGCCTCGTCGCCGAGGGGCTGACGGACGCCGAGGTTGCCGTGCGGCTCTCGATCAGCCCCCGCACGGTGGGCGGTCACCTCCAGTCGATCTACAACAAGCTCGGCATCTCCTCCCGCACGGCTGCGACCTCCTTCGCCCACAAGTACGGGCTGGTGCGATAGCGTCCACGCTGTCCGACGTATCACGGCCCGCAGACGCCTGGGGTGGGTTGTGTGTCCCGCCTGCACGGTGGTGCGGATGTCATTCTGAGCGGAGACGGTGCGTCGTTCAGTCGGACCCGGAGGCTCCGTCCGGGTCGAAGGATCTCTACGTTGATTGAGTTCCGACGCGAGATCCTTCGCTGCGCCACCCGCGGCCCCCGCCGCGGACGGCTCCGCTCAGGATGACGGCCAACGCGAATGGGGTTCGACCGCATTCGGTCTCAGGCAGCGGGGTGACCTGCGCCCGGCGGACCGAGTTGGGACCCCTGCGTAGGAGTGAAACAGGTAATGCTCACGGTGGCGGGAGACGCGGGCTGGACTATCGTCGGGTGCAGGGAAGCGCCTCGGCGTCATGTCCGGCAGCGGACGCGGACGATGGGTGCCCCGGCAACGGGAAGCGGGCGCGCTCGGAGTCGTCAGAGGCGCTCCGGCTGGGATGCGAGATCCGTGCGGACGACGGAGGAACAGGATGGCCGACCAGCCCGCCATACTCATCGTCGATGACGAGCCAAGCGTCCTCGCCGCGGTCGCGCGTGACCTCCGAGCGCGGTACGGCGAACATTACCGGATCCTGCGCGCGGAGTCCGGTGCGGAAGCGCTCGACGCGGTGCGACGACTGCGCCTGCGCAATGCGCCGCTCGCGCTGCTGATCGTCGACCAGCGGATGCCCGGCATGACCGGGATCGAGTTCCTCACCGAGGCGATCCAGATCTACCCGGATGTCAAGCGGGTCCTCCTGACGGCGTACGCCGACACCGAGGCGGCGATCCGGGCGATCAATGACGTGCAGATCGACCACTACCTGCTCAAGCCGTGGGATCCACCCGACGAGCGGCTCTACCCGGTCGTCGATGAGGTGCTGGACGACTGGATGGCGAACTGGTCACCGCCGTTCGAGGGGGTCCGGCTCATCGGTCACCGGTGGTCGGTCGAGACCTTCGAGCTCAAGGATTTCCTGGCGCGGAATCTGGTGCCCTACCGGTGGCTCGACGTCGAGAGCAACCCGGAAGCGCGGGAGCTGGCCAGCCAGACCCGGCTCGACCTGACGCGCCTGCCGGTCGTCATCCTGCCGGATGGCACCACGCTCGAACAGCCGAGCCAGCAGCAAGTGGCCGCGCGGATCGGGCTCACGGTGCAGGCCGCCCTGCCCTTCTACGACCTCATCATCGTCGGGGGCGGACCGGCCGGGCTTGCGGCGGCGGTGTATGGCGCATCTGAGGGACTGCGCATCCTTCTCATCGAGCGCCACGCTCCAGGCGGGCAGGCCGGAACCAGCTCGCGGATCGAAAACTACCTGGGCTTTCCCGCGGGTCTCAGCGGGTCCGATCTGGCACGCCGGGCCGTCGCCCAGGCACGGCGTTTCGGGGCCGAGATCCTCAATGCCGAAGTGACCGGTTTCCGGCTGGAGGGGCAGTACCGCATCGTGCGGACCGCGAGCGGTGGCGAGATCAGTTGCCACGCGCTGCTGATCGCGGCCGGGGTGTCGTACCGCCGGCTGGAGGCACCCGGTGTCGACCGGTTGCACGGCAAGGGCATCTACTACGGCGGCGCGCTGTCGGAGGCGATGGCGGCCAAGGACGAGGATGTCTTCATCGTCGGCGGCGGCAACTCGGCCGGCCAGGCGGCCGTGTACTTCGCACGGTTTGCCCGCTGCGTGACGCTCCTGGTGCGCGGCGACTCGCTGCCCAAGTCGGGTATGTCCCAGTACCTGGTTGATCGCATCGCAGAGATTCCGAACATCCAGGTGTGGTTCCGCACCACGGTGGGCGAGGCGCTGGGCGAGACGCGCCTCGAAGGGCTGCGTCTTGCGGACGCACAGACCGGGGAGGAGCGGACCGTCCCGGCGAATGACCTGTTTATCTTCATCGGCGCCAAGCCGTTCACGGATTGGATGGGGGACTTGGTGGCACTCGACGATGCGGGGTTCGTTCTGACAGGACCGGACCTCAAGGGGGCGCGCAACGGCGCGGCGCGCTGGCCGCTGAAGCGACAGCCGTACCTGCTGGAGACGAACGTCCCAGGGGTGTTCGCCGCGGGAGACATCCGGCACCAGTCGATCAAGCGGATCGCGTCAGCGACCGGCGAGGGGGCAATGGCGGTCCATTTCGTCCATCGCTACCTGAGCAGCCTGTAGGCATGGCCATGCAGCGACAGCGTGCGGCTGACGACGGCACCACGACTCAACTGCGCGAGATCCTCCGCAGGGGCGACTTCTTCGCCCAGCTCCCGGACGCGGCCCTCGATGCGCTGATCGGGACAACGGAGCCGATGGCGCTCGATCAGGGGGCGACGCTCATCGCGGAGGGGGATGAGGCGGAGACCGCGTTCGTCATTTTGACGGGCGAGGTGGAGATTCTCCGGCGGTCGGGCGAGATCGACGTGCCGATCGGCGTGCGCGGCGCGGGCGAGATCGTCGGCGAGATGGGGATGCTCGGTGGGTCCGGGCGGACGGCCACGGTGCGAGCGCGGGTGGCCAGCACCGTCCTCCCGATCTCGCGCGAGGTGTTTGAGCGGACGCTGCTCGCCAATCCAACGGCGATGCTCGCGTTGCTGCGCACGGTCATCCAGCGTCTCCAGGGGGCCGAGAGCAGGCTGGTGCAGCATCAGAAGATGGCCGCGCTCGGCACGCTGGCCGCCGGCCTGGCGCACGAGCTGAACAACCCGGCGGCCGCGCTGGTGCGCAGTGTTCAGCAGCTCCACGACATCATCGGCGAGTGGGAACGTCGTGCCGGCGACCTCGGCGCGAGCGGGCTGCATGCCGACATGCTGCCGATCCTGTCGGCGCTTCAACAGGACATCGAGACCCATGCGGGCGATGCGGTCTGGCTCGATGCGGTGACCCGGAGCGACCGGGAAGTGGCCGTGCAGGAGTGGCTTGACGAGCGGAACATCGCCGAGAGCTGGAAACTCGCGCCGCAGCTCGTGGATGTCGGGTGGGATCTCGAACTCCTCCGGCAGTTGCAGGACTTCGTGCCTCCCGACCAATTACCGGCCGTGCTCCGGTGGCTCGCCGCCGGCCAGGGCGTCTACCGGCTGCTCCATGAGATGACGGCGAGTGCCCGGACGATCTCGGAGATCGTCGCGGCCGTGAAGTCCTACACGCGGCTCGACGAGGCGCCGGTCCAGGAGGTGGACATCCACGAGGGGATCGACCAGTCGCTGACGATCCTCCGCTACAAGCTCCGTGGGATCAAGGTGTCGCGCGAGTACGACTGCTGCGTGCCGCCGATCACGACCTCGGCGAGCGAGTTGAATCAGGTCTGGACGAACCTGATCGACAACGCCGCCGACGCGATGGACGGCGAGGGGCACCTGCGCATCCGCACCGCGCTCGAGGGCGACTCGGTCGTCGTCGAGATCAGCGACACCGGCCCCGGCATCCCACCCGGCGTGCAGGGGCGGCTGTTCGAGCCCTTCTTCACGACGAAGGAGCCCGGGCAGGGAACCGGGCTCGGCCTGAACATCAGCTACAACATCGTCCGCAAGCACCATGGGGAGATCACGGTCGACTCGCGTCCCGGCCAGACCCGATTCATAGTCAGCATTCCAGTAGGGGAGGCTGCGCGTGAACCAGATGGTGCGGGAGGGCATGACGCCTGCCCTGCGTGACGGCGGTGCTCGTGAGCGCCGCGTGGTCACCATTCTCTTCTGTGACGTCGCCGGTTCCACCAGCATCGCCGAGCAACTCGACCCCGAAGAATGGGCCGAGATCATGCACATGGCCTTCGATGCGCTCATGCGGCCGATCGAGCGGTACGGGGGCACCATCGCGCGCCTAATGGGTGATGCCGTCCTTGCGTTCTTCGGCGCACCCCGCGCGCATGAGGACGACCCTCGGCGCGCGATCCTGGCTGCGCTCGACATCGTAGCCGAGGTGGCGCCGCTGCGCGACCTCGTGCGCCAGACCTACGGGCTGGAGTTCAACGTCCGGATCGGCATCAACACCGGCGATGTCGTGGTGGGGGAGTTCGGCTCGGCCGCGATGAACGAGTACACGGCGATGGGTGATGCCATCAACCTCGCCGCGCGGCTGCAGCAGGAGGCCGAGCCGGGCAGCATCCTGGTCGGGGAAACGACGTACCGCGCGACAGCCCCGTTCTTCCGCTTCGAGTCGGTCGGGCAGCTCGCGCTGCGCGGCAAGGCGCGAGCCGAGAACGCCTATCGCGTACTGCAGCCCACGGATGTCAGTGGCCGTCTCTGGGATATCGCCGGGCTGGACGCGCCGCTGATCGGGCGCACGGCCGAGTTGGACCTGTTGTGCCGTGCCTATGAGGGCTTGAGCACCGGGAAGGGGCACGTTGCCTGCCTCATCGGCGACGCGGGCATGGGCAAGAGCCGGCTGATCGCCCACCTGCGGGGCGTCTGGGAGGCCGACCGCGGCCGGGGCGGCGACGTCGCGTGGCTCGAACATCGCGTCGTCTCGTTCGCCGGGTTGGAGCCCTACGGTGCGCTCCGGCAGCGCCTGCGCCGCGTGTTCGGCATCGCCAGGCACGACACGGCCGAATCGGTGCACGCCAAGGTGATGCGCGCCACGCAGCACTTCCCCCCGGCAACCCGGGAGCGGGCGACGCGGATCATCACCGCGGTCCTCGGGGTAGGCGATGAGGCGTCCCCGGCGCAGGCGATCAGCGAGGGGATCTCGGCCGACGCGTTCAGGCGTGAGCTTGCCTTGGTGATGAAGGAGCTCCTCCGCGGCTGGAACCGCGGGAAGCCGGTGGTCTTCGTGAGCGACGACCACCACCTGATCGATCTGGCATCAGAGGAGCTCGTCGTCGACCTCCTGCAACTGGTCGAGGACGCGCCGGTGCTGTTCGTGCTGGCGTTCCGGCCCGAGTTGGGGAGCCCGGTTTGGAAGATCATCGAGACGTGCCGGGAGCGGTACCACAGTGGCTTCAGTGAGATCTGGCTCGCGCCGCTGGCCGCCGACGAGCGGATGGCCTTGTTTGACTCGCTGGTCCGGTCAGACGATGGGCAGCGCCTGCGCGAGCTGGTGCTGGAGAAGGCGGGCGGGAACCCGCTCTTCATCGAGGAGATCGTGCGGTCGCTCATCGATCAGGGGTACCTGGAGCCGTGCACCGACTGCCCAGAGCAGCAGTGGCGGGTCGCGCCGCACGCCGACCTGTCCCAGGTCACGATTCCGAGCACCTTGCACGCCCTGATTCTCGAGCGCGTCGACCGCCTGGCGCCGGAGGTCCGCCAGCATCTCCAACTGGCTTCGGTGATCGGTCGGTCGTTCTCCCGGGATCTGCTGGAGGCAATCTCGCCGGCACCGGATTCCATCGCGGATCACCTCGCCGTCCTGACGAAGCTTGACCTCGTCACACCGGATGCCGAGTTCGGCGCCGGCGCGTACTCGTTCCGTCACCCGCTGATCCAGGAGGTGGTGTACAGCACGCTGATCCGGCGGTTCCGCAGCGAGGTGCACCGGCGGATCGGCGGCGCGATCGAGCGGCTGTATGACGGCCGGCTGGACGAGCGAGCGGGGGAGATCGGCTGGCACTACTCGCAGGCCGGTGACGAGCGCGCCGTCGGGTGGTTGCTCAAGGCCGCGGAGCGGGCCGGCAGTGTCGGTGAGCCTCATGCGGCGATCAACTACACCACCACGGCGATCGAGCTGTCCCAGCGGCTGGAGCTGCAGCCGCTGCCACGCGCCTATCAGCTCCGCGCGGAAGCCGCCGAGCTGGTGGGCGACTTCCCCGCTGCGAGCCGGGACTTCACTGACGCGATCACTGCCGCCAGGGCGATCGGCGACGGCGAGGCGGAGTGGCGGGCGCTGCTCGGGCTCGGCATCGCCTGGACCTCGCGGGACTATCGGGTGGCGGGCGACTACCTGCACCAGGCACTGGAGCGGGCGCAGTTGCTGCGGCACCCACTGGCGGTCGCACACAGTCTCAATCGGATCGGCAACTGGCACAGCAACATCGGCCAGCCCGAGGCCGCGGTTCGGGCCCATGAAGAGGCGCTCGCGGTGTTCGAAGCCGCTCGGGCGCAATCCGGCCGCGCGGAAAGCCTCGATCTGCTGGCGCTGGCGCGCTTCATGGCCGGCGACCTGCGCGGAAGCGACGCGCTGTATGAACACGCCATCGCGGAGTTCCGGAGCATCGACGAGCGGCGCGGCCTGGCGTCGAGCCTGGCGATGCGGACGGCGGCCGGAGGCTCGCCGCTCGCGATCACCGTGCCGCCGGCCGACGGCGATCCGGATCAGCGCACGCGCTACGCGCTCGAATCCCTGGACTTATCCCGGGAGATGGGCTGGCAAGCCGGGGAGGTCTACGCGCTGGTGACCCTCGCCGGACGGTCAATGCTGCAGGGCCACTATCAGTCGGCGCTGGCGTACGCGACGGCCGGGTATGACCGCGCCGTGGAGATCGGCCACCGGCAATGGAGTATCGCCGCGCTGTGCCTCCTTGGCGCCACGATGATGGATCTGCTGCAGTTCGAGGAGGCCTACGAACACTTCTGCGTGGCACAGGAGAAGGCGAACCGGACCGGTTCCGAGTTCTGGCGCCGGACCTCGACAGCCGGTGTCACCGACACCCTCCTGGGCCAGGGCCGGATCGACGAGGCAAGACGCGAACTCAACGACGCGCTGCGGGACAACGACCGCCTCGATGCGCTCGCGCGCCGGGAATGCTGGCTCCGCCGGGCGCGGATCGCGTTGGCGGAGGGCGACCCCGCGCGCTGTGTCGCGATCGTTGACATGCTCCATCGGGCGATCCAGCCGGAAGTGTCGCTCGATGCCGTGCCGCACCTGGCGCTGCTGCGGGCGCAGGCGCTCGCGGCGCAGGGGCTCCAGGCGGAGGCGCTCGCGGCACTCGATCAGACGGCGGCCGGGGCGCGTTGCTACGGGTGGCGTCCCGTGCTCTGGCGAGCGCTGGCCGTGCGGAGTGCCATCGCACCCGACCGCCCGGAACTGGGTGCCCCGGATCGCTGGGCGGCTGCCGCCAGTGAGATCGTGGCCGACCTGGCGTCTGAGATCGCCGATCCCGGCCTGCGCTCCTCTTTCACTGCGTCGGCTGCCGCGGTGATCGCACGGGGCGGCTGATCGCGGCCCCGCGGGGGCCGGGCGTCCGACGTCAGGACGCTCGGCGCCGTGCGCGGTCGGTCGCTTCGGCGTAGTCCCAGACGCCCAGGTCGGGTGTCGGGATGCCGAGCGACGTCAGCACCGTGCAGATGTGGGCGCGGTGCTCGTTGCCGTGGTGGAGCGCCTGGGCCAGGATGACGCCGGCGGGGACGTCGCGATCGAACCCGTCGTCCCACGGGACAACGAGCGTCCGCTCCGCGTCGAACGGCTCCTCGAGAAACCGGTCCCAGCGCTGCGCCATGTCGTCCAGATACGTCGCCAGCTCGGCGAGGCTCGGCGTCTCCCCGCCCCTCCGGTACCAGTGCGGTTGATCACCCGTGAGGCGCCGGTAGTAGCTGGCCTCGCTTGACAGGGTGTGCCAGAGCGTGTCGATGATGCTCCCGTACGTGCCCGGCACCTCCGCGTGCAACTGGTCCTCCGTAAGGTTCTGGGCCACGGCGAGCAACTGGCCCGTTGCCCAGGCGTTGTGGCGGAAGGCGTCGACCAGGCCGTCGTTCATGAGCGGACTCCTTCGTGAAAGCCGTCGTTACCAGCCGGGGTAGCGCTCCCAGTCGGTGCTGGGGTCCGG
Organism: Sphaerobacter sp.; assembly: GCF_019683595.1. GTDB lineage: Bacteria > Chloroflexota > Chloroflexia > Thermomicrobiales > Thermomicrobiaceae > Sphaerobacter. Next base: position 19,277 of record NZ_JADGHZ010000025.1, on the reverse strand, counting down.
AATTTCGCCCGGGTTGCCGAAGTGGTGGTAGAGGTCGCGGGCGACTTGTTCGATCTCCGGGCGCAGCTCGAGCGGTTCAAGCCAGCGCTGGGGAATGGCCTCGGGACCGAGCAGAGCACCCAGGATGTTGCCGGTGATCGCTCCGGTACTGTCGCTGTCGCCGGAGTGGTTGACCGCCGCGAGCACGCCGCGCTCGAATGAATCGCCGGCCGTGAGCGCGCAGTAGAGGGAGATCGCCAGGGCCTCCTCGGCAACCCAGCCCTCGCCCAGACGCGCGACCCGCTCGGGAGTCGGGGGACCCTCGTCGGCAAGGCGCAGCGCGGACTCGACCGCGGCGAGGCACTCCTTGTGGCCGGGCCAGCGGCGCAACTCATCGCGCGCGAGGGTGATCGCAGCCTCCAGGTCATGGCCGGCGACGATGGCGTCGATCACCAGGGCCAGGATGCCCGCGGCGAGGTAGCCGCTCGGGTGTCCGTGAGTGATCGCCGCCAGCTCGCAGCCGAGCCGAAAGGGATCTCCCGGGTCGATCAGCCCGGCCGGGGCGACGCGCATCACGCCGCCGCATCCCTTCCGGTCGTTGAGCGGATCGTCGATCGTGCCCATCACACCCGACTCGAGGGCCGTCAGACAGGTGGTGCCGGGGGCGCGCCGGTGCCGGAGATCGGGGAGCTCGAGCAACCATCCGCTGCGGATCTCCGGGAATGGGTACGGAGGGTGCATTCCCTGCGTCTCCAGTCAGCGCAGGTAGGCGTGGTAGACGACCGTCGGCCGGTGAGCGTTTCCCGTCTCACGGTGGCGGTTGTCGGACCGAATCAAACCCTCCGCGGTGAAGAGGGTCATCTGGGTGTCGTCGGTAATGGCGGCTAGGCGACCGTAGGCGGGCGCGTAATCCTGGATCCCGTCCGGGCCGAAGGAGGTGCGGATCTGCTCGGTCGAGAGGAACTCGACCGCTGCTCCGAGCGCGTCCCCGACCGCGCCGCCAAGAAGACACCCCGTGATCGACGCGAGCCGGCTCCCGCCGTCGCGGATGTCGTCCAGGCTCCGATGGTCTGTCACATCTCGTTGCACCGGTACACCGTTCCCGAGCGGATCGATCCCGTTAGGGCAGGTTCCACCTGCGGTGTCGCCGATCGTGCCGTGCCCGTGGGGGAGAGCATACGGGTCGTGCCCGTTGTCGCGCAACCTGGACCGATCGGCTCCGGCTGCCACGCTGTGCGCGCTGTTTCGCCTGATTGTGTTGACAGCACGGAGTGACGGCGATATAGCAGTAACAGCAGTCGTGAGAGGTGAGTTGACGTAAGGTTCGGTGGGCTCCGAAGCCGGGCCGCGGTTGCTGCTGGAGGGAGGAGGCTCTCGGATGCGGACGCAGGTCGCGATCATCGGCGCGGGTCCGGCCGGGCTGGTCCTCTCCCACCTGCTCTACCTCGAGGGGATCGAGTCGGTGGTGCTCGAGCGCCGGGACCGCGAGTACGTCGAGCGACGGGTGCGGGCCGGGGTGCTGGAGCAGGGGACCGTCGACCTGCTGCGGCAGATGGGCGTGGCCGAGCGTCTCGACCGTGAGGGACTCGTCCACCGCGGCATCATCCTGCGCGTCGAAGGGGAGGACCATCGCATCGCACTCAGCGATCTGACCGACGGCCGCGCGATCACCGTCTACGGCCAGCAGGAGGTGGTCAAGGATCTCATCAAAGCCCGGCTGGAGACCGGCGGGCAGATCCTCTTCGAGGTGGAGGACGTCAGCCTGCACGACATTACCTCGTCGGAGCCGGTGGTGCGCTTCCGCCACGAGGGCAAGCAGCATGAGTTGCGCTGCGACGTGATCGCCGGCTGCGACGGCTCGCACGGGGTGAGCCGCCCGACCATCCCGGACGGCGTGCTGACGACGTACGAGCGGGTGTATCCGTTCGCTTGGCTTGGCATCCTCGCGGCGGCGCCGCCGTCCACCGACGAGCTGATCTATGCCTACCACGAGCGGGGCTTCGCCTTGCACAGCCTGCGTTCCCCGCAGATCAGCCGCCTCTACGTCCAGGTGCGCCCGGACGAGGATATCGCGAACTGGCCGGATGAGCGGGTCTGGGAGGAGTTGCACCTTCGCCTGGCCCGGGATGGGTGGTCGCTTACCGAGGGGCCGGTGCTGGAGAAGGGCATCACGACAATGCGCAGCTTCCTCATCGAGCCGATGCAGTATGGCCGGCTCTTCCTGGCGGGCGACGCGGCGCACATCGTGCCCGCGACCGGTGCCAAGGGGCTGAACCTCGCGGTCGCGGACGTGAAAGTCCTGGCCGAGGCGCTGGTGAGCTGGTTCCGGACCGGCAGCACCGACCTGCTGGAGCGGTACTCCGATACCTGCCTGCGGCGCGTGTGGCGGGCGGAGTACTTCTCGTGGTGGATGACGTCGATGCTGCATCAGAACTGGGACGCCGATCCGTTCGAGCGACGGCTGCAGCTCGCCCAACTGCGCTATGTCTGCACCTCTCGGGCGGCGGCGACGAGTTTGGCGGAGAACTATGTCGGGATGGCGCTGGTGTGAGGGGCGCCGTGCCGGGCCGGTTGACACGGCCCGTGCAGGAGGATTTCATCGAGGCGCCCATGGGACGAGGAGGTGCAGCCGGTGAGTGACTCGCGCTACGACATCGGCATGGCCGTGCGCCGGGAGGTTCTCGGCGAAGCGCACGTGGCGCGGGCCACCGCGCGGCAGACCGCTCTCGACGCGGATTTTCAGCGCTTCATCACCGAGGTGGCCTGGGGCTCGATCTGGGCGCGGCCGGGGCTCGACCGGCGCACGCGCAGCCTGGTGACCATCGCCATCCTCGCGGCGCTCGGTCGCGAGGCCGAACTGGCGATGCACCTGCGGGCCACCCGCAACACCGGCGCCGATCCGGCGGAGGTGGCCGAGGTGCTGCTGCACGTGGCCGCCTACGCGGGGATCCCGGCGGCCAACTCAGCCTTCGCCTTGTTGAAAGCGGAGTTTGATCCGCCCGCATCCGGGCGTGCTGACGGTGAGAGTGCTGAGGTATTGGAGAGGAGTGATCATGGACACCACGACGATCGGTGAGATCATCCGTGGGGATCGGGAGGTATTCCCGCCATACCTGTACTCCGCGTACCGAGCGACGATCAAGCGCTCGCCGCACCTGCCCTTGTTGGAAGTTCCGCTGACGCTGACGGAACTAACCGGGCCCGGTCCGGCGATCAGTGAGATCACGCCGGAGGATGCGGATCTGACCCGCAACGCGGGCACCGGCGGCGAGGCGATCGGCCAGCGGATCATCGTCACGGGTCGGGTGCTCGACGAGAACGGCGATCCGGTGCCGAATACCCTGGTGGAGGTCTGGCAGGCGAACGCCGCCGGGCGCTATCTCCACAAGCGCGACACCTGGCCGGGGCCACTGGATCCCAACTTCCTGGGTATCGGCCGGTGCCTCACGAACGAGGAGGGGGTTTACCGGTTCCTGACGATCCATCCGGGTGCGTATCCGTGGAAGAACGACCCGAACGCCTGGCGTCCGTCCCACATCCACTTCTCGATTCTCGGGCCGTCCTCGCGGACGCGACTGATCACCCAGATGTATTTCCCGGGTGACCCGCTGCACGCGCTCGATCCGATCATGAACGCCGTTCCCGAGCCGTATCGCTCGCGCATGATCGCCACCTACGATCACAGCGTGACCGAGCCGGAGTGGGCGCTTGGGTACCGCTGGGACATCGTGCTGCGTGGGCCCAATGCGACCCCGTTTGGGGAGCGGAAGGAGAACGAGTAATGGGCAAGGCTCCGGTAACGCCGACGCAGACGGTCGGACCGTTCTTCCATCCTTGCCTGCTGCGACCGGACGCAGTCATCACCACCCTGATCAAGCCTGAGACTGAGGGAACGCGGATTCGGATCGAAGGCCGCGTGCTGGATGGGGACGGCCTCCCGGTCGACGACGCCATGGTCGAGATCTGGCAGGCGAACCACTACGGGCGCTACCGCCACCCGCTCGACCAGCGCCCGCTGCCGCTCGATCCGACCTTCATCGGCTTCGGCCGAACCGGTACCGACGAGGAAGGGCGCTACTGGTTCGAGACGATCAAGCCGGGCGTCGTCCCGTTCGACGACCAGCAGGATCAGGCGCCGCACATCCTCGTCATGGTGTTCGCACGCGGGCTGCTCAACCACGTCGTCACCAGGATCTACTTCGAAGATGAGCCGGCCAACGCGTCGGACCCGATACTGCAGCGCGTGCCGGAGGAGCGGCGCGGGACGCTCATCGCGCGGCGCGAAGAGGTGGACGGCTCCGTCGTCTACCGCTTCGACATCCGCCTGCAGGGCGAAGGGGAGACGGTCTTCTTCGACGTCTAGTGGGACCGGCTACTGGCTGGTGATGAGAGGTAGTTGATGGTCGCATTTCTCTCGCTGCGCGACGCGGTCGCCGAGTGCGTCCGCGACGGCGACACGGTGGCGATGGAGGGGTTCACGCACCTGATCCCCTTCGCGGCCGGGCATGAGGTCATCCGGCAAGGCCGGCGGGATCTGACGCTGGTGCGCATGACGCCGGATCTGATGTACGATCAGATGATCGGCATGGGGTGCGCCCGCAAGCTGATCTTCTCCTGGGGCGGCAACCCCGGCGTCGGATCGCTGCACCGGCTGCGCGACGCGGTGGAGCGTGGATGGCCCCACCCGCTGGAGCTGGAGGAGCACAGCCACGCGGCGATGGCCAACGCCTACGCAGCCGGCGCAGCGGGGATGCCCTGCGCGATCTTCCGCGGCTACCTGGGGACCGATCTCCCCGAGTACAACCCCAACATCCGCTTCATCGAGTGCCCGTTCACCGGTGAGCGGCTGGCGGCGATCCCCTCGATCCGGCCGGACGTGGCGATCATCCACGCCCAACGTGCCGACCGGCAAGGCAATGTCCTGATCGAGGGGATCGTCGGCGTTCAGAAGGAGGCGGTGCTCGCGGCGAAGCGTGCGCTCGTCACGGTCGAGGAGATCGTCGACGACTTGCAGGCTCCCAGCCCGAACTCGGTTATCCTCCCGCACTGGACGATCACGGCCATCGCCGAGGTGCCGGGCGGGGCCCGCCCGTCGTACGCCCACGGCTACTACAAGCGCGACAACGCCTTCTACACCGCGTGGGACGGCATCTCGCGCGACCGCGACACCTTCCTCGCCTGGATGCGCGAGCACGTCCTGGAAGCCGAACCCGGCAGCCCGCTGGGATGGCGCGTGTGAGGGAGAGGGACTCCGTGGAGTACACGGCAAGCGAGATGATGACCATCGCCGCGGCGCGGGCACTCAAGGACGACGACGTCTGCTTCGTCGGCATCGGCCTGCCGTCGGCGGCGTGCAACCTGGCGCGCCTCACCCACGCGCCGAACCTGACGCTGATTTACGAGTCGGGCACCATCGGCGCCCGCCCGGACGTGCTGCCGCTGTCGATCGGCGACGGCGAGCTGTGCGAGACGGCGCTGACGACGGTCTCGGTCCCGGAGATGTTCCGCTACTGGCTCCAGGGCGGGCGGATCTCGGTCGGGTTCCTGGGCGGGGCGCAGATCGACCGCTTCGGGAACATCAACTCGACCGTAATCGGGGACTACCGGCAGCCCAAGGTCCGCCTGCCCGGCGCGGGCGGCGCGACGGAGATCGCCACCCACTGCGGGCAGATCTTCGTCATCATGCGCCACTCGCTCCGGGCGTTCGTGGAGAAGGTGGACTTCATGACGTCGCTCGGCCACGGGTCGGGCGGCGACGACCGGCAGCGCCGCGGCGTGACCACGGCGGGACCGACGCTGGTCGTGACCGACCTGTGCATCATGCGACCCGACCCGGAGACGAAGGAGCTGACGGTCGTCTCGCTGCATGAGGGCGTTGAGCCCGAGCAGGTCCAGGAGCAGACCGGGTGGCCGCTCCGCTTCGCCGAGAACCTGGAGCGCACGCCCCCGCCGACGGAACTGGAGTTGACCGCGCTTCGGGATCTCCAGGCCCGGACCGCCAAGGCGCACGCGGCGACGGAGTAGGGGGATGTCGCCCGCGAACCCGATGTTCAGCACGCCGGAGATGGCGGCGATCTTCTCGCCTGAGGCTCACGTGGGCCGGATGCTGGAGTTTGAAGCCGCACTGGCCCAGGCCGAGGCGGCGGCGGGGGTCATCCCCGCCGAGGCCGCGCAGGCGATCGCCGCGGCGTGCCGGGTCGAGCGCTTCGACATCCCCGCGCTCTACCGCGCGGCGGTACCCGCCGGGACGCTGGCGATCCCCCTTGTCCGCGCCTTGACCGAGCAGGTCACGCCGGAGGGGCGGGACTACGTCCACTGGGGCGCGACCAGCCAGGACGTCATCGACACCGCGATGGTCCTCCAGATGCGGGACGGGCTCACGCTTCTCATCGACCGCCTGCTCGCGGTGGGAGACGCCTGCGCCGCGCTGGCCGAGCAGCACCGTCGCACACTGATGCCGGGCCGGACGCTCATGCAGCAGGCGCTCCCGATCACGTTCGGCCTCAAGGCCGCGCGTTGGCTCGGCATGACCACCCGACAGGTGGCCCGGCTGGACGCACTGCGGCGGGAGGCACTCGTCGTTCAGTTCGGCGGCGCGGCCGGGACGCTCGCCTCGCTGGGCGACGCCGGGACGCGGGTGGTGGAGCTGCTGGCCGAGCGCCTGGGTCTCGGCGTGCCGGACCTGCCGTGGCACGCTGAGCGCGACCGCGTGGCCGAGATCGCCGCGGCGCTCGGCGTCGTCTCAGGAGCCATGGCGAAGATCGCCACCGACCTGGTGCTCCTGGCGCAGACCGAAGTCGGTGAGGTGTCCGAAGGGGCGGCGCCGGGCAAGGGCGGATCCTCGGCCATGCCGCAGAAGCGGAACCCGGTTGATGCGACCTTCGCCCTGGCCGCAGCGCGGCTGGCGATGGGCGCGGTGCCGGTGGTCCTGAGCGGGATGGCTCAGGAGCAGGAGCGCGCCGTCGGCGGCTGGCAGGCCGAGTGGGAGGCACTGCCCGACCTGTTCCTCGCAACCGCGAGCGCCGTCGAGCGGGTGCGGCAGGCGCTGGACGGGCTCGAGGTCGACGCCGTGCGGATGCGCGAGAACCTGGGGATGGGCGGCGGCCTGCTCCTCTCCGAATCGCTGACCATGGCCCTGGCGCGGCGCGTTGGACGGCCCGCGGCGTACCGCCTAGTACAGGCTGCCGTGGCGCGCGTGCGCGAGGACGGCACCACGCTGCGCGATGCGGCCCTCGCCGACGAGCAGATCCGCGCCGTGCTCAGCGAAGACGAGATCGACCAGGCGCTCGATCCGGCCGGCTACATCGGCAGCGCTGACGTCTTCATCGACCGCGCGCTGGCGCGGTACCGTGAGGTCAGGGCGGCGGTGCAATAACGGGGCTAGGCCCTCACCCCCGACCCCTCTCCCAACGTTGGGGGAGGGGAGCTTTATTTAGGGGGCGGACGACGAGTTCTGCGGTCCGCAAGGATCGCCGGAGACACGTTTCCTCTTGCCAGGCGTTGTAGATCATGAGGGGGGCGGCGGCCACCGCTGACGGAAACCGCCGCCGGGGGTCAGTCCTTGCGGGTGATGAGCCCGTGGGAGAGTGCGTAGATCGCGGCCTGGGTGCGGTCCTTGACGTCCAGCTTCTCGAAGAGGAGCGACAGCCGGTTCTTGACCGTGCTCTCAGCCAGCGACAGTTCAGCCGCGATTTCCTTGTTGCTCATTCCACTGGCGACCAGGCGCAGGAGCTGGATCTCGCGCTCGGTCAGGCCGGCGACGGTTTCTTCCTCACGGAACTCGCTGATGCGGCGGAACTCGTTGAGGAGCTTGGTCGCCAACTGCGGCTCGATCACCGACTCGCCGCGCGCCACGGCCCGGATCGCGTCGATGACCTTGGACGACTCGCTGTTCTTGAGGAGATAGGCGTCGGCACCCGCGCGGATGGCGCGGATGACGTGGCCGTCCTCGGCGAACATCGTCAAGATGATGATCTTGGCGTTGGGGATGCCGGTCTTGAGGTCGCGGGTTGCGGTGACGCCGTCCACGCCGGGCATACTGATATCCATCAAGATAACGTCCGGGTGGAAGCGCTCGGCGAGCTGCTGCGCCGAGCGGCCGTCGCCTGCCTCACCGATGACCCGGATGTCCGGCTCGGCTTCGAGTAGGTGGCGCAACGCCTGGCGGAAGAGGACGTGGTCGTCAACCAGGAGTACGCTAATTGCTTTCGCGGGCCGAGCACTCGCGCGCGGGCGCTGGTGCTCGTATAGTGGATTCACCTGTGCCATGTTTCCTCCTCCGTCCGCGCATCGGCCGGCGGTCCAGTGTGAGTGTATCCAGGTGTGGCACCACCCGGCATAGCCCAAAGGCACCAAGTGTGACCGGTATTCAAGAAGGATCGGATCGAAGGTCGTCACGGTTTGCGATAATCGCTAGCCAGATGATACGAGTTTTCTGCCGCGGACTGCCAGTTCCGCGTATCCCGGCGGAGGTCGAGCCACGGATCGTCCAGACTGCCCACCAGATGAAGAGCTGATCGCGGCCGCACGCGAGGGGGACCTGGCTGCCTTCAACGCGCTGGTAGCGCGCCACGAGCGGGCCGTCTACGGCGTGGCGCTCCGCCTGCTCCGCGATCCGGAAGCGGCGGAGGACGTGACCCAGGACACCTTCGTCCGAGCCCATGCCGCCCTCGACCAGTTCGTCGGCGGGTCGGCCCGGTCCTGGCTCCTCCGGATCGCCACCAACCGGAGCTACGACGTCCTGCGCTACCGGCGCCGCCGTCCGGCCGAATCGCTGGATGCCCGGCCGGTAGAGGAAGAGCCGGTGTGGGCCGTCGAAACGCCGCCGGCCGACCCCGAGGCATTCGCCACGCGCCAGGAGCTGAGCGCGCGGCTGGAGGCGGCGTTGGCGAAGCTGACCGACGACCAGCGTGTGGCGGTCGTGCTCTACGACATCCAGGGCTACACCTACGAGGAAATCGCCAGCCTGACCGGCGCGACCCTGGGGACCGTCAAGTCCCGGATCCACCGCGGACGTGCGCGCCTGCGTGAGTTGCTGCGCCAGGATCCGCGTTCGCGGGAACTTTTGGGGGAGACCAGCCGTCAGCATAGTGGCGATGAGAGCGCATGAGCCGGCAGCGGCTCGGCGCCGGATGGGCCTACAATGGCGGAAGACGTGACCGGATACGGCGAACACATCCCTGATGAGCTCCTCTCCGCGTACCTCGACGGAGACGTGGAGGACGAGCAGACACTGGAGCGGATCGACGCGCATCTCGCCCAGTGCCGGGAATGCCGCGAGGCGTTGGGAGAACTCCGCGCGCTGGTGCGGCTCCTCGGCGACCTGCCGGAACCGGCCGTGCCCCGCTCGTTCGCGTTGACGCCGGAGATGGTCCAGCCGGCGAATGTGGTGCCGGGGCCGTGGTTCGTTCGCTTCCAGCCGGTGCTCCGCCTGGCTACGGCGGCGGCCGCTGCGCTCCTCGTGCTGGTGCTCGGGGCGGACCTGCTCCTGCACCAGCCCGGAGGGCAGGAATCCGCTGCGGAGGTCCACATCATGATGACCGATGGCGGATCAAGTGGAGGAGCCAGTGCCGAGAGATCGGCCGCCGACACGGCCACCGAGGCCGCCGCAGCGAATGCCGCGACGGCCGCCGAGCAGTCTTCGCCCGTGCCCGACGCCGCGGCGCCTCCGGCTCCGGCGGCTGCCTCGGCATCGCCGGAGGCGGCTGAGGCCAGGGTCGAAGCGTTCGATACGCCTGCGACCGCCGGATCGGCGGCGGAGGCGAGCGGCGAGGCTTCGGTCGACCAGTCGGCGGAGCCGTTCGCCGCGACACAGCCGGCGGATGGGCCGGGCATCTGGCGCCTGGCCGAGGCCGTTCTCGTTCTCGTCGTCCTGTGGCTGCTGGTTGCGACCTTCGCGCTCCCTCGGCTGCGTGAGCGCCGTGGGTGATCGAGCGCGCCGGGTCCGAGTCCAAGGAGGAGACGTATGTCGAGAATGCGCCGCTGGGCGACGGCGGCCGCGTTCGTGGGGTTGCTCGTTATTGGTGGTGGGGTGATCGCGGCCATGGGGGATAGCGGACGCCGGCCGTTTGGCGGTCAGGCAGCAGCAGAGACGCCCTCGGGGCAGCGGGTGGTGACCGTTGGCGGCGAGGGCCGCGTCATGGTGCGGCCGGATACCGCACAGGTAGTGCTCGGTGTGATGAGCCAGGGGCCGGACCTGGGGCCCGTGCAGGAGACCGTAAACGGGCAGATGGACGCGGTGCTCGCATCGCTCAAGGACGCCGGCATCCCCGACGAGCGCATCCGCACCGTGGCGTACAACATTTCCGTCGATCGTGACTACCAGCAGCCGTCCGCGCCGATCACCGGATACACGGTGACGCATCTGGTGCAGGTCAAGGTCAAGCCGATCGATCAAGTCAGCGGGATCATCGATAACGCGGTCGCCGCCGGCGCGAACACGGTGTCCGACGTGAGCTTCGTCGTCGAGGATCGGGACGCCGCGGTGCGCCAGGCTCGCGAGCAGGCGATCAACGACGCGCGGCAGAAGGCGCAGCACCTGGCGCAGCTCGCCGGGGTGCAGCTTGGCCCGCCCGTCAGCATCACCGAGGGCGCGGCTCCGCCGCCGACGCCGATGCCGCTGGCACGAGACGGGGCAGTCGACATGGCCGTCGGTGCAGCGGCGATCCAGCCGGGCGAGAGCGAAATCGTCGTTAGCGTCGTCGTGAGCTACGGCATCCAGTAGACGCAGACGTCTTTCCCGACGGAGATCCCTGGCGCCCCCGCTCCGCGTCCTCGGAGCGGGGCGTCTTGTTTGGGGGCGTGGAGTCACAGGCTGCGGCGCGTGCCCGGGGATCCATGGCGTGAGGATCCCTGCGTCGTCGACGGTGCCTGCGATAGGTGCAGCGATGGGTGCGGCGATGGATCTAGCGGTGTGGCGCGTGCCCGGGGCTAAAGCCGCCGGGCTGACAAAGCGAAGCCCACTGAAGGGGCTGGGGACTGGTACTCTGCAGGCTGATGGATCGGATTCGCCTGGATGTCGTCATCGCAGCCCCTTCAGTGGGCTTACCAAAATATCAGCCCGGCGGCTTTAGCCCCGGGCACGGGACGGGGTGCCGGATCCTTTGCAGCACCCACGTCGCGTCCCAACGGCGGCGCGGCACCAACCCCGGCGCGTGGCTGCGGCCGCGCGATACCAAATCGGTGGCTGGGGCCGCCGCACTCCAAAGACGAGAGGCCTGGCTGGTGGTCCAGGCCTCTCGAGGGATAAGGGGGAGTGTAGGGGTGGGCAGCGGCGCGACTCACTGCCCGGGGGTCTAGGTGTCGTCAGGTCTCTCACCGAGCGTGACGGAAACCGTCAGCGTCTCATCGGTACTCGGACGGTAAATCTCGAGTTGGACGACGTCGCCCGGCTTGTAGTTGAACAGTTGGTTGACGAGCGGATGGTCGCTGTCGATTTCCTGCCCGTCGATCTTGGTGATGATGTCGTCCGCTCGCACGCCTGCCGCGCCGGCCGGCGAATTCGGCTCGACGCTGTTCACTATGACGCCGTGGTCGACCGGAAGGTCGTTGGCCTGCGCGAGGCGCGGTGTCAGCGGCTCGTAGAAGATGCCAAGGTAGGGTCGCACGACCCGCCCTTCACGGATCAGTTCCTCCGTCAGCGCCTTGACTGTGTTGCTCGGGATGGCGAAGCCGAGCCCTTCGGCTGTGACGCCCAGGCTGGCCTGGCGCACCACAGCCGTGTTGACACCGACGACCTCGCCGTTCAGGTTCAGCAGCGGACCACCGGAGTTGCCCGGGTTAATCGGCGCGTCGTGCTGGATCATGTTCTCCATGTTGTAGCCCTCGGGCGTCTGTAGGCTGCGACCCAGCCCGCTGACGATGCCCTCGGTCACGGTGTTCGTGAAGTCGCCCAGCGCACTGCCGATCGCGATCACCCGGTCGCCCGGCCGCAGGAGATCGGAGTCGCCCAGCGGTACCGTGGCCGGAACCGGAACGTCCACCTGGATCACCGCCAGGTCGGCGAAGCGATCTGTGCCGAGGAGGCGCGCGTTGGCTTTTTGCCCGTCGACGAAGATCACTTCGATCTCCTCGCTCCCCTCGACCACGTGGTGGTTCGTCACGATCCGTCCCTGGTCGTCAATGATGAACCCGGTTCCGGTGCCGGCCGGTTCCATGTCGCCATCGCTCCCGAACAGGCCATCCACCGCCTGCTTGTTCACCACCGTGACGACCGCCGGACTGACCCGCTCGACGAGGTCAGCGATCGAACCAGGCGCGTCAGTCGTGCTCACCGGCGGCGCCTGGCTGGCGGCGGTCGGCGTCGGCGCGGTACCCTGCCGGACCGTTGACGCTGGACGGTCGCTCGAAGGGGCGGTCGCGGTCGGGTTTGCCTCGCCAGTGAGCCAGAAAGCGGTCAAACCGCCCGACGCCGCACCTGCCATGGCGCCGAGGATCAGGGCCAGCGCCGCCGTGATGACGAGCGTTCCGAAGCTGTACCGGCGCCGCATCAACCCTGGTCCCTTTCCGACCGGGGAGTGCTCCCCATGTCTGCTCCCATGATGACCTCCCTTGCTGAGCGCGTGGTTAAGCAAGTCTGAAAGAAACCTGAATTCTGGACGTCCTTGACGGGCACTAGCCCCTCCACTATGGTTCGTCCGGTGTGGAAACGCGATTGCCGGGCCGGCCGCTCCTCCGGCTCTTCCTGCTGCTGATCCTGCTGATGACCGTCGCCTGTGCCAGCGGCGGGGGTGACCCATCCCCGCTTACCGAGGCACCGGCTGTGCCAAGTCCGCCGGAATCGTACCCCGGCGGCGAACTGCTGGTCTCGGTGGAGTGGCTGGCTGCACACCGCGACGACCCGGACCTGCGCATTGTCGACCTCAGTCCGATCCGCGAGTATCGCGGAGGTCACATCCCCGGCGCAACGCATCTCTGGTGGCAGGATACCATTGAGGTTCACAATCCCACCTACGGTATGTTGGTCGGCCGCGAGGGCATCGAGCGCCTGCTCACCGAGGCCGGCATCACGCCGGGGACGCGCGTTGTTGCCTACGATGCGAGCGGCAACCGCTACGCGGCGCGCCTGCTCTGGGCGTTGCACGCGATCGGGTTCAAAGAGGTGTCGCTGCTGAACGGAGGCCGGCAGGCCTGGACGGCGGCTGGTCTGCCCCTGGTCAAGGGCGAGCCCGCCTCGCCGCCAGGGGGTGGAGTGACCCAAACCATCGACTACGGCGTGCTGATCGGTCCCGAGGAGATCGCGCAGCATCTGGAAGATCCTGCCTTCGTCGTCGTCGATAATCGTGCCCCGGAGGAGCAGGCGACGACCTGGCACGGTCGCCTGCGGGAGGGGCGCATTCCGGGTGCCGTGTCGATCCCCTGGACCGAGGTCGTCGAGCCCGGTTCGGTCCCGTACTACCGTTCCCCGGACGAGTTGCGACGATTGTTCGAGGAAGCCGGCGTCACGCCCGACAAGACGGTGGTCGTGTACGGGTTGTATGGCGTCTCCGCGGCGCAGACGTACGTCGCGCTGAAGCTGCTGGGCTACCCCTCGGTGCGGGTGTACGATGGCTCCTGGGCGCAGTGGGGTGCCGACCCGGCGCTGCCGGTGGCGCCGCTTGCCGAGGGGGCGGGCGGATGATCTGCGACGCGGTGGTGGAAGATCCGCGCGGCGCGACCCACCGTCACGTCTGGGACGACGCCGCGGGGACGTGGCGGACCTATCAGCACCCGCACGCGACCCGTCCCTGGCCCACCAGCTACGGCTTCCTGCCGGGCACGTGGAACCCGGCCGATCAGGATGCGCTCGACGTGATGATCCTGGCGACGTCACCGCTCCCCACGGGTACCCGCCTCCGGGTGCGCCCGGTCGGCCTGCTGCGCCGCCCGGATGGCGACGACAAGATCCTCGCCGTTGCGGTCGACGACCCGGCCTACGCGGACGTGCGTTGGCTGGGCGAGGTTCCGGCCGCCGACCTGGCGGCGATCGAGGCGTGGTTCCGCGACTGGAGCGAGGCCGGGGCGTGGGAGGACGCGGGCGCGGCCGAGCGCCTGATCCGGGCGTCCCTGGCGCCAGGGTGGCCGCGCTTGTGCATGGTCTAACACGGCGGGGGCAAGAGGCGGGTCATGCGCTACCGCGACGGCATCCTCAAGATCGAGCACGGCATTCTCCCGGGGCTGAAGGAGGTTCTCCTCCAGCTGACCGAGGTTGAGGACGTGCGCTCGATCGTGCCAGGCCGGATCTACGCCACGCGTGGGCGGCCCGGTGGAGCGCTGTCGGTCCGGGTCAGCGCTCCCACGGCGACGGGGGTGAAGCTCATCGCCAGACGCGGCTCGTCGGTGCAAGAGGTTTTCGTCGTCTGCGACGACCGGGCGGCGGTCGAGCAGGTACTCCGCGAGGCCGGCGTCCATCCGCGACGCACGCAGGGTCGGTAACCGCTCACGGCATCGCTTTCGCACTCCGGCAGAACTCCGTTACAGTACCACCAGCGGGACGCGCGCCGGCGCGGATACCCGAGTTGTCACGCGCGAGGGGAGGTTTCCCGATGACACGGCTGGGCGGGAAGCGGGCGCTGGTGACGGGCGGAGCGGCCGGCATCGGCCGCGCGATTGTGGAAGCGTTCCTTAGTGAGGGTGCGCGCGTCGTTGCGACCGACATCGACGCGGACGGGCTGGACGCGCTCCGTGGTGCCCTGGATGCCGGTGAGCGGCTCGTCACGATGCCTGCCGACGTCGTCTCGGCGGCCGACTGGGAGCGCGCGGTGGCCCTCGCTCGCGAGCGCTTCGGCGGCCTCGACATCCTGGTCAACAACGCGGGGATCGAGATGCTCGGCACGGTCGAGACGTTGCCGGAGGATGCCTGGGACCGCGTCATGGCGGTCAACGTCAAGAGCATGTATCTCGGCGCGCGGGCGGCGCTGCCGCTGCTGCGGGAGAGCCGCGGCGTTGTGGTCAATATGGCGTCGATCAATGGGCTGGCGGGCGTTGCGGGCAGCATCGCGTACGTCACAAGCAAGCACGCCATCGTCGGGTTTACCAGGGGGCTCGCGCTCGACTGTGCGAAGGACGGCATCCGGGTGAACGCCGTGTGTCCGGGTCCGGTCGACACCCCGATGGTGGGGCGCGTCGTCCAATTGCTCGGGCAAGGTGACGCCGAGGCCGGGTACGCGATCCTGCGGTCCATGACGCCGCTTGGACGGCTGATCGCGCCTGCCGAAGTCGCGGCGGTGGTCGTGCACCTCGCGTCGGACGAGGCCAGTTTCACCACCGGCATCACCTACCCCATCGACGGCGGGTACACGGCGCGGTGAGCCGCGGTGTGAGCGGAGGGTGCGCGTGGTTCGGACGGAGCGCTGGGAGATTCAGACCCGTGGCGGCGGGGAGATGCACGACCTGACGCCGCGCGTGGAGGCGGCGATCGCCGCGAGCGGGTGCCAGGAGGGGATCGTCACGGTCTTCGTGGCGCACACGACCGCCGCGGTGGCGATCAGCGAGTACGAGCCGGGACTGATCGACGACTTCCCGGCCATGCTGGAGCGGTTGGTCCCACCCGACCAGGGATACCGCCACAACGCGATCAACCACGACGACAACGCCCACAGCCACCTCCGCGCATCGCTGCTCGGGCCGTCGCTGACCGTGCCGTTCGACCGCGGGCGGCTGGCGCTCGGGATCTGGCAGCGCATCGTCCTGATCGACTTCGACACGCACCCGCGCTCACGGCAAGTCGTGGTGCAGGTGCTGGGCGAGTAGGGGATGGTCGAGCGCAGGGAGCCCTACCGCGAGGCGGTTGGTGCAACGGTGCGTGGGTTGCGCCTTGCCCGGGGCTGGACGCTGCGCGACCTCAGCCAGGCGTCGGGCATCTCCGTGCCGTACCTGAGCGAGATCGAGCGGGGGCGTAAGGACCCGTCCGGTGCGGTCCTCGCGCAGCTCGCGGCGGCGTTCGACCTCGCGCTCGGTGCGCTCCTGTGCGAGATCGGGCGCGCCGTTGACGCGAGCAATGCCCCAGGGGAGGCGCCATCGGTCCGGCAGGAGCTAAGGTCGGCGCTGGAGGGGCTGCCGGACGACGACGTGGCGGAGGTCGCGCGCTTCGCCCACTATCTCCAGTGGCGCCGGGAGCACGACGGCGGATAGGAGGCGCCGTATACTGCGGCCGTGAGCATAGCCAGCGCGCGGGAAGATGGCGCGAGCATTGGAGAGGGAGCAGTTCATGGCCTTCTCGACAGACCGGAGCCGGGTGCTCGTCAGCACGGAGTGGCTCGCCGAACACCTGGACGACCCGACGGTGCGGATCATTGATTGTCGCTACTACTTCGAGGGTCCTCCGGGCCGGGATGTGTACGCCGAAACGCACATCCCGGGGGCGGTCTACCTCGACTGGGCGGCGGAATTGAGCGACCCGAACCACCCGGTGGACTACATGATGCCCCCGGCCGAGCAGGTGGCGGCGGTGATGTCGCGGCTGGGAGTCGGGGACGACACGCGCATCGTGGCCTACGACGACGAGGGCGGGCACTACTCGTCGCGCCTGTGGCTCGTCCTGGCTCGTTACGGCAAAGAAGAACAGATGCGCATCCTCGATGGCGGCTGGACGCGCTGGCTGGCGGAGGGGCGCCCGGTCACGGCGGAGCCGACGCCGCAGCCGGCACCGGCGACCTTCACCATCGACCCGGCTGCGGAGCGACCGGAGATCATCGCCACCCTCGATGACGTCATGCAGGCGCGGGAGACCGGGAGCGCGGTGATCCTCGACGTGCGCCGGCTGAGTGAGTTCACGGGCGAGGAAGTACGCGCCAAGCACGGAGGGCGCATCCCTGGTGCCCGGCACATGTTCTGGCAGGAGAACCTCAACTGGGACGGTGATCGCACGTTCATTCCGGCGGAGCGGGTCCGGGCGCGTCATGAAGCGGCGGGGGTGACGCCGGAGACGCCGGTGATCACCTACTGCCAGGGGGCGGTGCGCGCAGCCCACGCCGCGCTCTCGCTCTGGATGAGCGGCTACCGCAACGTGCGGGTCTACGACGGTTCGTGGGCCGAGTGGGGGAACCGGGACGACGTGCCGATCGCCACCGGCCCGGCGGACGAGGCCTGATCGTTCCGGGGGCGCGCATCCTGCAGGAATTGCAACCGGCGGGGTGCCGTTGTAACCAGCGTAGGTGGCTTGCCCAAGCTGGGACGTGAGAGGGAACGCAGGATGCGCATTGCCCGCGATGCCACGGAACTGGTTGGCCGAACTCCGCTCGTGCGGTTGAACCGGGTCGCGCCGCCCGGCGCCACGATCTGGGCGAAGCTGGAGATGTTCAACCCTGGCTTCTCGGTGAAGGACCGGATCGCGCTCAACATGATTCGGGACGCTGAGGAGCGCGGGTTGCTGACGCCCGATACCGTCATCATCGAAGCGACCAGTGGCAACACCGGGATCGGCCTTGCCTGGATCGCCGCGATCCGCGGCTACCGGTTGATCATCACCATGTCGGCGCGCAACAGCCCGGAGCGGGTGGCATTGCTGCGGGCGCTGGGCGCCGAGGTGATCCTGACTCCGGCCGACCAGGGCACTCCCGGCGCGATCGAGGAGGCCAACCGCATCGCCGCGAGCCTGCCCAAGACCTTCATGCCTCGCCAGCACTGGAACCCCGCGAACCCCGACATCCACCGGCGCACCACCGCGCTGGAGATCTGGGAGGACACCGACGGGCAGGTCGATGTCTTCGTCGCGGGCGCCGGTACCGGCGGCACGATTACGGGCGTGGGGCAGGTGCTCAAGCAGAAGAAGCCGGGCGTGCGAATCGCGGTCGTTGAGCCGGCCGAGTCGCCGGTGCTGGCCGAGGGACGGCGCGGTTCCCACGGCATTCAGGGGATCTCGCCGGGCTTCGTGCCCGAGGTGCTCGACCGCGCCGTGATCGACGAGGTGGTGTTGGTCTCCACCGAGGAAGCGTTCTCCATGGCCCGCCGGTTGATCCGCGAGGAGGGGCTGCTCGTCGGTATCTCAAGCGGGGCCGCTGCCGCGGCGGCGGTGCGGATCGCCGAGCGGCCGGAGAGCGCCGGGCTGAACATCGTGACCCTCTTCCCGGACCTGGCCGAGCGCTACCTCTCGACGCCCCTGTTCCAGCAGCCAGAGCCTGCGAGCTGAGCGGCGTCCGTCGCCCGGATCCGCCGCGGATGCGTCGAGCCGCCATGTATGACTCCACACCCGGCGCGCGTTAAGGGGGTGAGCGCGGCTGCGCTCATGGCGCGCAGTGAGAGGGGCTAGTATGGTACCGGCTCGGTTCTCTGCCACGGCGTGGATGCCGCGGGGGCGGCGTGTGCTGGTCCTGCTCATGGTGTTGGTGCTCGTCCTCGCGGCGTGTGGGGGGCCTGAGATGGCGCCCGCGCCGTCGACGACGGAGCCGACGGCGCCTGCCGGCGATGCGCCCGGGGTGAGTACCCCTGGCGCCACGGAGTCCCCGGCGGTGACGCCGGAGACGACGCCGGAACCGGCTGCCAGCCCGGTGTCCCCGTCTCCAGAAGCGTCTCCGTCCCCGGCCGCCGAGCGGCAGGTCAACGTGTACTTCATCCGCGATGAGAAGATCGCCACGGCGCACCGGCAGATCCCGGCTTCGCCGCGACCGGCCACGGAGGCGATCCAGGCATTGCTGGCCGGCCCGACCGAGGCTGAGCAGGCCGCCGGGATGTCGACGGCAATCCCGGAGGGGACCACGCTCAACGGCATCGTGATCGAGGCCGGATTGGCAACGGTGGACCTTTCGGGCGACTTCGAATCCGGCGGCGGCAGCTTCTCGATGCTCGCTCGGCTGGCGCAGGTAGTCTATACCCTGACCCAGTTCCCGACCGTGGAGCAGGTGCGGTTCGAACTCGACGGGCAGCCGGTCGAGGTCTTCGGCAGCGAGGGGATCGCGCTCGATCAGCCGGTCAGCCGCGCGACCTACGAGGATCTGACTCCGGCGATCCTGGTCGAATCCCCCGCAATCGGCGACACGGTGTCGGGTCCGCTCCAGGCGTCCGGCACCGCGAACGTCTTCGAGGCCACGTTCCAGATTGAGATCCTCGACGAAGCGGGGAACCAGTTGGCCCATCAGGTGGTGACGGCCACGTCCGGCAGCGGTATGCGCGGCACCTTTGACGTCACCATTCCCTTCACCGTCTCCGAGCCTGGATCGGGCACGGTCGTCGCCTACGAGCTCTCGGCCAAGGACGGCTCGCGCATCAACGAGGTCCGGATCCCGGTCGAGTTCCAGCCGTAGGAGGACGGCCCTCACCCCCAACCCCCTCTCAAGGTTGGGAGAGGGGGGTACGGCCCTCACCCCCCGGCCCCCTCTCCCAAC
>NZ_JADGHZ010000143.1 GCF_019683595.1 Sphaerobacter sp. | reverse complement strand
CCCCCGGGCGGGCCGGCGGCGCGGCGGCCGGCCCCGTCGTTACCCGATTAGTTCAACGCGGCGGGCGAGGCCACACGGCCGAGCACCGCGCTGGCCGCCGCCACCTGGGGACCGGCCAGGATGATCTCGGCCTCCCGGTGTCCCATACGCCCGCGGAAGTTGCGGTTGGTGGTCGAGACGCAGCGCTCGCCCTTGGCCAGGACACCCATGTAGCCGCCGAGGCACGGGCCGCAGGTGGAGGTGGAGAAGATCGCGCCCGCCTCCAAGAAGATGTCGGCCAGTCCCTCGCGCGTGGCCTGCTTGGCCACCTCCTGGCTGCCCGGGATGACGATGCAGCGCACGTTCGGGTGCACCTGGCGACCCTTGAGGATCTTCGCCACCTCGCGCAGGTCGCTGATCCGGCCGTTCGTGCAGGAACCGATGACGACCTGGTGGATCGGCATGTCGCCCACCTCGTCGGCCGGGTAGACGTTCGACGGCAGGTGCGGCAGCGCCACCACCGGCTTGAGGTTGGACACGTCGAACTCGATGACCTTCAGGTACTCGGCGTCGGGGTCGCTCTCGACCGGCTCATACGGCCGATCGGTGACGCGGGCCAGCCACTCGCGGGTCTTATCGTCGCAGGCGAAGATGCCGGTCTTGGCACCCGCTTCGATGGCCATGTTCGCCATAGCGATGCGGCCGTCCATGTCGAGGGCGTCGATCACCTCGCCGGTAAACTCCATGACCGCGTAGAGCGCGCCGTCCACGCCGATCTGGCCGATGGTGTAGAGGATCAGGTCCTTGCCGCCGACGCCCTCGGGCAGCGTGCCGTTGTAGACGAACTTGATCGTCGGCGGCACACGCACCCAGGTGGTGCCGAGCGCCATCGCCGCAGCGATGTCGGTCGAGCCCATGCCGGTCGCGAAGGCGTTGAACGCGCCGTAGGTGCAGGTGTGGGAGTCCCCGCCGATGATCACCTGGCCGGGGAGCGTCAGGCCGTTCTCCGGCAGCACCACGTGCTCGATGCCGGCGCGGCCGACCTCGAAGTAGATCGCCCCCTGTTCGACGGCGAACTCGCGCATGACCTTCGCCTGCTCGGCCGCCTTGATGTCCTTGGCGGGGACGAAATGGTCCGGCACGAACACGACCTTGTTCGGGTCGAAGACCTGCTCCAGCCCGGTCTTCTTGAACTCCTTGATCGCCAGCGGCGCGGTGATGTCGTTGGTCATCACCAGATCCACCGCGACTTCGGCGATCTCGCCTGGCTCCACCCGGCGACCCGCCGCGCGCGAGAGGATCTTTTCGGTCATCGTCTGGCCCATGCTTAGACCGTCACCTCCGTTGCTACCCCTGCCCGGTTCAGCGCCATCAAGTAGGCGCGTACTCCAGCCTCCACAATGTCGGTCGCCACGCCCCGGCCGTTATAGATGTTCGCGCCGCAGCGCACGCGCACCGTCACCTCGCCCTGCGCGTCCTCGCCCGGGGTGACTGCGTCGATGTGGAACGCCTCCAGCGTACAACCGCTGTTCACCAGCCGGTCGATCGCCTTGAACAGCGCGTCGATCTGCCCGTTCCCGACCGCCGATGCCTCCCGCTCGACGCCGTCGATGACCATCTTGACCCAGGCTTCGGCCTGGCCGTTAGACCCCGAATGCGCCCGCCAGCCGGACAGCACGTAGCGCTCCGGCCCGTGCTGCAAGTCCTCTTCGACGATCGCGATCAGGTCCGCGTTGGTGACGGTCTTCTTCCGGTCGGTCAGGTCGATGAACCGCCGGTACAGCTCGTCGATCCGCTCCCGGCTCAGATCGCCGTAACCGAGTTCCTTGAGGCGGGCAGTGAAGCCGGCACGCCCGGAGTGCTTGCCGAGCACCAACCGGCTCGCCTCCCAACCGACCGACTGCGGCGTCATGATCTCGTAGGTGTCGCGATGCTTCAACATGCCGTCCTGGTGGATGCCGGCCTCGTGGGCGAACGCGTTGGCACCGACGATCGCCTTGTTCGGCTGCACCACGATCCCGGTCGTCCGGCTGACCAGCCGCGACGCCGGGACCAGCATCTGGGTCTCGATGCGCGGCATGATCCCGCCGTAGAAGTCCTTGCGGGTGTGGAGCGCCATGACCACCTCTTCCAGCGAGGTGTTGCCCGCGCGCTCGCCGATGCCGTTGATCGTTACCTCCGCCTGCCGCGCGCCGGCCTGGATCGCGGCCAGCGTGTTGGCCGTCGCCATCCCCAGGTCATCGTGGCAGTGGACGCTGACCACGACGTTCTCGATGCCGGGCGTGTTCTCCATCAGGTATTGGATGAGCCGCGCGTACTCGGCTGGCGTGGTGTAGCCCACCGTGTCCGGCACGTTGATCGTCGTCGCGCCGGCCTCAATCGCTACGGCGAAGATGCGGCAGAGGAAGTCCCAGTCGCTGCGGGTCGCGTCCTCGGCCGAGAACTCGACGTTGGAGACATAGCCGCGAGCCCGCGTCACGGCCCGGCGCGCCGCCTCGACGACCTGATCCGGCGTCATGCGGAGCTTGTACTCCATGTGGACCGGCGAGGTCGCGATGAAGGTGTGGATGCGCGCCTCCTCCGCGGGGCGTACCCCTTCCCAGGCGGCGTCGATGTCCTGGTCGTTGGCCCGCGCCAGGGCGCAGATGACGCTCCCCTTCACCTCGCGCGCGATGGTCCGCACGGCCTCCAGGTCTCCGGGCGACGCGGCCGGGAAGCCAGCCTCGATGACGTCCACGCCCATGCGCGCGAGCATTCGTGCGACCTCCAGCTTCTCCGGCGTCGCCATCGTCGCACCCGGCGATTGCTCGCCGTCGCGCAGCGTCGTGTCGAAGATGATCAACCTGTCGCTCATCGGGAACCTCCGCTCCTCTTCCATCCGCCGTGTTGACAAGTGCCGGATAAACGAACCGGCCTCCCGTGCTGGGAGGCCGGTGAGTCTTCCGGTCTGATGCGTATGCCCGCGTTACGGGCAGCCTCCCAGCGCGCCTCTCGCCCCGCCAAGGGGCCGAAGAAGGGAAAGAAGGAAAAGCCCAAGAAGGTCGAGGTAGCGCGCTGCCATCTGCCCGATCACCCTATCGTCCATCCGCTCGTGCCGCGCACGGCAATCAAAAAACCCGTCCCTCGGAAGGGACGGGCTTCACCCGCGGTACCACCCTACTTGGCACTGCTCCGGTTCGAAGCGGTGCCCACTCTGCGCGTGCTAACGGACGCGACCCGGTCGGAGCTAGACCTGCCGGCTTCACCCCGACGGCTCAGGGACGAGTTCGCGCGCTCTGCTCGCACCGGGCTCACACCGTCCCCCGGCTCGCTGTGCGCCGAAACGCGCTACTACTTCCCCTCATCGCCAGATGAGATTGTGAGCAATGTATCAGACCCCCGCCAGGGATGTCAAGGCCGCCGTCCGGCTCCGCACCGGGAGGGCGGGTGTTCTTGCGCGGATGTGTGACCCCGAAGGCGGTCATCGCACGGTGGTTTGGCCCGTGCGCCCGCGCCGCCTATTTGGTGTCGTCTGGTCTGTCCCGACCCGCGAGCGCAATCGGCGTGAAGTCGGGGCAGGCGAGCCGTGAGTCCGCTTCCGAGAGATAGCGGTCGATCAGCGCGCAGTGGTGTGGCTCGGCCGCACCCGGTGCTGCGTTCTCTCGGAAGTGCACGCACCCGCGGCACGGCTCGCTCACCTGCAGCGCTCCCATCTCACGCAGGCTCCACACCAGCGCCCCCAAGTTCCGCTCCAGGCTCCGAAGATCGTCGGCGTCGAGCCGCCCGAGCGCGTCCGCCAGCGTCCGGCCCAGCCGGTCGAGGTTCCGGCAGACGGCCTCACCGTCCGGGGTGAGCCGGAGGAGCGTCACCCGCCGGTCGAACGGGCTCGGCTCTCTCGTCACCAGCCCGCGTCGGATCAAGCCGTCCACGACGCCGATCGCCGTCGCGTGGGTCGTCCCCAACTCCGCCGCCAGCCGTCCGACCGACGCGAGAAACGGCTTGGTATGGCGGATGAACAGGAGCGCCTGCGCCTGCACCGGCGTCAGGCCCTGCTCCTCCGCCTCGGCGAGGGACAGCTTCTTTACCGCCTGGGCCAGGCGGAGTAGCGCCATTCCGACGCGAGCCGCCGGGTCGTTCCTCCGGCGTTCAGGGTCGTAGAGGCTCACCCGTCAGAATGCTCCCTCTCGCAGGTACGGTTGGCTCCAGAGGGTCACCTGCAGGAGCACCGCCTTCAGCCACGCCTGATGCATCCGCTCGACCTCCGCCGGGTCCGACTCCCCCTTCTCCAGGAACGGACGGATCGTCGCGTAGATGGGGTAGGCGAGGGCGTTGACGTAGCGGAAATGGATGAACGGCGGCGCGCCCTGCACCCCATCCGTCTTGTTCTTGTCCCGATAGTGACGGCGAGCGATCTCAGCCTGGTAGGCCAGCCAGTTCTCATCATACTCGGCCCGGCAGGTGTCCAGGATCCACTCACCGAACCGCGCTCGGACCCGGGCGAGGTAGTCCGCATCCGGCCCGTTCGGCGTCGAGAAATAGGCAAGCAGGAAGTCGTGCGCTCCGACGAACCCGTACCAGACGTCGAGGATGTCGGAGACCTGCGGCGCCAGGATCTCCCCGGCTCGGCGCAGCGCCCGGACATCCTCCTCGCTGAAGAGCAGCGCCTGCTGGATCCGGTGCAGGTCGCCGAGCGAGAGCGCCGAGGGTGGGAGCGACGGGTCGCCGTAGCGATAGCCGGGGATCTGGGTTGCTGCCATGCGGGGCCTCCCTTCGCAGTGCTAATATGTAGGATACCTACATATTAGCGGAGCGGCCGGCGCTGTCAAGGGGAGCTGCACCACACGGCACAAAAAAACGCACCCGGCACCACTCGGTGCCGGGTGCGTGATCGCCTGCGAATCAGCGAGCGCGACCTCCGAGCGCGGCGACGAGCCGCCGCGCGCCGGTGCGCTCACTCTCTGGTTGCCCCGAGGCGAAGCGCTGTCGCAGTTCCTCCAGTGAGTACCACTGGTCGTCGTCGATCGGCTCCCAGCGGTCGCTGCGCAGCAGCGCCGCCACGAAGTCGGGATTGAGCGTCCCCCGGCTCAATGTGCCGGTGGAGCCGATGAACAGCCGCCGCTCCCCGCGCCGGTCTTCGACGACGAGGTCGCCCGGCTTGCTCGGCGAGGCGGCGATGATTCGCAGCAACTCTCGTTCGGTCACTCTAATCCTCCGTCATGCCACGGGCACCGCCCGTGGGGCGCATCACCGTTGACGCGCCTATTGATGAGACGTCGCGTTCCCTGGGAAGGTTCCCGATCGCATGACCCGATGCCAGTCACGCGGCACCAATCCTCCGCGCCTCCGCGCGTGCAGCAGGAACCGTGCCCCGAGGTCAACTCTCGGCGTCACTACCAGGTCTGACGAAGGTGCGCGAGGGGGAAAATCGGGAGGCCCGGCTGCGACCCGATCAATTGCACGGCAGCCTCCTCATCGCAGGGCCGGACGTAGAGGAGGTAGACAACCTCGCGCGCCTGCCCCGGCTGACTCACGCTGATCGTCTGGGTGCGGACGGGCATGTTCGCCCGCTCCAGCTTGTCCCTCCAGCGCGCCACCTGAGCGGGATCCCGCGTGGTCGCTACACAGACGACTTCCGGTGGATCGAGGAGCGTGACGCCGGCCACATCGGCGGAAATAACCTCCACGGCACCACTCCCGTCACCTTCGGCCTCCGAGCGCCTCATTGCGCTCCCCGGCGTACCATACCAGGTGAGGCCGGTCGTTCCACCTGTCCGACTAGCCCACCAGACCTGTCCAAACCGTACCCGATCTGGCGGTCCAATGGAATGTTAATTCCGTCACAATCTCCGTGCCACCCTTCACGCCCGTGCGACGGAGATCCAGCCACTTCCGCAATTAGATCCCCGAATTAGCAACGCATCTGACACTTCTTAGCAGGTTCTGTTGCGAGCACGTGATCGTGGGCCGGTTATCGTAACGGTGGCACCTTGTATGACCCGCATAACAGGGATGTGACCCGCCGAAGCCGAGCCGCACCGCACGCGAAGCACCGTCCTCACCGAGCGGCTGACTTGATTGCGAGGGCACCATGAACGACCAGACTCCGTTGCCCATCAGCACCGCGGCGCGGGCAGAGGTCCGCTGCGTCGCCAGCACCATCAACCTGGCGGCTCGCCGTCGGATACATCTTCAGCACGAGCACCTTGGCTCGTGCCTGCATTTCGCGGACAGGACGTCCGCACCGGTCTACCGTGAGACGGTCGTCGACCGGGTGCCCGCCGACCCCTGCGTCCTCGTGGTGGCGTTCCGGTTGCGGGCCGTCCGCGGCCTGGGGCACACCTTGTTCCGCTGGGAGAGCCTGCTCAATACCCCGCTGTTCGTGGGTTTCCCCGGCTTCGTCTCCAAACTGTGGCTCGCCAACGACGAACACGGGGTCTACCGGGGGGTGTACGAGTGGGACGGTCCCGACCGCGCCGAGCACTACGCTCGCTGCCTCTGGCAGGTGCTCGCGCTGGTGTGCGTGCCGGGCTCGATCCACTACCAGGTACTGCCCGGCCTGCGGCGGGACGACCTGCTTGCGGCTCCGGCGCGGCTCGGGGCCACTACATCCACAGACACGAAGGCGTGGTGGCGGGTGGTGGCGACGTCATGAGCCAAGCAACCGATGTCCTCGTGGTCGGCGCAGGGCCAACCGGCCTCACTCTGGCACTCCAGGCTCACGCCCTCGGCGCGCGGGTCAGAATCATCGACCGGCGCGCCGAGCTATGGCGGCCGTCCCGCGCCCTCATCCTGCACCCGCGCACCCTCGAGGTTCTGCGCCCGCTGGGTGTCACCGAGGCGATCCTGGACCGGGCGGATACCGCCCCGGAGGTGCACTTGCACCTTGGCGCACGGGTGGTCCGCGTCACCCTCGCCGGTTTCGCGCTGCCGGACACGGCGTTCCCGCACCTGACCCTGGTGCGGCAGACGGACATCGAGGACGTTCTCGATCGGGCACTCGCCGCACGCGGCGTCGTGGTGGAGCGCGGCACCGAACTCGTCGATCTGGAGCACGGGCCATCCGGCGTCCGGGCCACGATTCGCTCACCCGCGGGACTCCACGACGTGGACTGCACCGTCGTCGCAGGGTGCGACGGCCCGGAGAGCACCGTGCGCCGCCTCGCCGGGATCGCGTGGCGCGGCAAGCCGTACAGGGAAGAGGTGGTGATTGCCGACGCGGAGATCGACGCCGATCTCGCCCCCGGCGTCGCCCACGTCGCGGCGGCGCGTGGCGGCTTGGTGTTCCTCTTCTCGCTCGGTGAGAAGGCAACCTGGCGCATCTTGGCGACCCGTCCCGCCGGGCACGACCTAATCCACTACGGTCAACCAGGTCCACCGGTCGCCCGCGCCGAGTTGCAGGCACTCCTCGACGCCGTGGGCGTCGACGCTCGGATCACGGCCCTCGCGTGGTCGGCACGCTACGCGCTGCAGCTCGGGCTGGCATCCCGTTTCCGCCAGGGTCCGCTGTTCCTCGCCGGTGACGCCGCCCACGTATCGTCCCCGGGCGGCGGCCAGGGGATGAACACCGGCATCCAGGACGCCGTCAACCTCGGCTGGAAACTCGCCTGCGCCGCCGCAGCCTCAGACCCGGACCTCGTACTCGACTCCTACGACTTCGAGCGCCGCCCCGTCGTGCGGCAGATCCTCCGGCTGACCCACCTGATCTTCTGGGGCGAGGCGTCCACCGGCCCGCTTCCCTCGCTGCTCCGCGGGACGATTGCCCCCGTCGGCGCGCCGCTGATCCCCGTCATCCTCGGTCGCCGCCGGCTGGTCGCGGCGGGAGTCCGCCGGGTATCCCAGTTACGCGTCGCCTACCCGGATAGTCCCCTGTCAGTCGAGGGCACTCCCTCCCTTCCAGGAGGCCCGGGCGCCGGCCATCGCCTCCCGGACGCGACCGTCACCACCGCCGACGGCCGGCATACCCGGCTTCACGCGCTCCTCGCCCGGCCGGGGTTCCACGTCCTGCTGCACCGCGACGCCGCGCCCATTGAGCACGAATCGCTCGGTCCCCACGTCGCGGTCCACCGGCTCACGAGCATCCCCGGCACGGGCATCGTCGTCGTCCGCCCCGACGGTTACATCGGCTTCCGCTGCGGCATCGCCGACGTGGTCCAGCTCCGCTCCTGGCTCGCCCTCGCCGGCGCCGGTGCGCACGCACTGACTGCCACCCCGGACCATCGCCAATGACCGTCGCGGTGCGGAATTCGGCTCGCGACCGGACACTCCGACTTCGGGTACAATAAGCTCTTGGAGACATGGGTCCCGGCGCGCGATGACCGCCGGACTCGTCCGTCTCGCCCCCGTAGTTCAGCGGATAGAACGGCGGCCTTCTAAGCCGCATGTCGCAGGTTCGAGTCCTGCCGGGGGTACCACCGAAAACCGCGTGCAGGAGTAGAAAGCAGAGTCCGGGGCGACGCCGCCTCGGACTCTTCATGTGCTCCCCGCAGAGGGGACAATCCGGAGGCGCTCGCCCTGGCCGGTGGGGCCGCCCGCCGCGGCTGGATGAGGTTTCTCGGGCATCAGGCTGACCTCCACAGGACCTCGGGCTGACCGGTCGCCCGCAGCCCCGCGCCGGTCCACCGGCCGCACGCCCGCTTGCGGGCGGAGAGGCTGCCGTGGTGGCGCAGGGCGAGGGGGTGCGGTTCCCGCCCCGCCGTTGCTGGCACGTTCCAGCGACCGGAGAGCGGGAACCGCGCTAGTCGTCATCGTCATGCGCGTCGTGGT